>JBKJSE010000046.1:0-7232 GCA_046595925.1 Archangium sp. | reverse complement strand
GCTGACGAAGCGGCGTAATTCGACCGTTGATCGAACAGGGCGCGCGCACCGTGCATCCCGAGCGGAGTCGAGGGAGTACCTCTGCTTCGTGTCGCAAGTGGCCCCTCGACTGGGCTCGGGGCGACCGGTGGGCTCTCAAATTCCCTGTCGGCTGGTTCGTACCGAAGGAGAGGGGGACCACCGTCAGGCCTTCGAGGTCAGCGCCTTCCAGCTGTGCGTGCCGAGATCCTTGAGCGCGTTGCCCAGCGAGCCCGCTTCTTCACGCACGCCGCGGAAGTACTCGAGGCCGTAGGTGAGGGTGGCCCCCGCGATGGCCGCGCGCGCGAACGCGGGGTGTACCCCCCGCACCTTGTCGACCGTCTCTGCCGCCTTGTACGCCGCCCGCGAGAGCAGCTTGCCCACCGGGGGGGACGCCACCGCCGCCAGCAACAGCCCGCGCGAGAGGGGGTTGACCAGGAACAGGAAGTGCCACGGGTCGGCGTCGAGCCGGTCGGGGTGCTTGTGGTGGATGCGCGAATCGAACACGCCGTAGTTGTAGTTGCGCCGCATCCACACGGAGACGTCGGTGTGATCGCTGCGGTGCCGCGTGCGCGCGTTCTCGGCGAAGTACAACTTGCCGCCGGCCTTCTGCAGCCGCACGCCCAGCTCGCGATCTTCCGACCGGCTGAGCGTCTTGTCGAAGCCGCCCACCGCCAGGTAGTCGGCGCGCCGGAACGACACGTTGCCCGTGCACACCATCACGCCTCGCACCGCGTTCGGCTGCTGGCGATAGCGCGCGACGAACTTCGCCAGTTGCTCCGCGTGAAAACGTTCGAAGAGCGGCTTCTCACCCAAGCTCTCGTCGGCGGCGATCTGCCCGAGCACCACGGTGTTGCCTGCGTCGTGCGCCTTCACGTGCTCGGCGAGGAACTCGGGCGGCACCAACATGTCGTCGTCTGTGATCACCACCACGTCACCGGTGGCCTTCATGATGCCGGCGTCCCGGGCCGCCGCCGCGCCCGCGTTCGCCTGCGTGAGCACGGTCAGCTTGAAAGGATCCTTTCGTCGCTCCAGCGCGGGCGCGGAGGCCTCGCGGCTGCCGTCATCGACCACCACGACCTCGAAACGATCGGCCGCCAGCGTCTGCTTTCCGAGCGCGTCGAGCAGCTCTTGCAGCAGGGGCAAGCGGTTGAAAGTCGAGATGACGACGCTGACGCGGATGGACATGTTTCGGAAACTGCCACTCCCAGACATAGGCTGGAAGCCCCCGTGATGATCGCGTAACACTTCCCCCATGGCCAACCCGCTCACCACGTTCCTGCAATCCGTGCGCGCTGATTACGGCAACGTGCAGCGCTACCGGGCCAAGTACCACGGGGATGAGATCTCAGTGTCGCGGCTGCCGGTCGATGCGGTCACCAAGATCGGCTTTCAGATGATGATCGCCATGCGCACCATGGCCTTCTTCCGGGACGCGCGGGTGCCCCTGCTCCCCCAGGTCGCCAGCCGGTTCATTCGCCTCGCGTACGGTGCCGAGGTGCACTGGAACACCACGCTGCGCGACGGCATCTCCATCGTCCACGGAACTGGGTTGGTCTTGAGCCATCGCGCGGTGATTGGGGAGGGCTGCATCCTCTTTCACAACGTCACCCTCGGTGAGGGGCTCGACCCCGAGACGAAGGAAGCCGGGGCTCCGACGCTGGGCCGCGACGTTCATGTGGGGCCGGGCGCGACGCTGCTGGGGCCCATTCACGTAGGCGACGGCACGAAGATCATGGCGGGCGCGGTGCTGACCCGCTCAGTCCCCGCGGGTTCCCTGGTGCGGCCCGCAGAATCCATCGTGACCGAACGCGCCCCCGCACGCCCCCGCGCCGCACGCTGACATGCTGACTGTTCGTGAACTCAAAGAGCTCACCGGCCGACTCGACGTCGACGCGCTGGGCAGACAGCTCGGTCCTTTCGTCCTGGTGCAGCACCCGCTGTCGGCGTCTGCTGGTCGGAGCCCCACGCTGGCGACCCGTGCCTTGCCCAACCCCGGCGCGCCGCCCAGGGGCGTCTTCGACTTCGAAGATCTCTGGGTCGCCACGCTGCCTCCGTTGGACAGGCGGGACAGCTTCGTGCTCGGCCGCGCTCCCGACTGCGAGCTGGTGATCGACGAGGACTCGGTCTCCAAGCAGCACGCGCAGATCGACTGGAACGACGGCATCGCCGTGATCCACGATCTCAAGTCGGCCAACGGCGTGTTCGTCAACGGCCAGAAGGTGGCCATTCACAAGCTGACCGACAACGATCTGATCACGCTGGGCTCGACGCGCATGTTCTTCATGCTGGTGGCCACGCTGCGTCGCCGCATGGGCATCACCACTTCAGAGCGTTGAGCTCCGCGTCAGCGGCGCGAGCAACTTCTCCAGGGCCGCCGGGTTCTGCGCCGGCAGCTGACAGGCGAAGTGTTGGCACAGCCAGGCGCCGGTCCCCGTGCGCGCGCTCAACACCTCGCGGGTGACCTCGGGCACCGGCGCGCCCGTCACCTGACGCAGCAGGCAGACCGTCGGCAGGTAGGTGCGATCGACCACCGCCTGCATCGAGGCGATGAACTGGGGAGAACCGACCAGCGTCAGCTCGGCCGCGCCGTCGAGCAGCGTGTCGGCGCAGAGCAGCAGGTGGCCGAACCCCAGTGGGTTGTCGAGCAGCTCTTCCTTCATGCGCTCGAGCCAGGTGGTCGCGCGCTCGAGGTGACGCGACTTGCTGGTCAACGCGGTGAGCGCGAGCTGCGCTTCGGTGAGCGTCGAGGCGCCCGAAGGAAACGCGTTGTCGTGCAGCGCGTAGGTCGGCACGATCAGATCTTTCGTGCCCTTCGCGGCGGCCAGCCACGCCTTGCGATCGTCGTCCCAGAAACGTTCGTACGCGAGATCGGCCAGCTGCTCGGCGGCCTCGAGGTACTTCGGGTCGGCGGTGGTCTGGGCGAGGGTGACCAGGCCCGCGGCGAGATCTCCGTAGTCTTCCAGCATGCCGGGGTGACGCGCCTGGCCGCGCTGCACCGAGCGGAAGAGACTGCCATCGGCAGCGCGCATCGCCCCGAGCACGAAGTCGGCGGCGCGGCAGGCGAGCACGGCCCAGCGCGGCTTGCCGAACACCCGCGCGGCGAACGCGAGCCCGCGAATCATCAGGCCGTTCCACCCCGCGAGGATCTTGTCGTCGAGACCCGGCGCCACGCGATTTCGACGCGCTTCGAAGAGCTGCTGCCTGGCGCGGTCCAGCCGCAGACCGTCGACTTCCGCGAGGGGACTGGTGACGGCCAGCACCGTCGCACCGCCTTTGAAGTTTCCGGCAGCGGTGATGCCGTAGTGCGCCTTCACCAGCGCCGCGTCTTCTGGCGAGAGCACGGCGTCGATCTCGGCGGGCTTCCACACGAAGAAGAGGCCCTCTTCACCTTCGGTGTCGGCGTCTTGCGCCGAGAAGAAGCCGCCGCCCGCAGCGGTCATCTCGCGCTCCACCCATTCCACCGCCCGCTCGACGACCTGGCCCCAGAGAGGGCGGGGCGCCACCTGCTGCGCTTCGGCGTAGACGTAGATCAGCTGCGCGGTGTCGTAGAGCATCTTCTCGAAGTGCGGCACCAGCCACTGCTCGTCGACGGAGTACCGATGAAAGCCGCCGCCGAGCTGGTCGTGCACACCGCCCAGCGCCATCTTCTGCAGCGTCAGCAGCGCGCCGACGCCCGCATCTGCGTCACCGGTTCGACGCCACGCGCGCAGCAGGTACGACAGGTTCATCGGGTTGGGGAACTTGGGCCCGCTGGGTCCGAAGCCGCCGTGCGTCGGGTCGATGCGCGCGGTCATCTTGCTGGCTGCCTTCTGGAGATCTTCCTTCGTCCACGCGCCGGGCGTTCCATCGAGGCCGATCGATGCGTACTCGGTGAGGCCTTGCTCGAAGGTGGCCGCCTGCTTCTCGAGCTCGGAGCGTTCGGTCTTCCACGCCATGCCGATGCCTTCGACCAACGCGGCGAAGGAGGGCAACCCGTGCTTCGGCGCGGGCGGGAAGTACGTGCCGCCGTAGAAGGGCTTGAGGGCCGGGGTCATGAAGATGGTGAGCGGCCAGCCACCACCACGACCCATCAACTGCACCACGCCCTGGTAAAGCTGATCGACGTCGGGGCGCTCTTCGCGGTCGACCTTGATGTTGATGAAGTGTTCGTTCATCACCTGGGCGATCTCGGGGTCCTCGAACGACTCGTGTGCCATCACGTGGCACCAGTGGCAGGCCGAGTAGCCGATCGAGAGCAGCACCGGCTTGTCCTCTTTTTTCGCCCGCGCGATCGCTTCGGGACCCCACGGGTACCACTCCACCGGATTGTCGGCGTGCTGGCGCAGGTAGGGCGAGGGCTCGTGGGCGAGGTGATTCATGAGTCCCCCACACTAACGTGGGGCCCCTTCGGCCCACCGGGGAGTCCCGAGAAAGTGATTGAGTCACCCCCATGAGCCGGGATGTCGACCACTTCGTCCGTTTCACGCGATTGCTCGAGGTCGAGCGCCAGGCTGAACGCTCCCGGATCGCGCAGGAAAAACAAACGCTCCCGCTCGCAGAGCTCGAAGCCAGAGGCCTGGTCGTCCTCGATCTCGAGACCACCGAAGAAAACGTGGGTCTGGGTGGCCGCCACCTCGTGACCTTCATGCACGAGTCGAAGAAGCGGCTGACCACCCGGCTGGGGCCCGGCGACATTCTCGCGGTCTCTCCCCGGAAGGCAGAGATCGAAGACCCGCCCCAGGGCACCGTGGTGTCCGGCACGCGCAACAGCGTGGTGGTGGCCTTCGATCGACCGCCACCGGAGTGGATGCGCGAAGGCCGCCTGCGCCTCGACGTCACCGCCAACGACGCCACCTTCGATCGCGCGAAGAAGGGCCTGACCCAGTGGCAGGCGATGGACAGCGGTCAGAAACGAGATCGCCGCGAGATCCTGCTGGGCAACTTCCCGCCGCGCTTCGACAAGCCGCCTGCCTTCACGCCCCATCGCAACCTGAACCCCGAGCAGCACGAAGCCGTCGCCCTCGCGCTCTCGGCCCGCGACGTGGCGCTGGTGCACGGCCCGCCCGGCACCGGCAAGTCGACCGTGCTCTCCGAGCTCGCTTCGCAATGGGGTGCGCAGGGAAAACGAATCATCTGCACCGCCGCGAGCAACGCCGCCGTCGATCACCTGCTCGAGCTCTGCCTCGACGCAGGCCTGCGCTCGGTGCGCGTCGGCCACCCTGCGCGCGTCTTGCCCCACCTGCAAGAGCACACGCTCGACCTGTTGGTGGAAGCGCACCCCGATCGCATGCTGGCCCGCGAGCTCTTCGAGGACGCGTTCGAGCTGCTCGGCTACGCGAAGAAGCAACGCAACCGGGGCCGCAGCCGCGAACGTTTCGGCAACGCGCGTGAGGCCAGCGCCGAGGCCTACAAGATGATGGACGACGCCCGCGTGCTCGAGCGCAAGGCCACCCGCTCGATCCTCGATGGTGCGCAGGTGGTCTGCGCCACGCTCTCGATGCTCGAGGGCTCGATGCTGCGCAACGAACAGTTCGACGTCGCGCTCTTCGATGAGGCGACCCAGGCCATCGAGCCGCTCTCGTTGCTGGCGTTCTTGAAGGCACCCCTGGTGGTGATGGCCGGAGATCCCAAACAGCTCGCGCCCACCATCATCTCGATGGACGCCGCGAAGCAGGGCCTGGGCGTCTCGTTGTTCGAGCGGTTGCTCAAAGACTACGGCGACGAGGTCAAGCGCATGCTCAAGGAGCAGTACCGCATGCACGAGACCATCATGCGTTTCCCCAGCGACGAGACGTACGGAGGCCAGCTGCGCGCGCACCCCTCGGTCGCCGCGCGCACGTTGCACGAAGTGCTGCGGCCCGACAGCCCCGTCGACGCACCGCCGGTGCTCTTCCTGGACACCGCGGGCAAAGGCTTCGACGAGAGCAAGGCGCCCCACACCGAATCACTGCGCAATGAAGGTGAAGCGGAGCTCGTGGTCGCGCGCGTGCGCGAGTTGGTCGCCGAAGGGCTCAACCCCCGTGAGCTGGGCGTCATCACGCCGTACCGAGCGCAGGCGCTCTGGCTGCGCGAGCAGTTGATCGATCTGAACGAGCTCGAGGTCGACACCGTCGACGCGTTTCAGGGCCGCGAGAAAGACGTCATCATCGTCAGCCTGGTGCGCAGTAACGCAGAGCAGCAATTGGGCTTCCTGGAAGATCTGCGCCGGCTCAACGTGGCCATCACCCGGCCGCGGCGGCACCTGTTCGTGGTGGGCGATTCAGCCACGCTCTCGAGCCACCCCTTCTTCGCCCGGTGGATCGAGTTCATCCAGAGCGTGAGTGGGTACCGCTCGGCCTGGGAGTGGTCGTCAGCCGCTCCGACCTGAACCTCTTTGCAGAGTCGGCTTTCAAGGCTGAAAAACGTCATGTGGGTCTGATGACTCTCGGGCGCGAATCCCAAGGGTTGGCGGCGGCACGGCAACTGCTTTGAGACGGCGCCATGTCGCAATCGAAGTCGCCTCAAGTCACCAAGGAGCACGACGTCTGGGTCGTACGGGTGGAGCGCGCCGGCGGAAAGTTGCAGGAGTACCACTGCGCGACCGAGGCTCAGGCTCGTCAGCTCGAGGCCGAGCTCAGCAAGCAACCCGGCTGAACGCAGTCGAGGGGTCACTGGCTCCTGGACTGCGCTCGGGAGGAACGGTTCGAGGGGGCACTTTCACTTGCTGCAGGGGATGTCGGTACACGCACCCCACATGCCCGTTCGGTCGGTCTTCGCTTCCGCTTCGTAGGTCGCGAACTCTTCCTGCCGCGCCATTCCCCCCGGTGAGACGTAGAGGAAACACGCGAAGCCCTGCTGCGCCAACGCGGTGTTCACCTCGACGCCGTCGACGCTCACGTACGCGAGCGTGCGGGCGAATCGATCGGTGCAGCTCGCTTCGTCGTACGAGAGCGAGACGGTCTTGCCCACCACGCGCGAGATCGTGAACGCCTTGGCCTGCTCGCCGTAGCAGTCGTTCTTTCCCTGCGTGGTCTCGGGCGTGTCGACGAGCAACAACCGAATGCGCGTGCCATCGAGCAGCGCGATGGTGTCGCCGTCGATCACGAAGTCGACCTGCGCCGTCGCAGGGCCGCACTTGCTCCCGGGGGCTGAGCACCCCGAGAGCAAGACCAGCACGAGCGCCGCCTGTTTCACGGGCAAGCGACGTTGGCGACGCCCGGCGTGCCGCGATTGCCGCTGGTGCCGTAGACGGT
>JBKJSE010000432.1:0-3120 GCA_046595925.1 Archangium sp. | reverse complement strand
CCTTCGACCCACTCGACCTCGGTCTTCAGGCTCTTGCCTTCATCGACCGTGATCACGCCATCCTTGCCGACCTTTTCCATCGCTTCGGCCAACAGGTCGCCAATTTCGCGATCGTTGTTGCTGGCGACGCTGGCCACCTGAGCCATCTCTTTGCGGCTCTTGATGGTGATCGACATCTTGTGCAGTTTTTCGGTGATGTCGGCCACGGCCTTTTCCATGCCGCGCTTCATCTGCACGGGGTTCACACCGGCCACGACGGCGCGGAGACCTTCGTTGAAGATCGCCTCGGCCAAGACGGTGGCGGTGGTGGTGCCGTCGCCGGCCACGTCGCTGGTCTTGCTCGCGACTTCCTTCACCATCTGCGCGCCCATGTTCTCGAACTTGTTCTCGAGCTCGATTTCCTTGGCGACGGTGACGCCGTCCTTGGTGATCGTGGGTGAACCGAACGACTTCTCGATCACCACGTTGCGGCCCTTGGGCCCAAGGGTGACCTTCACTGCATCGGCCAGGGTGTTGACGCCGCGGAGGATCGCGTCGCGAGCCTTCGTATCGAAAATGATGTCTTTGGCAGCCATTGAATTGTGTCCTTTGAAAGAGTTTGGGGAACTACGAGATCACTTCTCGATGATGCCGAGAACGTCCTCTTCACGGATGATCAGGTGCTCGTCGCCCTCGATCTTGATTTCCGTGCCCGAGTACTTGCTGAACAGAACGGTGTCGCCGGCCTTGATGTCCATCGGGCGAACCTTGCCGTCTTCCAGGATCTTGCCGTTACCGACCGCGATCACCGTCGCCTCGAGGGGCTTTTCCTTGGCCGAGTCGGGGATGATGATGCCGCCCTTGGTCTTGGTGTCTTCAGCGATGCGCTTGACGATCAACCGGTCGTGCAGGGGACGAATCTTCATGGTCGTTGCTCCGTGTGTTGGGGACTGGGTGTAACTGCTGAGGTGCCGGTTAGCACTCGCCTACGTTGAGTGCCAGAGCCGTTGCCGGGGTGGATATAACCGTGCCTCCCCGAGCGTCAAGGCACCCACTGGCACTCGACCCATGAGTTTGCCAACCGTTTCTGGGGGCCCGATTGGCGGTCGGAATGTGGGAGTGCCAGCGCAACCTCTCGAAATGGCTGGGTGATTTTTGTCAGCGCGCCTCCGTGCCGATACGATCAGCGAGCACGACGGAGGTCACAATGAGTCAATTGGTGCTGAGTGGTTCCCTGAAAGAATTCTTCAGAAACCTGGTCGGGGAGGTGGTGAAGCGGCAGCGGGTCTCGATCGAGGAGGTGACCGAGTTCTACGTCGTCAACCTGCTCTCCGATTACGCCAAGGCGGAAAAGCTGTTCACCCAGGAGGTGGACGGCAAACGCGAAGCAGAGCCTTTGGCGGTGCTCTACCACCGGGCCTTGCAGCAAGAGCGCGAGGAGAAGATCCGCACGCTGCGCCAGCTCGGCGACGTCTCGCTCTACACCGCGGGGTTCTTCAACAGCTCGCTCAAGGACAGCGTGGTGGGGGCTGACTACTACGTGCAGATGGGCCGCAACGCGTACAGCGCGGTGGCCGATCTCGCAGGCAACAGCTCTTTCGCACAGGTCTACCAGGAGCTCTGTCTGAAGTTCGGCTCGCTGGTCGAGGTGCTCGAAGAGATCTCGGCCCGCGGGCTCGCAGCGACGGGACCGCAGGGGCAGCTCAAGGTCTTCGAGACGTGGTCGCGCACGGGCAACGGCCGGCTCGAGCAGGTGCTCATCGACGCCGGCATGCTGCCTTCGAAGAAGCTGATGACGAACTGAGGACACCGGTCCCGAGCGAAGTCGAGGGAGCAATCGAATGTTGGACGCGCTGCAGGAACAGCTCGAGGCCATCTACGGAATCCGCGCCGAGTACCGCGCGAAGGATTTTCTCGTCGACTCGGACGCAGCGCGCAAGCTGGGTGGCTCAGGCCGCTCGCGTGAAGAGCTGTTGGTCGCCGAAGGAACGGAAGGGCTCGAGCTCGCCCTCTACGTCGAGCCTGAGCTGTTGGCGCGGGTCACTGCCGCGGGCCCCGAAGGCGCGATGACCGCGGACATTGGTGACTTCTGCGAGGTGGCCGAAGGCGTCTCGCACTTTCTCTACGTCGCGCACACGGTGAACCAGGAGCGCACGGTCTCGCTGCTCGAGCTGGAGGCCCAGGCCGAGGTCGACAAGTTTGCCGTCTGCACGCTGCTCAAGTGGGGACTCAACGTGGGTCGTTGGGCCGGGTCTCTCGTCGGTCGCCTCTTCGAGCAGGTGCAGCTGCGGCACAGCCTCTCTGAGCCTGAGCGCTGGCGGTATTGGGAAGCGAACCGGCTGGCCAAGGCGTACTGCGAGCGGCTGCTGCCGATGGTGCGTTCGGGTCGCATGGACAAGCTGCTGGCAGAGCTCCGGCATGGGTATCGGCTCGGTGCAGAAGCGAAGCTTCAGTATTTCGGGCGTGCCCGCTGACCCGGGCGTGATTAAAAACCTGAGGCTGTGGTCGCGACGCGTGAGTACTCAGCCGGCGGTGTCGTGCTCCGCCAGGTCGATGGACGCACCGAAGTCGCCGTGATCAAACCGGCCGGCCGCAACGTGCTCGCGCTGCCCAAGGGTCACATCGAGAAGGGCGAGACCTCGCAGACGACCGCCGAGCGCGAGATCCTCGAAGAGACGGGCCTGGTGGTGGTGTGCATCAAGAAGCTGGGCGACGTGAAGTACGTCTACCGCTTCAAGGGCAAGACCATCTTCAAGTGCGTCAGCTTCTACGTCTTCCGGTGGGACTCCGGAGAAATCGATCAGATCGCAGAGGCCATGCGAAAAGAGGTCGACGTCGCGAAGTGGATCCCGATCGAAGAAGCGGTCGCGAGACTGAGCTACCCCGGTGAGCGCGACATGACCGGCAGGGTGCTCGACGAGTTGATCAGCGAGATCGTCACGCCTTCGTAGGAGCGAGCGCACACCGTGCATCCCGAGCAGGGGACCGGCTTCGCTGGCGATTTCGTCCGAAGGAAGGAACAGACCCACCGTTCGCATCGAGCGCAGTCGAGATGCCACCTCTGCGCCGCGCGGCAGGTGACCCCTCGACTGCGCTCCTAAGGAACAGCACCGTTCCCCCCGAGCGAAGTCGAGGGGTGAC
>JBKJSE010000420.1:0-5449 GCA_046595925.1 Archangium sp. | reverse complement strand
ACGTCCTGCGGATCGAGGGCGAGCGCGGACTCGAGGTGATCGCGGGCCCGCGCGGGCTCGCCCAGCTTCGACTTCAGCAGCCGCGCGAGGGCGTGATGAGACGAATGCGCGGCCTTGCGAATGGCCTCGGTGCGCGGCGCAGGCCCGGCCAGCTCGACCGCCTGCTGATAGCCCGCGACGGCTTCCTGCAATTTGCCCAGCGACTCCGCCACCCGGGCGGAGAGGAAGTGCGGCTCGGGCTCACCGGGCAATAGCGCGGTCGCTTCGTGGAAGCGGAGCAGCGCGTTCTCAGGCTGCTTGAGCCCGGTTTCCCACACGAGGCCCGCGAGCACGTTGGCGCGGCCGACGCGATCGACCTCGTGGCGGCCCATCGCGACTTCACGCACGCGATCGAGGGCCTTGATGGCGCGCAGCCACTCGCCGCTGCGGTAACAGAGCTCGCCGAGCTGAAAGAGCGCCTCGGGATGATCGGGCGAGAGCCGCAGCGCCGCTTCGCAGTGCAGCCGCGCGCCGGCGAGATCGTCTTCGGTCTCGGCGCACAGCCGCGCCAGCTGAACGTGCGCTTCGGCTGCATCGACGGGGTCGCGCGCGAGCGCAGCGAGACGGCGATAGGCGCGAATCGCACCGGCGCGATCCTTCGCCTGGTCCGACGCGCGCGCGAGGGCCTTGAGCGACGGCAGGTGATCGGGCTTGAGGCCCAGCAGCTCGTGCAGCGCCTTGACCGCCATCTGCGGCGAGTGATCGCGCGACGAACGCGCCGCCGCTTCAGCCGAGAAGAACGCGCCGGCTTCTTCCTGGTTCTTCCGGGCGAGGCTGCACAACGCGAGGAACCGCTCGGACGCACGGGCAAATTCACCGCGGCGCTCCCGCACGACCGCTTCGGCCCACAACGCCGTGGCGCTGCGTTCACGCCTTCGCTGCAGCGAGGCGGCGATGTCGAGCACGAGCTCGTGCGCCTGGAGATCGGCCACCAACAAGGTCAGCAGCCGCTCGACCGCGAACGGGTGCGCTTCGGTCGCGTCACCCAGCCGCAGGTACGCCTCACGTGCCTGGGCCAGCTTGTTCTGCGCGAGCAGCTCTTCGGCATCGGCGAACGCGCGAGCACCTTCGAGCGCGAGCAGCAGCTCTTCGTCCGGCGCGCCGGGAGGCGGCAGACCACCCGAGCTGAAACGCAGCCGCAGGCCCTTCGAAGAGACGGTCGCTTCGGCGAGCCGCGCCTGATCGAGCGCCGGCATCTTGTAGCCACGACCGACGGCCGCCTGCTCCACGAGCTCGGGCAGGACGCGGGTGGTGAAGCCGCTCGCGCCGCGCCGCTCGACCTCGGGCAACGCACCCAGCTCGCGCACGGCCTCGCTGATGATCGCGCCCAGCCGCGCTGCCGGCGTGGTGGAGAACGAATAGAGCCGAACGTCGTAGAGATAGACCGCCAGCCGCTCGCCATCGCCGTCGAAGGCCACCTTGAAGGTGACCGGCGTGCGCTCGGGCCCACGCAGGCGCGCCTGCACCTCGAGGTGCCCGGGGCGGAAGTGCAGCTTCACGTCATCGAGCTCGGGCAGCTTGGCGCTGATGGCCCGCACCTCGCGCTGAATGACCTCGGCCTCGATGGCGATCTCGAGGAAGCCGAAGTCGAGCTTCTTCTTCTGATACTTCGAAGCGCCGCCCGACAGATTCATCGGGAAGGTGACGTCGGGAATCTGCAGCGCGAAGTCGGTGATGACGACTCCGGGCGCCAACTTCAGCTCAGGGAAGCCGACAAACGCACGGCGGTCGACCAACCGGAGCTCAGGCCCGGCGGTGCGCGTGACGCCCGATGTCGTTTCCTTCTCAGCCATGGATGAAAGAGGCGACGAGGGTACCACCCGCTCGAACCCCCCGGAATTTCTCTTCCGGGCTAATCCTGCACGTCGTCGACGTGGTTGTAGGGAACGCCGGCCGGCACCACTTCTCCGTTGACGTTTCGCTGCGCGGTGGAGATCGACCAGATGTCGATGGTGGCGTCGTTGTCGATGTCTCCGGCGCAGGTCATCAGCACCTCGTCCCCCTGCATGCCCACCTGTTCGAGCAGGCCGGGCGGATACCCTGCCTCCAACTGCGCGGCCGACCTGGTGCCGTTCGTCGCGGGCAGCACGCTGTCGGGGCCCACGCGGTAGGCGTAGCGGTTGCGGCCCTCGACGCTGAAGCCGATCTCGTCTGCCGTCTCGCCGTAGACGTCCTTCTCGGCGAAGTACGATTTCTGCGCGAGATAGGCGGACTTGAGGTTGCTCTTGCACTCCGACTGCTTCGACTTTGCGCCGTAGCGGATGAAGTTGGGGATCGCGATGGCCGCCAGAATGCCCACCACCGGCACGTAGACGAGGCCCATCGCCAGCGTGATGATCGACAGCGTCTTGCGCGCGGCAAACGCGGGCTCACCCGACTTCACCAGAGAGACGATCGCCAGGATGATCGCGATGGGGAAAAGCGGAGGAATGCAGAACCCGAACACCCCCAGAATCAGCGCGACGAGCGGCAACGCAGAGGGCTTCACGGGAGCATTGAGAGGAGTGGGCGTCATGGAGCGGCTACGCTATCGCGCTCGCATGAAGACGCTGACCCAATACCTCTGGTTCGAGACCCCCGCAGCGGCGCGAGCGTGCGCATCACCAGCATCATTCCCGTGATCAAGGGCCTGTTGGATCTGGGAACCTGGCAGCAGGTCTTCTACGCTGAGCTCGACGGTCAACGGCGCAAGCGGGTGATCGTAAAGATCAGGGGCGAGTGAGTGCAACCGCTTGATTTGAATCGCTGTTTACAAAATCTTCGCAACTCTGGCGCACATCCGCCGACAACACCCACATCGTCGTACCTTCCCCGGAGAGAACCATGTCGGTCAGTGACGTGAAGAGCGCGTTTCAGCGAGTGACGGCGGACCGCAAGATCGACGTGAAGGACGTCGACACGATCCTCCAGTCGGCGGGCAACATCTCGAAGGAAGAGCAGAAGGCGATCAAGGCCGAGGCAGACAAGTTCGCCGGCATGATGGACCCCGCGGCGAAGCGCAAGCTGCAGACCAAGCTGGGTGAAGTCGACAGCCTTCGCCGCGACGCCGCTGAGGCCAACGCGGGCGTGCAGGCCTCTGCCGCGAAGCTCACCGCGGAAGCGACCAAACTGCTGACCGTCGGCACCGCCACCAAGAGCTTCGGTGGCTCGCAGATTCCTGACGCCGTGAAGACCGCCGTCAGCGGGATGATCAAGAACGGCGCGACTGCGTACGACGTGCGCGAGCTCAAGCCCGACCCCATCTACGACTCGTCGCACGGCGAGCCCGAGATGACGGTCGAGGGCAAGTTCAACCCGTACTCTCAGGAATCGAACGCCGCAGACTCGCTCGCCTTCAAGCACACCGAGCTGACGCCTTCGAAGATCGCAGACGACATGAACACGGTGCAGACCTACAACGTGATCACCGGCGTGAAGGACAACCGGGCGACCTACGAGAAGGTCACCGGCAAGGGCAGCGGTAACATCACTGAGCTGTACGACGAGGCGAACCACTCCGACACGTTCGCGCGCGGCCGTGGTGGCCAGAAGTACGCGTCGAACTTCGCCATCCTGGCTGACGGTTCGCTGCACGCCGTTCCCGCCGCGCGCCGCTCGAAGGCCGACCCCGGCCTCATCCTCACCACCGCGTCGCTCGCGCGCGGCAAGCAGATGCTCTTCAACGGGCACATCCACATGGACAAAGGTGTCGTCACCTACGTCGGCATGTCCGGTCGCCTCTGCAAGCAGCAGGCAGACGGCATGAAGTTCGTCGACGCGGTCGAGGTCATCAAGGCGTGGGGCTTCAAGACCGCGCCTGGCCTCAAGGTCACCAACGAAGGCTGATTCTCTCTGTAACTCCTCTCCTTTCGAGGCTGGTAAATAGGGCAGCCACCGGTCCCCCCGAGCGAAGTCGAGGGGTCACCTGCGGCGCCAAGCAGAGGTAATCCCTCGACTGCGCTCGGGATGAACGGTGTGCATTCGTGTTGTCGAAGCCTTCTTCAACACTCTCCTTTCGGGAGAGGCGCGGGGTGAGGGCGTTACTTCTTCAGCGCCCTGCCCGCCCAGTTGCCGTCCTTCCGCGCCCACCCGCTGGTGAGATCGTACCGAGCGCTCCACAGCTTCGACTGCTTCACGTCGGAGCCGCTCACGTCGACCGGCACTTCCCCGCCGAACTCAAAACCATCGAGGCTCGGAATGAGCCGAACGGCGCGAGCTCTGAGCCCCGCTTTGACGGCCCGGCGCATCGCGGCAGCAAACTTTGGATCGTGAAACGCGCTCGGCCTAAGCAACTGAGCGTCGTCCCGCAACAAGGTGAAGATCACCGTCGAGGGAATGCCCTTCTTCACCAGCCGGGTCAGCGCCTCGACATGTCCCGTCGCGCGCTCACTGACTGAGTCGGGGAAGTAACCGCACGAGTCCGGGTATACGAGGTGGCAGTTCTTCACCTCGACGTAGTGATCGCCGCGAGGGCGCTCGAGCAGAAAATCCACCCGGTGACCTCGGCCGAAGACGCGCTCTGCATGCACCGCGGTCGCGTCATCGAGCCCCGGAAGGAGACGCTGCCGCAACACCTCACCCACCAGCTTGTTCGGCAACGACGTGTTCGCGCCGAGCAGTCGGCCCTCGAACTCCATCAGCTCCCACGTCCACGGCAGGTGACGGCCTGGCGCTTCACTGAGCCACACCCGCGCGCCGGGGATGACCATGCCTTCCATGCGGCCGGGGTTCACGCAGTGCGCGCGCACGAGCGTTCGCCCGAGCTGCACTTCTGCGATGAAGCGCTCGTATCTTCGAACCAGCCGTCCTTCGTGGAGTGGACCTGGCCACTGCCAGAGCTGCATTCGCCAGACTTGTCAGCTTCCCGCTGACGCTGCCACTGTGCCAGCTCGATGCGCTCGTTCCTGCTGCTGCTCTCGCTGGGTTTGACTGCCTGCTGCTTTCAGATGCCGGTCCCGCGTCCTGAACCGCTCAAGGACGAAGATGGGGGTGTGCTCGGAACGCCGCTGTGGCCCGAGGGTACCATCGTGTTCGGGACCACCGACGACAACGGGGAGGTCTTCATCCCCATCGGGGAAGAGATCGAGCTTCACCGCGGACCGCAGGGCGGCAATCACGCGTACGCGAAGTATCAGGTCAGCGGCAGCCGGCTCGCGCAGGACGTGGTGTTCGAACATCGCGTGCGCCGGGTTCGCGACAACGTGTTGGTGAGCCGCGGAAGCCGCAACGTCGACATCACTGCCGCAGATGGTGGCGTGTGGACGTCGGAAGGCGCGGCCACGATGTTTCTGTGCCCCACGGCGCCGGGCGTGAACATCGTGGGTGAGCCGCTCTCGTTCGAGGTCACCGTGATGGGGACTGATCGGAAGTTCTACGGGCGCAGCACGGTGACCTCGACGCTCAAGTGCAGCGGGTGCGAGGGCGACTGCGG
>JBKJSE010000254.1:0-11627 GCA_046595925.1 Archangium sp. | reverse complement strand
GGCGCGTACTTGAGCAGCGCCGAATAATAGAGAACACCCGCGCCCTCTTTCTTGAAGGTGAGCTTCTGCTCTGCCCCGCCTGACTTCGCGAGCAGCTCCTTCATGGGGATCGCCTTCACCTCGGTCTTCATCGAGCGGCCCTTGAAGGCGATGCCCATCAGCTCGGCCGTGCCCATGGTGAGCGAGGCCTTGAAGTCGGGGGTGTCCTTCTCCTTGGTGCGCAGCACCTGGGTCAGACCGATGAGCGACCAGGCGGCCTCCTGCGTGGTGCGCCACTGGCCGTCACCTTGCCGCACGCCCGTGAGGTACTTCGCCATCTTTCCGACGAACGGATGCTCGGGCGTGATGTCGGTGAGCGCCTGCAACACCACGCCCGTCGTGCGCGTGTCTGAGTTGAACAGCGTCGCGTAGGTCTCGTTCTGCACCTCGGCGATCGACAGGCCCTTGGGCGACTCCTTGGCGTTGTTGAGGATCTCCTGCATCAGCGCGTTGGCCTGCTTGCGATCGCCACCGCCGACGAACATCGCGTTGGCCAGCAGTGCGCGAGAGAAGATCGAGAGCTTGTCCCTGCGCGCGTAGAACTCCGCGTAGCTCGAGGGCTTGGGCTTCTTCATGCGCGCGAGCACGTAGCTGGCGAACACCCGCGTCTCGTCGCCGCAGTACATCGACTCCCAGCACCCGCCGCAGTTTCCGCCCACCACGTTGCCCAGGTACTTCTCAGCGCGCGCGATGCGATCGGCCGGCACCGAGAAGCCGACCTCTTTCGCCCGGTAGAGCGCCATCGTGGCGTACGTGCTCGACCACGCATCGGAGCAGATCGACGAAGGCCAGTACCGGAAGCTGCCGTCCGCATCCTGCAGCGAAAGAATGCTCTTCACCGTCGCGTTGATGACCTCGTCGGGATCTTTCTTGTCTGAAACGTCCAGAGTGCTGAAGAGGTACGTGTTGATGAGCGCGTTCAGCTCATCGTTCGCCGCTGCCTTCTTCTTGTCGGGCCCGGGCCACGGCACGCCGAATTGACCTGCGATTTCGCGCAGCGCGATGAAGGGCACCAACCGCGACGATTGCTGCTCGAGGCAGCCGTAGGGGTACTCGATCAACTGCTGGAAGCCGCGATCGAACCCGCCCAGCGAGGTCGAGGCCATCGACACCGTCAGGCCGCCCTGGTCTTCGTACACGTCCTTCGGAGGCGTGATGCCTTCGACGCGTTGATCGGTGGTGTCGCCGTACGTCGCGACCGCGTCCATCTCGATAGCCAGCTCGATCGGCAGCTTCTCCTCGACGCCATCGCTCGCACCGCCGCCGGTCGCCTTGAAGCGGAAGGTCGTGAGCCCCGGCTTCACCGCCTTGAACGCAAAGCGCACCTCGCGGGGTGAGCCTTCGTTGATCACGACCTTCTGGTCTGCGGGCCCGGTCAGCTGCGCGCCGCCTTCGACGCTCGCGGTCACCGTCACTTCGCCAGCCGATTGACCGTGAGAGTGCACCACCACGCCCGCCTCGAACGTGTCACCCACCCGGGCGAAGCGCGGCATCGCCGGCAGCGCCATCACGGGCTTGTTCACCTGAACGCTCGTCTCACCGCTGCCGAAACGATCGGTCTGGGTGATCACCACCGCCATGATGCGGAACGACGTCAGGTTGTCCGGGAGCGCGAACGAGGTCCTCGCCACGCCGTCCTGCAACTCGAGCGTGGGGTTGAAGAGCACGGTGGTCTTGAACTGGTTGCGGAAACCGCCGCCAGAGCCATCACCACCACCGCCGCCGATCTCTTCGCCCTTCTCGCCGTAGGCGCGCTTGCGCACCAGGTGCAGCAGCGGCTCGCCCAGGCGCATCGACAACGGGCGCTCGGGGAAGATCGACGAGATCGGATCGGGCACGGTGTAGTTCGTCAGCCGCAGCACGGCCTCGTCGACCACGAAGAGCGTCACCTCACCCGACGCAGGTTTCCCCGCGGAGTCCTTCACCTCGAGGGCCACGTTCACCGTCTCGCGGGGCTGGTAGTCCTTCTTGTCGGCGGTGATCTTCACCGCCAGCCGCTTGGTCTTCTTCTCGACGTTGAGCTTGAGCAGGCCGACGCGCGCGTTGGGCCGACCGGGGTCGTCACCGGTCTCCAGCCCGCCGTCCTTCACGCGGGAGCGCATGATCAACACGCCCGCGAAGACGTTCGGCACCATCTCTTCGGTGATCGGCACCTCGACGGTGACGACCGAGCCCTTGAGGTCCACCAGCTTGCGGGTGAGCACGCCTTCGCGCTCGACGGTGAACATCGCCTTCGCCTCGGGATACGGCGACTTGATCAACACCTTGGCGACATCGCCCACGTCGTAGGACGTCTTGTCAGCGACCAGCTCGACCCGATCGGTGTCGTTGCGCTGCCACGCCACCCAGTCATTGCCCGTCGCGTACAAACCCATCGATGCGGAGTGCTGGCGGCCCTGCTCGTCTTTCACCACGCCACGCACGATGAAGAAGCCCGAGGCCTCGGGCTTGAACGGGCACGGCACGATCGCCTCGGTGCTCTCGAGCTCGCACTTCTTCACCTCGGTCTCCACCGGCTCGGAGATGGTGGTGAAGCCGCCCGACGCGTCCTTCTGTTTGACCGACTTCCACGTGCGGCTGGTCACCGTCACCGTGGCCTTCTTGCCCTTGGTGCGCTTGCCGGTGGTGTCGAGCACGAGCGACTCGAGCCCGTACTCCGTGCCCACCTGGAGGAAATACGCGGGCGAGCGCAGGCCGACGTAATAGCTCGCGGGGTGCACCATCACCTCGGCGCGGCCGGCGACCGACTGCCGGTTCACGTCGGTGACTTCGGCTTCGAAGGTGTACGTGTACGGCTTCTCGCCGGGGGCCTCGGTGTTGCCCGCCTTCACCGCGAGCGCACCCGTGGTGTCGGCCTTGCCTTCGCCCGAGGCGAAGAAGCCCGAGGCGTCGTGCGGCTGGTTGTCGTCCCACCACCAGGTCTCCTGGCTGAAGGTGAAGCCGGTGCCCGCCTCACTCGAGAAGGTCGTGCTGGTGCGCGAAGACGACCACTTCACCTGCACGTCATTCATCGCGCCGCCAAAGAGGAAGCGCGCGAAGACGGTGGCCTCGAGGGGCTCCCCTGCGATCAGCGACGGCTTCTTGCTCTCGACGTCGACGCGGAACTGCGGGGCCCGGTATTCCTCGACGCGGAAGCTGCCGCTGGTGTCGACCTGGCCGCCGCTGATCTTCCCGTTCGCGCTCACCGAGTACGAACCCGTGGGCGCTTCCTTGGCGATGGTCGCCTTCATCGAGAAGGTGCCGTACTTCGTCACCTTCACCGTCTCGGTCTTCACCTTCTCGCCCTTCGAGTCGTTGATGCTCACCGTGAGCGAGCTGCCTTCCGAAGGCGCGCGCAGCTCACCGAGCACGCGGTAGCGCACCACGCCCTTGACGAAGACTTCGTCGCCCGGCTTGTAGATGCCGCGATCGGTGAAGGTGAAGCTCGCGGAGTCCGGCCGTTCGCCTTCCCAACCCTGGCTCAAGCTGAACTCGTACGGCTCGACGCCGCTGTCCCAGGTGCTGGCCGTCGCAGAGATGTCGCCGTCCTTCTGCGCGACCACGAGTGAGAACGGCACTTCCCACTGGTAACGCGGGTTCTTGAGCTTCATCGCCACGGCGCCGGGCGCGTCGGCGAAACCATCACCGTTCGACTTGCCGGCCCACACCTGCGTGCCCGCGGAATCGAAGATGGTCACGTCGGCATCAGCCACCGGCTTGCCATCGGAGAGCCGGGTCACCCAGACGAGCGACGACTTGGGCCCAATCTTGATGTGCGCGGCGAGGTCGGTGACCTGCACCACCTGCTGGTAGCCACGCTGCGGTTTGTATTCGAGGTCCGGCGAGTTCACGTTGATGAGCGCCAGGCCCGTCTGCACACCAGCGCCGAAGATCTTCTCGAGCTTGAGCGGGTGCACGCGCGCGAGGTTGCGGCCGTACGTCAGCTTCTCGTCTTCGGAGAAGTCAGCCGCGCGCCCCAGCCCCTTCACGTCGTCGTCGTCGCTGCCGAGCACCTTGGCGAGCTCTGGAATGCTGAGCTTCCACATGCTCACGTTGAGCGTCTTCAGGTTGCTGACCTCGACGGGCACGATGGGCGTGGCGCTCTTCTCGACCACGCCGAGAGAACCGCCGGTGATGAGCGAGGCAGAGAGATCGTTGGTCTGCAGCGTGGCGTTGATGCCCTGCGCGGCCGACTGCTTGAAGACGTCCGCGACGCCGCCAGCGATCTCGATCTTGTACTGCGTACCCGCCTTGAACTTGCCGGGGATGGTCACGGTCGGGCGACGGTTGCTGATCTCCCACTCGGAGTGCGGCGTGCTCGTCGACGCAGAGTCCCACAACAGCTCCACCGCGGGCGTCACCTTGATACGGGTCTTGAGCGTCTCGAGCTCGACCTCGTTCGTGGTGTTGATGACCAGCGGGCCATACGGGCAACGCCAATCGCCTTCGCAGAAACGGGCGCTCTCCAGCTTGAGCGCGCCGTACGTGCGCCAGCTCACGTCGACCGGCACGGTCATGGGCAACGCGCCCTCTTTGCCGTGAAGCGACGGATCGAACTGCAGCGTGAGCGCCTGGTCGAGCGGCAGCGTGGACTGCGGCTTCAAGATGTAGCGGGTCTGCCGGTTGCGGTAGCCGCGCTCCTGATCGTCCATCGCCTCGTAGCTGCGGCCGTTCTTCTTCGCTTCTTCGATCTGCGCGCGGCGTTCGTCCTGAATGGAGATCTCTTTCTCCACCTTGAGCGCGATCACCGTGGAGCCTGCCGTCAACTTGAGCGCCTTCTCGAGATCGGCGGTCGCGACCGGCTGATTGAAGAGCAGCGTCACCGTGCTGTCGGGGCGCAGCCAGCGATCACCCCGCGCAGGCAAGACGTCCTGCAGCTCGAGCCGCGGCGTGGTGAAGGTGAAGGTGTAGTCCTCAGCGAGCCTGGCGCCGTCGAGCGCGCTGAGGCCCTTCAAGACCGTCACGGTGAAGGTGGTGGAGAACGGCACCAGCCCCTTGGGTACGAACTCGGCTGACGCGCTGCCCAGCCAGCGCCACTCGCCTTCGATCGCGGGGTCGATCTTCGCGAACGGCTTGGCGGCGTCCTTCGCGCGCGTGTCTTCGACTTCCTGCAGACCCTGAACAGGGCGCGAGAAGGTGACGGTGGGCCGAACTTCGCCCTGCTGTTCACCCTGGGGGCGCGCGGCCACCACGGTCAGCGCTTCACCCGCCCCGGGCATCGACTCGCGCGGCACGTCGAGCGTGGGCGCCTGTGGCAGCGGGTTGAGCTGACGGGTTCCATCCTGACCCTGTGGGTTCATCGGATCAGTGGGCGTCTTGCCCTTGTCCCCGCAGGTACAACCCACGGCAACGACGAGACACAACGGCAGCAGTTTGCGGAAGAACACGGCATCCCCCAGAGGGAAACGAGTTGAGCGCCTTGTAGCTGAACTCGCCTGGACGTGCGGTCTTAGGTGGCAGCGGTGTCGCCCCACCCCATCGTGGAACGCTGACCCACCGGCCGGTTGGGAAGTGCGTTGAAACTCGGCCAGGTCTGCCGGGCACGCGCGTTGCTCAGCGGACTCGCATGAGAACTCACCTGCTCTTTGCCGCGATCGTGTTCGCCGCGTGCAATCAACCCGCGACGCACGCGCTGGAAGTGACCCTCTCGCAGTTCACCGTCGAAGTGCCCGGTATGGAGTTCCCCACCCACACCGCGCTGCAGCTGCGCGCGGTCGCGGTCTACAGCGACGGCAGCAAGCTCAACGTCAGCAGCAAGACCGATTGGACCACGCTCGACTCGAACGTCGGGGTGATCGGCGGCACCGGCATCGCGCAGCTCAATGGCGTGGGGGTCGCGCGTTTCGAAGGCGTGTTCGAAGGCCGCCACATTCCGGTGAACATCCAGGTCACCGGCGCGACGCTGGAGTCGCTGAGCCTCTCGAGCGCTGACTCGGCCGAACTGGCGCGCGGTGACACGCGGCGCTTCAGCGCACAGGCGCGCTTTTCTGACGGCAGCATCGTCGACGTCACCGAGCAGGCCAGCTGGACGGTCGATGGCGCGCTGACCCTGCAGAGCGCGGGCGTGGTGAAGGGCACCGGCCTGGGCTTCGGCGACGTGCGCGTTCGCTACTTCTCGCAATCGGTTGGCGTGACCTTCGAGGTCATCAGGCCGCGTTTCGTCGCGCTCACCCTGAATGGGCCGTGGGTCGGGCTCAGCCCGGGCGCGACGTGGCCGCTGCAGGTCGAGGCCACCTTCTCCGATGGCTCGCGCCGTGATGTGTCGAGCGCGGCGGTGTGGACTTCTTCCAGGCCCAACGTCGTCGAGGTCTCCGCGACGGGTGGTCTCTTCGCGCGTGCGGAGGGTCGGTCGCGCATCAGCGCGCGCTGGAATGACGAAGAGGCGACCATCGAGCTGGTGGTCGACCCGCGGCCGGTCGTCGGCGTGCACTTCACCCTGCCCGCGCTGCACCTCCCCGCGGGCCGTTCGGGTTCGCTCGAGCTGCTGGCCGAGTTCGAAGACGGCAGCACCGAAGTGGTCAGCGCCGCGGCGCGCTGGTCTTCGACGCACCCCTCCTTCGCCGAGGTCGATGCCGATGGCACCGTCAGCACGCACGCGATGGGCGCCGCGACGATCATCGCGTCCTACGGCGGGCACGAAGCGACGTACGACGTGGTGGTCACGGCCCCGGTGCTCACCTCGATCGACGCGACGATGCACGGCGGGCGGCTGGTGCTGGGTCAGGACGCGACGTTGCTGGTCAGCGGTACGTTCTCCGACGGCGCGGTCCTCGACGTTTCTCCGATGGTCTCGCTGTTCCACGGCGGTGCCGTGACGAGCGCACAGTCGAACGGCCTCATCACGTTGACGGGTTCACTGCTCGGCACCGCTGCGATCGAGCTCGAGATCGGCGCCGTCCGTGATCAGGTCACGCTCGAAGTGACCGACGCGCACGTGGTCTCGCTCGCAGTGCGTGAGTACCCGCGCCGCATGTGGACCTCGACCGACTCTTCCCTCGAGGGGCCGAGCCGCTTTCACGCTGTGGCCACCTGGAGCGATGGCGCCGAGCTCGACGCGACCGAGCTGTGCAGCTGGTGGCTGGGCGACACCACCATCGCTTCCATCTCGAACCGGCCGGGCTCGCGCGGTCAGTACGACCTCGCGGTCGGCGGTCAGACCAGCGTGGGCGTGACGATGGCGGGCCTGACCACCGCCATCACCTGGGACTTCGCCGCCCGGCAGTAAGGCGTTACGGAACGGGGCGCTGGCTCTGCTCAAGCTCGAGCCCCAGCGAGATCAACCGGGTGATCTTGTTCTCGAAGTCCTCGCCGATCTTCCGGTGTTCGGTCACGTCCTGAACCACGATCACCACCCCGACCACGCCGAGCTCCAGCCCTCGCAACGGCGAGGTCGAGACGTTGAGCGACTTCACGGTGCCGTCGGGACAATGAACGGGGAGCTGCTCATTGCGAACCGAGTGCCCCTGAAGTGCCTTGGCGACCGAGCCGCCCGCGTCCTTGAGCATTCGACCCTCGCCGTCCCACCAGCCGAGAATCTTTCCGTACGCGTCGGCCTCGATGTCGGTCGACGACTCGAGAATGCGCGAGACCTCTTCGTTGGTCTGGCAGATGCGGCCTTCGTGGTCCGCGATGATCACCCCGACGGACAAGCTCTCGAGGACCGCCGACATCTTGCGCGCCGCCTTGAGCACTTCTTCCGACTCGCGAATCTGTCGTTCACGTTCCTTGAGGACGGTGTGTCGCTGCCGAAACGACGCATAGACGCCGACCTTCAGCCGAAGAATGTCGGGGTCGAAAGGCTTGGAGAAGTAATCGACGCCCCCCGCTGAGTACCCGCGCTTCACGTGCGGATCCTCGACGTAGACGGCGGTGACGAAGACGACGGGAATGTCCTGGCAACCCGGCAACGTCTTGATGATGGCCGTCGCCTCATAGCCATCCATCAGCGGCATCTGAACGTCCATCAGGATGACGTCCACGTCCGGGTGTTCCTTCAGGTAGGCGATCGCCTCCGGGCCGTTGTTTGCGTACGCGACGTCACACTGGCGGGAAAGCACGGCGTCGATCGCGACCAGGTTGGCCCGGTTGTCGTCGACGGCCAGGACCTTTGCCTTCGGTTGAAGCGGCTGGGTGGTCACCTCACAGGTTCTATGAGCGCGCTCCACCCCTCGCCAACACAATCTCAGTCAGCGCGCTCGATGACCTCCGCGACCATCTGGCGGTTGCTGCGCACCACTCCCTTGATTGAGTAGGTCTGCTCGACCGGCCCCGAGCTGTACGACTTCGCCTGCTGCACCACGCGTTCCTGCTTGGTGCCCTTCTTCACGTACAGGCGCAGCGGCAAGCCGCCACTGTCCGAACCCTCAGGACCGGTGGCCATGAAGCAGAGGTAGTCGTCCTTCTTCACGTCATCGAGCATGTACTGGTTGTCGGTGCGCTGAATCACGAGCTTGAGCGCGACGCGCTTGTTGACCAGCTTTTCCCAGGCGTCCTTGTTCTTCGCGACGTCCCAGCTGCTCTCGTCGTAGTCGAACGCCGCCTGCGCATCGGGCGCCTTGCCATTGAACGTCGCAGGGAAGGTGCTCGCCTTCGCGCCCGCCTTCATCTTCGGGTTCCTGGGGAAGAGCAGCACCGCCTTCGACCAGTCGTAGGCCGGCGCGAAGCCCGAGCCCGCCTTGCTGCCCGTGGCGATCACCGGCTGACCGATGAGCTCGCGCAGCTCGTTCCAGTCATCCATCTGCACCTTGCCCGGCACCGGCGCCACGCGGTTCAGGTAGACGTCGAACCACCCGCGCTCGAGCGGCACGCCCGAGACGGCCAGCTCGTTGCCGGAGACCTTCTTGAACTTGAGGTCGGCCAGCTTCGACCACTCCTTGTCGTCGACGGACACCCAGTCGCTGGGCCGCTGAATGTTCGACCACAGGTTCTTCGAGAAGGTGTTGTTGGTCAGCTCGACGTCTTTGGCTTCGACGGCCAGGCGGATCGCGTCGTTGTCGGCGAACTCGAAGATGTTCCCGTCGACCACCGCCACGACCATGCCTTCGAGCGTGAGCAGGTGACCGTTCGAGCCATGACCCTGGCCGAACCGAATCGGGTCCCACGAGAAGAGCACCGTGTTGTTGCGGAACACGAACGTGCCACCGAAGCCGCCCGTCGCGCGCACCGTGCGGTACACGTGGTTGATGAAGATGTTGTTCTCGACGGTCTGACCACCGGCCACGCGCAGCGCGCCTTCCGCGCCGTTCAGGAACACGTTGTTGCGAATGATGCAGCCGGGCTTGGCGAGCCAGATGTGCTCGGTCTTGTCCGACTCTGAGTACATGAGGTCGCCGTCAGGCTCGTACTGGTTGTTCAACTTCTTGTCGAAGATGAAGCCGTCGACGATCGCGCCGGTGTGATCGTCAGCGCCTTCGATCGTGTAGCCACCGCGCGTGCCCTTGTACTCGGCGGGCGTCAGCAGCCGCGTCGGGTGCTTCCACGGGTTGCGCTCGGTGAAGTTCGAGTCGTAGCCGCCGATGAGCGAAATGTTCGTGGTGTCGATGGTCCAGCGGCCGACCTTCAGCTTGCCGTAGTACTCGCCCTCGGCGACGTGCACGGAGTCACCCGCCTCGACCTTCTCGAGCGCCTGCCAGGGGTCCTTGAAGGGCTTGGCCTTGCTGCCGTCGCCGCCACCGGCGCCCGCGCGCACGAACCAGTCACGGCCCGTCTGCCGCGTCGCCGTGCCACCGCCCGCTTCGTACGGCTCGATGGTGTCGATGAAGAAGGCGCCCTTGGGCACCCAGTTCATCGCGTACGCCGTGCCGCGCGCCACGAAGAGCTTCGAGGGGTTGCCGCTGCCCGTGTAGAAGCCGGAGTTCTCGTCGAGGAAGCGCTGCACCGATGAGCCCTTCTTGAAGAAGCCCACGATGTTCTCGTGCTCGCCACCGCGCGCGTACAGCGTGTTGCCGCCGTGCTCGTCTTTCTTGAACTGCGCGGGGATGCCTCCGATGTTCGTGCCGTTGCCGATGGCCACGATGATCTCGAGCGCCTTGCCGTCGACCTGATCTGGCTTCTTCGCCCACGAAGAGACGTCACTGCTCGCGTAGCTCTTCGCCGGGCCTGAATCGGTTGAGCCCGAGAACTTCGCCTCGAGCTTCTGCTTGCGCGCGCCCGCCTTCACGTTCGCTTTGGGCTGCATGAGCTTGAGCGCCTTGTCCAAATCGTACGCAGGCGCGACGCCACTGGCCGCGGCGCCACCCTTCTCGATCATCGGCAGGCCGAGCAGCTGGCGCGTCTTGTTCCAGTCGTTCATCACCAGCTTGCCGGGCTGCGCCGCGGTGCGCTTGCTGAACGCGTCCATCCACTTCGGGTCGAAGTCGAGCTGCGGGTTGAGCACCTGGTTGCCGTCGAACGCCTTGAGGCCGACCTCGTCGAGCTCGTCCATCGCGGTGTCGTCGATCGCCACCTTCTGGCCGTTCGAGCTGGCCTGCAGGTTCGAGAACAGGTTCATGAAGAACACGTTGTTCGTCATGGTGATCTTCTCGGCGAGGACCTCCATGAAGACGCCGTGGTTGTCGCTGTTGACCAGGATGTTGTTGGTGATGACCGCCGCGCCCTTCACGGCGACGGCTGAGCCTGCGTAGCCGCCCTTGCCCGCGGCGCGATCGTCTTGCGCGAAGGCGATGGTGTTGTTGCGAATGGTCGCGACCGACTTCGGCTCGCTGCTGCTGTTGTTGACCACCACGCCCCAGATGAGCGCGTTCAAGATGAGGTTGTTCTCGATGGTCGAGCCCTGCACGCAGGTGATGCCGTTCTCACCGGGGTTGACGATGACCGAGTTGCGCACGGTGACCGGCTGGCTGAAGCGCATCGCGGCGGTGCGGCCGGGATCTTCTGCGCGGCCCGTCTGTTCCTTGTCGGAGTATTTGTTCTGATCGCGCATGTCGATCACCACGCCGTCGACCACCGTGTTCTTCGCGCGCGAGGTGAGGCGCTCGTCCTTGGGCCAGTTCTTCGAGGTCTTGTCCCAGAGCAGCTGGGTGAGGTTCTTCCAGGGGTCGCGCTCCTTGAAGTCCTTGTCGTAGCCGCCGATCAGCTGCACGCCGTCGAACGGAATTTCCCAGGTGCCCACGTTGCTGCGGCCGAAGTACTTGCCGGCGGTGACGTGAATGGCGTCGTTGGCTTCGCACTTGTCGAGCGCCTGCCAGGGGTCACCGAAGGGCTTGCCCATCGTTCCGTCGCCGCCGCTCGCGCCTTCGCGAACGAACCAATCTCGCGCTTGAACGGGAGCTGCCAGCAGCATCACTGCGCACAAGGACCAGGAAAGGAATCGCATGGCTGCGCATTCTGCACGGTGAGCGCCAAAGATCCCGCACTTCCAAGCGGCGTGAATCACTCCAAGGGAGCACCGGCTGTCCCGGACTGTCACGTGACTCGGTTCACCTTCACCCGTCCCGAAGTGAGGCCCTCCGGTCACCCCGAGCGCAGCAGAGGAAATCCCTCGACTGCTCTCCTAAAGGAACAGCACCGTTCCCCCCGAGCAAGGAACCAGCTTCGCTGGCGATTTCGACCGAAGGAACACACCGGTCCTCCCGAGCGGAGTCGAGGGAGTACTTCTGCCTCGCGCGGCA
>JBKJSE010000115.1:0-7137 GCA_046595925.1 Archangium sp. | reverse complement strand
CACGCCATTCAACGCTGGGAGCACTGGTGTCAGGACATCGACGGAGTGCCCACCAACGATCGCCTGCTGAAGGCCGGTGACGAAGGCTGGGAGCTGGTCTCGCTCACCTTCCGCCCGCCCGTCGTTCAGAGCGGGAACTCGGTCGGCGGCGGTGCGACGTACATGTGCTTCAAGCGCCCGAAGTGAGCGCCGCGAGAGCGAAATAACGAGCGCACAGCGGTCCGGCTTAGCCGGCGATTTCACCCGAAGGAACTCGCCGGCCCTCCCGAGCGGAGATGCGGTTCCTCAGGAGCGGAGACACCGGTGGGCGCTGAACCCCATTCGGCCGACCCTCTACGGCATGGCTACAACGTCTCCTTGAACCAGGTCGCGATGCGCTCCCACAGCCGCTCGGTTACCAGCGGGTCGGGCACCATGTGCGTGAAGTTCGTCAACGGCAGCACGCTGTGCGACTTGCCCGCCTTGAACATCGCGTCGGACAACTTGAGCGAGTGCAGGAAGTACACGTTGTCGTCCGCCGTGCCGTGAATCAGCAGCAGCGGCCGCTTCGCGTCCTTCACGTAGGTGAGCAGCGAGCTGACCTCGTACGCCTTCGGCTGCGCGTCGGGCAGGCCTAAGTATCGCTCGGTGTAATACGTGTCGTAGTCGCGCCAATCGACCACCGGCGCACCCGCGACCGCGCTCTTCACCACGTCACCCTTCGACATCGCCAGCAGCGCAGACATGTAGCCACCGAAGCTCCAGCCGTAGGCGCCCACGCGCGAGAGATCGAGCTCAGGCACGCGCTTGCCCAGCTGCTGCAGCGCGGTGACCTGATCAGCCACGGTGGCAGTCGCGAAGTCGTTGCGAATGGCCCGCTCCCAGGCCCGCGTGCGGCGAGGCGTGCCCCGGCCATCGGCCTTGACCACGATGAAGCCCTGGTTGGCGAGCCACTGCAGCACCAGGTTCTCGCGCGTCACCTGCAACACCTCGAGGTGATGCGGGCCGCCGTAGACGTTGAGCACCACCGGGTACTTCTGCCCTTTGACGAAGTTCGAAGGCTTGATCACCGCGGCCCACGGGCCGTCGTTCTCGAGCTGGAGGATCTCCATCGAGAGCTTGAGCGAAGGCTCGATGGCGACCGAAGGCACCTCCACCGGCTCTCCACCCTCGACGCGGAGCACCACGTTCTTCGGCATCGCCTTGCTCGAGGTGTGCGCCAGCGCGATGAACGCGTCCCCACCCGTCAGCTTGGCGGTGACCATCGAGAGCGCATCGCCGGGCGTCTTCACCAACTCAGGCGCACCGCCATCGACCACCTTGTACAAAGCGGCCGCCGTGGGATTCCCACCGCCGGTAAAGAACAACGTCCGGGTGGCGGGAGCAAAACCCACCAGCGCTCCGAAACCCGCGCCGGGCTTCACCCAGCTGGCCGACAGCGAGCCATCAGGCTTGTGCAGCTCGACCTCGGTGGCGCCGTTGCGCTCGGTCAGCCAGAAGAACCCCATGTCCTTCCACCACAAGGGGAAGTCCTGATTCAGGTTGAGCCACGCCGCGTCTTCTTCGGTCAGCAGCACGGTCGACTTACCGGTCTTCGGATCGACGGAGAGCACCTGCTCCTTCGTCTGCTCGCGCGTCTGCACCACCAACGTCAGCGGGCCGTCTTTCCACACCACCGAGGCCAGATACGGAAACGCGGCGGCGTCCCAGGTGATCCACTTCGGCGTTCCCCCTGCGACGGGCACCACGCCGACCTTCACCGCGACGTTCTTCCGGCCGGGGCGCGGATAGTAGAAACGTTCGGGCGCGAGCTCAGGCTTCGTTGGGTCAGGCACGCCGAACACCTCGACGCCCGAATGATCGGTCTCCTGGAAGACGATCGACTTACTGTCGGGGCTGAACCAGAAGCCTGAGAACCGATCCATCTCCTCCTGCGCGACGAACTCGGCCAGGCCGTGCGGCTTGCCTTCGGTGCCGCCCTTCGTCACCCGACGCTCGGTGTTCTTCGACAGCTCGATCACCTGCACGTCGAAGTCGCGCACGTAGGCGACCGACTTCCCATCAGGGCTGAACTTCGCGTCGAGGCACGCGCCTTCGCCCGTCTTGAGCTGGGTGACCTTTCCGTCAGCGCGCTCGACCACGTAGAGCTTGCCGGAGAGGCCGACCAGCATGCGCGCCCCGTCGACGGAGAGCTGGTAGCTGGTGAAGCCACGCGCCGAGACGCGCTGTCGCTCGAGCCGCGCCTTCTCTGCAGCGGTGAGCTGCTCACTCGCGCCGGCCAACACCGCCTCGGGCGTGAGCAGCACCTTCGTCGTCTTCGTGGCGAGGTCCAGCTCGAACAACATCTGCGCTGAGCCCTTCGCTTCACTGCGCAGGAAGAGCGCCGACTTTCCATCGGGCGTCACCTTCACCGAGACGGGCCGGCCCGAGAGATAGCGGCGGGTCTCCGCGTACTCGTGAAGGAACGCGACATCGGTGACGGGCGCAGCAGTGAGGAGGGTCATGAGAAGGAATTCCATCTAGCGCGCGCTTGTACCACCCGGTTGCTTGTGGAGCCTGCTGTCTGGTCAAGTGCGCGCCATGTCGATTCGAGTGGCGATGATGAGCGCAGCAGCGGTGTTTCTGGCGGCATGCGGCACGGGTCCCATCGCGGGGACCGGCGGCGGTACGGGTGGCGCAGGCGGCGGAGGTACCAGCGGGCCCGCACCGACCTATTACAAAGACGTGCTCCCCATCACGCAGGTCTCTTGCAACAACTGCCACGTGGCCGGCGGCATCGCGCCCTTCGCGCTCGACTCGTACGAGTCGGCCAAGCTGAAGGCGCCCCTGATGGCCGATGCCGTCACCAACAAGCGCATGCCGCCGTGGCTCGCCAGCAAGGACTGCGGCGGTCCGTTCGTCGGCGATCGTTCACTCTCCGATGCGCAGATCACCACCCTCAACGCGTGGTTCCAGGGCGGCGCGCTCGAAGGCAACCCGGCCGATGCACCTGCACCCGCGGGCGCTGCCGAAGCGCTGCCGAAGGTCGACCTCACCAAGCAGATGCTCACCGCGTACACGCCCACCCTTCGCGACGACTACCGCTGCTTCATCATCGACCCGGCGCTCGCCGCGCAGCAGGTGGTGACCGGCTACGACATCAGCCCCGGCTCACGCAAGGTCGTGCACCACGTGATCATGTACATCGTGCCCCGCACGGCCGCGGTGAACAAAGACGCGGAAGACGCGACGCCAGGCTGGGAGTGTTTCGGCGGCGCCAACGTGAGCACCGACGGCACGCTCGGCGCGTGGGCCCCGGGCGGTTCGGCGGTCATCTTCCCCGCCAACACCGGCATTCGCATCTCGCCCAACCAGGTGATCGCGATGCAGGTTCACTACAACACCGACAACGCAGTCGAGGCCGATCAGACCTCCGTGAAGCTGATGTACGGAGCGGGCACGGAGACCAACGCGTACTTGCTCCCGCTGGTGGCTGACAACTTCGCCATTCCCGCCAGCGGCGTGAACTACGCGCACGCCGAGAGCTTCCCCAACAGCCTCGGCTTCCCCATCAAGGTCTGGGGTTTCCTTCCCCACATGCACACCAAGGGGAAGAAGATCAGCCTGACCGCGGCCGCCAACAACGAGTGCCTGGTCGACATTCAGCGCTGGGACTTCCACTGGCAGACCCAGTACTTCCGCAAGACGGCGTTCAACCTCTCGACCACCAACTCGCTTCGCATGAGCTGCACCTGGGACAACCCCACCAGCTCGATCGTCAGGTGGGGCGAAGGCACCAGCGACGAGATGTGCTTCGCCTTCATCTACGCCACGCTGTGATCAGCTGATGAACCGGTGCCGCAGAGGGGCACTTCGCGCTACAAGCGAAAGTCATGAGCTACACGGTTCTCGCCCGCAAGTACCGCCCCCAGGCCTTCGAGGCGATGACGGGCCAGGAGCACGTCGTTCGCACCATCGAGAACGCCATCAAGCTCGATCGCGTCGCGCACGCCTACCTCTTCGCCGGGCCCCGCGGTGTCGGCAAGACCACCGCCGCCCGCCTGCTCGCCCGCGCGCTCAACTGCGAGAAGGGCCCCACCGCCCAGCCCTGCGGCGTGTGCAAGGCCTGCACTGAGATCCGCGACGGCAGCTCGACCGACGTGGCAGAGATCGACGGCGCCTCGAACAACGGCGTGGAGAACGTTCGCGAGATTCGTGAGAACGCGAAGTACCTGCCGCAGGGCAGCCGCTTCAAGATCTACATCATCGACGAAGTTCACATGCTCTCGCAGGCCGCCTTCAACGCCCTGCTCAAGACGCTCGAAGAGCCGCCCGGGCACGTGAAGTTCATCTTCGCGACCACCGAAGCGCACAAGCTTCCCGACACCATTCTCTCGCGCTGCCAGCGCCACAACTTTCGCCGCATCTCCACCGTGGCGATGCTCAAGCGGCTCCAGGAGATCGCTGAGCTCGAGAAGATCTCCATCTCGGGGTCTGCGCTCTCGCTCATCGTGCGCCAGTCCGAAGGCGGCATGCGCGACGCGCTCTCGCTGCTCGACCAGGTGATCAGCGCGTGTGGTCTGACGCCCTCCGATGCCGACGTGGCCGAGGCGCTGGGCGCCATCGATCGCACCGTCATCCACGCCTTCGCGGTGGCGCTGGTGAAGCGCGACGCGAAGTCGTTGCTGGCGAACGTGGAAGAGCTGTGGACGCGCGGTGTCGACCTGCGCCGCCTGGCCGAAGATCTCGCGCAGCAGCTGCGCCACGTGTTCGTCGCCAAGGTCACCGGTCAAGCCCCCGAGGAGCTGGCTGATTCCGAACGAGAGGCCGTGGTCGCGCTCGCCCGTGAGAGCGACGCCGCGCAGGTGGCCCGGCTCTTCGACGTGGTGCACACCGCGGTCTGGGAGATCGCCCGCGCGCCGCAGCCCAAGCTCGCGCTCGAGATGGCGCTGTTGAAGGGCCTGCACCTCGCGCCCGCAGCGTCGATCCCCGAGCTCATCGCGCGGGTCGAGAAGCTCGCCGGCGCCGCCCCTGCAGCCGGAGCGCCTGGGGGTCGCTCCGCTCCTTCGACGTTTCGCACCTGAGCCCGCGAGGCCAGCTCCGCCCCCGCCCGCCCGGCCCGAGATCCGCGAGCCGCTGAGGCCCGGCGCAGTCGCTGCGGTCGCGCCGCCTCGACCCGCAGTCCACGAGCCCCACAAGCCCGTCGCGGTGGCGCAACCGGAAGTCCGGCTGATCAACCGCAAGCTCGCCCCCGAGCCCTCGGCTGAGAAGCCCGAGGGCGACGTGAAGCTGTTCGCCCCCGAAGGCAGCGCCGAAGGGTGTGCTTCCGGCGAGTGCCTGCCTGAAGCGCCAGCAGTGGCCGCCGCGCTGCCGCCCGAGCTGCACGAGGCCGACGAGCCTGAACCGCCGCCCCCCGTCGCCCCGGCCGATCGCACCCTCGCCACCGACGAAGAGAAGTGGAAACGCGCGGTCGATGCGCTGCGCGAGGTCTCACCCCGCCACGGCAAGTCGCTCTCGTACGCCCGGTTCCTCGGCTTCACGCCCGAGGGTGTGCGCGTCGCCTTCCCCGCTGACGCCGCCTTCCACAAGTCGCAGGTCATCAGCATGAGCCGCCCGATGGTCGAGGGCGAGCTGGCCAGGTCGCTGGGCCGGCCGATCAAGCTGGTCGAAGACACCAGCGTGCAGGCCTTTCAGAGCGCGGCCAGGAGCATCGCCGAGGTCGAGCTGACCGATCGCAACACCCGCGAGCGCGGCATCGAAGACAAGGTGAAGTCGCACCCAGCCCTCCGCAACGTGCTGCGCCACCTGGGAGGTGCGCTCGAGCACATCTCCTACCTCGAGCCCGTCGTCGCCCTGAAGCGCACCGCCACACCCTCGGGGTCAGACGAGGGTGACGCGGGCCCGTCGGTCGACTAGGAACCGCTGTCCTTCGTTTCCCCCTGGAGTACCCATGCCCGGCGTCGACCTCAATTACTTCATCCGACAGGCGAACAAGCTCACCGAGAAGATCGAGAAGCGAAAGTTGGAGCTCGCTGAAGAGACCGTCGAGAAGAAGTCGGCGAACGATCTGATCACCGTGAAGGTGAGCTGCGCGCAGGAGGTCAAGAGCATCAAGATCGCCGCGGCCGCCGTCGACCCGAACGACATCGCGATGCTCGAAGACCTGGTGATCGCCACCGTCAACGCCGCGCTCGCAGACAGCAAGGCGCACATGCAGGCCGAGCTCGGCAAGGTCTCCGGCGGCATCAAGATCCCCGGCATCACCTGAGCGCGCGATGATCCGGGTCGCTCCGCCTCGGCCAGATGTCCGCTTCGCTCCCATCTGTCTCGCGCAGCGTTCCGCTGCTACCGGCTGCACTCCATGACGCCCGACGCCATCAACCGGCTCGTGGCGCAGCTCGCGAAGCTGCCCGGCATCGGCGAGAAGACGGCCCAACGGCTCGCCTTTCACATTCTGCGCTCGCCCCCTGAGTACGCCCGCGGCCTCGCTGCGTCGCTCACCGAGGTGGTCGACAAGGTGAAGCTGTGCAACCGCTGCTTCAGCCTGCACGACGGCCCCGAGGGCACGTTCTGCGGGTTCTGCAACGACACGCGCCGCGAGGACAAGATCGTGTGCGTGGTGGAAGGCATCGCCGATGAGCTGGCGATCGAGCGTACCCGCGAATTCAAGGGCCGGTATCACGTGCTGCATGGCGTGCTCTCACCGCTCGAAGGCGTGGGGCCTGATCAGCTGCGCATTCGCGAGCTGATTCTTCGCATGCAGGACACGCCCATCGAAGAGGTGATCGTCGCGACCAACCCTGATGTCGAGGGCGAGGCAACGGCGCTGTATCTGACGCGATTGCTCAAGCCGATCGGCGTGAAGGTGTCGCGCCTGGCGCAGGGCATTCCGATGGGTGGCGATCTCGAATATGCAGACCAGGCCACGCTCGCGCGGGCACTCGCTTCGCGTCGAGATCTGTAGAGGCTCGAGACGCCCCGACCCTCTTCCGAAGAGAGTGTTGAAGAAGGCTTCGACAACACGAACTCACACCGTTCATCCCGAGAGGGTTGGCCGAAATTGAAATTGAGAACCCCACCGGTCACCCCGAGCGAAGTCGAGGGGTCACCTGCCGCGCGGCGCAGAGGTGGCATCTCGACTGCGCTCGATGCGAACGGTGGGTCTGTTCCTTCGGACGA
>JBKJSE010000063.1:0-6283 GCA_046595925.1 Archangium sp. | reverse complement strand
GATGCGCGCCGACAAGCGCGACGAGATCGAAGAGTGCCTCGCCGGCGACATCTGCGCGATCGTGGGCCTCAAGCTCGCCACCACCGGAGACACGCTCTGTGTCGAGTCGCACCAGGTGCTGCTGGAGAAGATCGAGTTCCCCGAGCCCGTGATTCAGCTGGCCCTCGAGCCGCGCAGCACCGAAGACGCCGACAAGCTGGTGCAGGCCCTGGCCAAGCTGTCGATGGAAGATCCCAGCTTCCGGGTGCGCACTGATGAGGAGACCGGGCAGACGATCATCGCCGGCATGGGCGAGCTCCACCTGGAGATCATCGTCGACCGCCTCAAGCGGGAGCACAAAGTCGAAGCCCGGGTGGGTAAGCCCCAGGTCGCCTATCGCGAGACGATCACCAGAGCCTCCGAGTACGAGCACCGCCTCGAGCGCGTGCTGGGCGGCAACAACCAGTTCGCGCTCTTGAAGCTGCGCGTCACCCCCCTGGAGAAGGGCGGGGGCTACCAGTACAAGAACCTCGCTCCGGTCGAGCAGATCCCCAAGGACTTCTGGCCGGCCATCGAAGGCAGCGTGAGCAGCGGCCTGGGCCGGGGCGTCGTGGCCAGCTACCCGATCATCGACGTGAAGGTCGAAGTGCTGGGCGGCTCGTTCAGCGAGCAGGACTCCGACGAGGTCGCCTTCCAGATCGCAGCGGCCATGGCCTTGAACGAAGCCTTCAAGGCCGCAGCGCCCGTGCTGCTCGAGCCGATGATGAAGGTGGAGATCATCGTGCCCGCCGAGAACATGGGCAGCGTGATCGGTGACGTGAACGCCCGCCGCGGCAACATCAAGGGCATGACCCAGCGGGGGATCAATCAGGTGATCGAGGCCGAGGTGCCGCTGGCCGAAATGTTTGGCTACGTCGACTCGCTGCGCAGCCTCACCAACGGCCGCGGCAGCTACTCGATGCAGTTCGGAAACTACGCGGGCATTCCGGCCAACGTGCTGCAACCGCTCTTGCTCCGCCTCAGAGGGTACTAATTTCATCATGTGTTTCAGGCGCTTGGCGGCGTTCCTGAAATTAAGTAGGCAGGGCTTGACGTATCAAGAGCTTGGCCGTATACGCGCCGCCGTCTTCGTCTTCGCCGTAACTCAGCTCTGTGAAAACCAGGGGCATTTGGTCGTAACAAGCCGTTCGGCGTTGTGTTGGTAGTCGCAAACAAAGGATCAACTGAGCATGGCGACAACACAGAAAATCCGGATTCGTCTCAAGGCGTACGACTCGAAGCTCCTGGATCAGAGCGCTACCGAGATCGTCGAAACCGCCAAGCGTACTGGCGCGCGCGTCTCCGGCCCCATTCCCCTTCCCACGCGCATCAACCGTTTTACGGTGCTGCGTTCACCCCACGTCGACAAGAAGAGCCGAGAGCAGTTCGAGATCCGCACGCACAAGCGGCTTCTCGACATTCTCGAGCCCACTCAGCAGACGCTCGACGCGCTCATGAAGCTCGACCTGTCGGCTGGTGTCGACGTCGAAATCAAGAGCTGAGGACAACGACCATGGCCAAGTTCGACGTCGTTGATTTGTCCAACAAGAAGGTCTCCGAGATTGAACTCTCGGACGACGTGTTCGGCACCAAGCCCAACGCTCACCTTCTTTATGAAGCTGCGAAGATGCAGCACATCAATCGCCGCGCCGGTACGGTCGCGGTGAAGAACAGCTCCCTCGTCTCCGGCGGCGGTAAGAAGCCCTGGAAGCAGAAGGGTACCGGCCGTGCGCGCCAGGGTTCGACCCGCGCTTCGCACTGGGTCGGCGGCGGCAAGGCGATGGGCCCCAAGCAGCGTGACTACACGTACCGCCCGCCCCGTGGCGTGCGTCGTGCGGCGCTCTCCTCGGCGCTTTCGCTCCGCGCTGGCGAGAAGAAGATCATCGTCATCGACGCCTTCCCGTCCGACGGGAAGTCGAAGAAGGCGTACGAGTCGCTCACCAAGGGCCTCAAGCTGGTGAACGCGCTCGTCGTCGACGAGAAGAAGAACGCCAAGCTCTACCTGGCCGTCCGCAACATGGAAAAGTTTGACGTGATCGCCCCTGAGGGTATCAACGTCGAGTCCGTGCTGCGCCGTTCGACCCTGGTGCTCACTGTCGCGGCCGCCAAGGCCATTGCCGAGGCGCTCCTGAAGCCCCGCGGCAACAAGGCGAAGGAATAACGACCATGGATCTCAACACTGTCATCAAAGGTCCGTTGATCACCGAGAAGCTGGACAAGGCTCGGGAATCACAGCGTCAGTACTCGTTCCTGGTCGACCGCAAGGCCACCAAGCACGACGTGCAGCGCGCCGTTGCCTCGCAGTTCAAGGTCACCGTGCTCGACGTTCGCACGCTGATCATGCGCGGCAAGGTCAAGCGCGTTGGCCAGTCGATGGGCAAGCGCTCGAACTTCAAGAAGGCGTTCGTCACTCTGAAAGAGGGCGACAAGATCGAGTTGTTTGAGGGAGGTACCGTCTAATGGGTGTCAAATCTTTCAAGCCGACGTCAGCTGCACGTCGCCTGATGACGGTCTCCGACTTCGCGGAGATCACGCACGACGTTCCCGAGAAGAGCCTCACCAGCGCGATGAAGCGCTCGGGTGGCCGTAACGGTGACGGCCACATCACCCGTCGTCACCAGGGTGGTGGTCACAAGCGTCGCTACCGCACCATCGACTTCAAGCGGAACAAGGACGGCGTTCCCGGCAAGGTCTTCTCTGTCGAGTACGACCCGAACCGCACCGCCAACATCGCTCTCCTGCACTACGCAGACGGCGAGAAGCGCTACATCCTCGCCCCCGTTGGCCTGGCTGTCGGCGACACCCTGTTCTCGGGCGCTCAGGTCGACATTCGTCCTGGCAACACGCTCCCGCTCCAGAACATCCCGATCGGCACCGTGATCCACAACGTCGAGCTCAAGCCCGGCCGCGGTGGCCAGCTGATTCGCTCGGCCGGTAGCTGGGGCCAGCTGATGGCCAAAGAAGGCGACTACGCGCAGGTGCGTTTCCCTTCCGGCATGGTTCGCAAGATCCTGATCGTCTGCCGCGCCACGATTGGCCAGCTCGGCAACATCGACCACGAAATCATCACCATCGGTAAGGCGGGTAAGAGCCGTTGGCTCGGCATCCGTCCGACCGTCCGTGGTCTCGCGATGAACCCCGTCGACCACCCTCACGGTGGTGGCGAAGGCAAGTCCGGCCAAGGCAACCCGCACCCTGTTTCGCCCTGGGGCAAGAAGACCAAGGGCATGACCACGCGCAAGAACAAGCGCACTGACAAGTTCGTCGTCACCCCGCGCCGTCAAGGCGTGCGTAGCCAGTAACGAAAGGAGCTACTTCAAACATGGCTCGCTCAACCTGGAAGGGTCCCTTCGTCGACATCAGCCTCAGCAAGAAGCTCGATGCGATGAACAAGGGCAACAAGAAGTCGGTCATCAAGACCTGGTCGCGACGTTCGACCATCATCCCCGAGATGGTGGGACACACGTTCGCGGTTCACAACGGTCGCAAGTTCATCCCCGTGTACGTCACCGAGAACATGGTCGGTCACAAGCTCGGCGAGTTCTCGCCGACGCGCACGTTCTCTGGCCACAGCGCCGAGAAGAAGGCCGCTCCGGCCCCGGGCAAGAAGGGTTAACCGATGGAATCCTCAGCTCATCTCCGTCACCTGCGTATGGCCCCCCGGAAGATCTCGGTGGTCGTCGCCCTCGTTCGCGGCATGCCGGTGGCGAAGGCCATCAGCACGCTTCAGTTCACTCGCCGGGCTGCTGCTGCCCCGGTGAAGAAGCTGATCGAGAGCGCCATGGCGAATGCCACCGACCTCTCGAAGGGTTCGGTCGACATCGACAAGCTCTGGGTCAAGACCATCTCGGTCGACCAGGGTCCTACCGGCCGTCGGTACATGCCCCGCGCAATGGGTCGCGCGACGCGCATCAACAAGAAGACCAGCCACATTCACGTCGTGCTGTCCGACGCGTCTTTGAAGGCCAAGAAGTAACCAACTTTTCGAAGGAGCTACACCTTGGGTCAGAAGGTTCATCCGATTGGTTTCCGCCTTGGGGTCATCCGCACCTGGGACTCGAAGTGGTTCGAGGAGCGGAACTACGCCCAGTGGCTGCACGAGGACATCAAGATCCGCGCGCACGTCAAGAAGAGCCTCAATCACGCGGGCGTCTCGAAGGTCGAGATCGAGCGTGCAGCCAACAAGGTGAAGGTCAACGTGCACACCGCACGTCCCGGCATCGTGATCGGCAAGCGAGGCGCTGGCATCGAGACGGTGAAGAAGGAACTTCAGCGTTTCACCAAGAACGAAGTGTTCCTCAACATCGTCGAGGTCCGGAAGGCCGAGATCGACGCGCAGCTCGTGGCAGAGAACATCTGCACCCAGCTCGAGCGCCGCATCGCGTTCCGCCGCGCCATGAAGAAGGCGATTCAGACCGCCATGAAGTTCGGCGCCAAGGGCATTCGTGTTGCCTGCTCGGGCCGCCTCGGCGGCGCTGAAATGGCTCGCTACGAGTGGTACCGCGAGGGTCGGGTGCCTCTGCACACGCTCCGCGCCGACATCGACTACGGCTACGCCATCGCACGCACGACCTACGGCACCATCGGGTGCAAGGTCTGGGTTTGCCGCGGCGAGGTCCTCCCCACCAAGGGCGGCGTCAAGCAAGACGCTCCCGCTGTTCGCTAACTGTTAAGGACAGGACTCCATGCTTCAGCCTGCTCGCACCAAGTACCGCAAGATGCACAAGGGCCGTACGCCCGGGTCTGCCCACCGCGGCAATACGCTCGCCTTCGGCGAGTTCGGCCTGATGACCACCCAGCCTGGGTGGATCACCTCCCGTCAGATCGAAGCGGCGCGCATCGCGATGAGCCGCGAGATCAAGCGTGGCGGCAAGATCTGGATCCGGATCTTCCCGGACAAGCCCATCACCAAGAAGCCGGCCGAGACCCGCATGGGTACCGGTAAGGGCGGCGTCGAGTACTACGTCGCCGTCGTCAAGCCGGGCCGCATCTTGTACGAGATGGACGGCATGGACCTCAAGCTTGCGACCGCCGCCTTCAAGCTGGCCGCCGCCAAGTTGCCCGTGATGACCCGCATCGTGGGTCGCGCGGAACAGACGCTGTAAGGAGAACGACATGGCTACCGCGAAAGAACTGAGCGATCTCTCTGTCGAAGACCTGGGCCGGCGCGCTGTCGAGCTCAAGGCGACCCTCATGCAGGACAACCTCAAGCTGCGCACGGGTGCGCTGGACAACCCGTCGGAGCGTACCGGTCACAAGCGTGACCTGGCCCGCGTGCTCACCGTTCTGACGGCGAAGCAGGCCGCCGCCAAGAAGAAGTAAGGAAAGCACACCATGGCTGAGACCACCGAGAAGAGCGCTGAGTCGACCCGCGGCCGTCCCAAGACCCGCATCGGCATTGTTACGTCGAACAAGATGACCAAGACCGTGGTCGTCACCGTGCGTCGTCGTGCATCGCACGCGCAGTACGGCAAGGTGATGTCGATGCGCGAGAAGTACAAGGCGCACGTCGAAGATCACGACCCGAAGAAGCCGACCATCAACGAGGGGGACAAGGTCCTCATCGCCGAGACGAAGCGCGCGTCGAAGGACAAGCGCTGGCGTGTCGTGAAGGTCCTGGAGAAGGCGTCGAACGCCTGATTCGCCTGAGGCCGGTTCGTCCGGCTTCACCTTTCAAGAAGACAAGGAAAGAACAGTCATGATTCAGCTGACCAGCGTGCTCGGAGTGGCGGACAATTCCGGCGCCAAGCGGGTGTTTTGCATTCGAGTGATGGGTGGGGAATACGCGTCGTTGGGCGACGAGATCGTCGTTTCGATCCGCGAAGCGCTCCCGAACTCCAAGGTGAAGAAGGGTGACGTCGCGAAGGCGGTCGTCGTTCGCACCAAGCGTTCGGTTCGCCGCGCCGATGGCAGCTACATCAGCTTCGACGAGAACTCGGCCGTGCTCATCAACAAGGAAAAAGAGCCGGTCGGAACGCGCATCTTCGGCCCGGTTGCCCGCGAGCTCCGCGCCATGAAGTTCATGAAGATCATCTCGCTCGCGCCTGAGGTGCTCTGAGTCATGCAGAAGCTCAAGATTGGTGACACCGTTCAAGTGATGTCCGGCGAAGAGCGCTCGCAGAAGGCGAATCGCGGCAAGATCATCGAGATCGACAAGACCAAGGGCCGTGTTCGGGTCGAGGGTCTGCGCCTGGTGAAGCGGCACATCGCCAAGGGCAAGGATCGCACGAACCCCGAGGGCGGCATCATCGAGAAGGTCGGCAGC
>JBKJSE010000430.1:0-3325 GCA_046595925.1 Archangium sp. | reverse complement strand
GTGGCAGCAGCTCGACGAGAACTACAAGCGCATGATCGGGCGCATTCCCAAGACGCCCGAGACGCACCAGGTGCGCATGAACCTGTGGAAGGCGCTGGGCGATCTGTACCTCAACGCGCTCAAGGCGCCCGAAGCGGCCGTGCAGGTCTACAAGGTGGTCGCGTCAGGTCTGCCCGACAACGTCGAGATCCAGGAGCTCTACGCGGGGCTCGCTCAGAACCAGGTCGGCTACGAGCAGGAGGCCGTCGATGCGTGGCGGCGTGCGCTCCCGTCGACCACCAGCCCCGGCAAGGTCGCCTCGGCGCTGGCTGAGCTCGCCGCGAAGCGGAAGGACTACGACTCGGCGTGGATCGCAGCGCAGGTGATGGCGGGGCTCATCGGAGATCCCGGCCCCGGCGAGAAGGAGATCCTCACCAAGCTGACTCCGTACGCGAAGAAGCGTGAAGTGGCGCAGCGTCAGCTCACCGATCGTCTGTGGACCGAACATCTCTTCCACCCGAAGGTGCGCGGCCCGTTGTCGGATCTCTTCGCGATCCTCTTCGAGCAGGCGGGCACGCTCTACAAGGAAGACTTCACCCGCTACGGCATCGTGCCCAAGAAGCACTTCATCGATGTCGCGAGCGCGCCCGAGTACCAGATTCACCACTACCGGTACGTCTCGCGCATTCTGGGCATGGACCAGGTGGCGGTGTTCTCGCCCTTCCTGATCACCACGCGCGAGCGCATGGCCAAGCGCACCACCGAGCCCGCGCCCGACCCGATGGTGGGCGTGGAGATCTGTCACACCGAACCAGTCGCGCTCCGCTTCGGAGGGAAGTTCTTCAGCGAGACGGGGCAGCGCGAGGTCTACTACCTGCTCGGCCGCACCATGACGATGCTGCGCCCCGAGCTCGCGCTCACGCAGCGGTTGTCGGGTGAGCGGTTGGAGGCCGTGATGCAGGCGGCGATCAGCCTCTCGGTCGACCGGTTTCGCTTCACGGCCGATCTGCGCGCCATCGACACCGAGCGCAAGCTGCTCGAGAAGCACCTCACGCCGCAGGCCCGCGACGCACTGGCGCGGGTCACCCGCGAGTACGTGAAGATCGCCACGCCCAACGACTTGAGGAACTACCTCGAAGGCGCAGAGCTCTCGGCCACGCGGGCCGGTGCGTTCGTCGCCGGCGAGATCGAGCCCGTCAAACGCATGGTGATGGCCGAGACGGGGCCGAACTTCAGGGTGCAGCCGCGGTCGAAGATCCGCGACCTGTTGGTGTTCGCCCTGGGCGAAGACCTCCACGCCCTGCGCGTTGCGGTAGGCATCAACGTCGAGGTTCAACTGCGCAAGTAGCAGTGATCGTTGGCGGTTTCGGGTGATGGGGCAGGGCGACGGAACTACCGCCGCCCATCTGGCGTCCGTTGTCTTGACCGTTCAGCCTTGCAAACCTAAACTTTTCAAACGGTTACACGCAGTTTCGCATATTGACGCGAGCGTCCTCGCTTCACTCTTTTTCGCCCGGGAATCACCATGCGCTTCGTCTGTGAGAGCTGCCGCGCGCAGTACATGATCAATGACGAGAAGGTCGGACCCAAGGGGGTCAAGGTCCGCTGCCGCAAATGCGGCTACGTCATTCTCGTGAAGCGCGCCGACGGTGCGAAGGCCGGTGGGCCCATCGCGATGTCGAACGACCCTGATGACGCGCTCGCCACGCAGGTGATGCAGACGCCGCTCGCCGCGGCCGAGGCGACGCTCTCGAATGAAGATCACACGGCGGCCGAAGAGATGACCAACCCGGGCACGGCCCCCACGCCCCCGGGCGAGGCCTCGTCGGGCCCGAAGGACAGCTTCTTCGGTGCAGACGAAGACGAGATCGGCGCGGTGTTCGACCAGGTGCTCAAGGGCACCGGCAACCACTCCGCGCACAAGGCCGACGACGGTTCGCCCGACGATCGCCAGAGCACGCGGGTGATCGACGCCGACACGGTTCGCAAGCTCGCGGAAGAATCGAACGGCAAGGAAAAGGCGCCCGAGAAGGCCGAAGAGATCCCCACCACCGATTGGTACGTGGCGATCAACGAGAAGCAGACGGGCCCGCTCACGCTCGAGAAGGTCAAGGAGCACTGGGATCGCGGCGAGATCAGCCCCGACTCGTTGTGCTGGCGCGCGGGCTACGACGACTGGATCCCGGTCTCCGACGTGAAGATGCTCAACTCGGTGCTGGCGCCCAAGCCGCCCAAGCCGATCGTCGTCGCGCCCGCAGCCACCATCACCCAGAGCGGCCCCGCCGTGATGAACGTGCCCGTGCAGTCTGCGTTCAGCGCGGGCGGCATGGTGCAGACCGTTCAGTCGCAGATGCAGGTACCGATGTCGGCCGGTGGCATGGGGCCCGAAGAGACGAACAGCTGGAAGCCGTCGGCCGCGAGCTCACTGGGCTCGCTCTTGAAGGACGAGATGGAAGCGCAGGCGCGGCCGCCTCCGAAGCCGCCGCAGGTGGTGGTCGACGAGCCGCTGTCCGGTGGGCTGCTCGACGTGCCGCACCACGAAGAGAAGGCGACCAACGGCGCGACCGTGGTGCCGACCCCCGCGGAGCACCGCGAGCCTTCCCGGCCTGCACAGCCCCCGGTCAACCCGTACTTGCAGAACCCGGGCGCCACCTACAGCGCTCCGGCGATGACGCAGTACCGGCCGCCCAACAACCGCAACCTGATGATCGGGGTCGCGGCGGGTGGTGCGGTGATGCTGCTCATCCTGTTCGGGTTGATCATCTGGTTGGCGACGCGCAGCCCGCCCCAGGTCGCGGTGGTCACGCCGCCTGCGCCGGTCGTCGTGCAGGCGCCCGCGCCTCCTGCTCCCGTGGCTGTCGTCGCGCCTCAGCCGGTCGCGCCGCAGCCCACCGTGGCGACTCCCGAGAACACGGGAACGAACCCCAACCCCACCGTGGCTGGCACCGCGACGCCCCCCGCACCGGTCGCCGTCGCGGCCGTCGTGCCGCCTGCGCCCACGCCCGTGATCCCCAAGAGCGGTTCGGGAACGCGCCCCAAGAGCAACCCTTCGCCTCGGGTGGAGAGGGATCCCACGCCTGAGCCCGAGCCGAAGAAGACGGCGCAGCCTGCGAGCGGCGGCGACGACTTCGACAATGCCTTCGGTACGGGGACCAAGAAGGCGACCCCTGAAGAAACGAAGCCCGAGAAGAAGCAGCCTGGCTACATTCCGCCTGCGCCGGGCAGCTCTTCTGCGAACGTGAAGGACGCGCTCGAGACCTCCGACGTGATGGAGGTCGTGCTCGCCAACAAGGGTGCCCTGGGTGAGTGCGTCAAGCAGCAGCGCGCCAAGGATCCCGGCACGACG
>JBKJSE010000426.1:0-3213 GCA_046595925.1 Archangium sp. | reverse complement strand
GAAAAACGACATGCCGCGTCAGTAAGCGAATTTCCCCCGGGTGCCAACGGTTCAGCGACTGCAAAGTCGGGTATATGTCCTCCACATGAAGCGCATCCTGCTCGCCCTGTGTTGTGTGTCGCTGCCTGCCTTGGCGGTCGAGGTCTACGTCAACGGCGTCAGCGTCGACGGACTGACCAATCACACCTTCGAGAAGGTGACCGTGCGCCTCGACGATAAAGGCAACGTGCAGATCGACGCCCCCGGCTACTCGGTGAAGAAGGTGAACCTGAGCGGCGCGCCCGACAAGCCCAGCCGCCCCGAGAGCGCCATCACCCAGAAGTACTTCCTGGTGACCGAGCAGACCGTCGCGGGCATGACCGAATACGAGGTCGACCTGTTCTTGAACGGCAAGTTCATGCGCACCTTGAAGAACGGTGACGAGCAGCTGGTCACCGACATCACCAAGCAGCTCAAGCCGGGCCAGAACCTCGTCATCGTCCAGGCCAAGAAGCGCTACGCCAACCCGTCGTCGCCCAGGAGCATGTCGCGCTCGCACGTCTTCCGCGTGATCATCGGTGAGGGCAACACCACCAGCGATCAGGTCACCATCGAGAAGCAGCTCGTGACGTTCACGCGCACCGCCGCCGACACCACCGATGTGACTCAAGAATTCAGCTTCACCACCCGGTAACCCTCGTCCCATGTACTCAATCGACGAGCGACTCAAAGGTCTGCCCGCTGTCAAAGACCAGGTGGTCCAGCTGTATCAGTCGCTGAACGCGCCTCACCTGGCCATCCCCGGACGCAAAGCCGGCCCCGCCATGGCCTTCGTGCTCGGGCTGCGCGGGCCTTCGGGCTTCGCGGTGTTCGTCTATTTGTACATGCAGGAGAGCGGCGAGAGCGCCGTCTATGTTCCTTCGAACGGCACCGTGCCCGCGGATCAATTTCAGAGCGAAGAATCGGAAGCGTTGGGGTTCGTGGAGTCCATGGGGTTCATCATGGACAACCTGAACTTCCGCGGCCGGCCGCCTGACGAGCAGGAGACCATCATCCGCACCATGCCTGTCTTCATGAGAGAGCCGCCTCCGCCCGCACAGAATGCCCCGATGGGAGCGCCGCAGAGCTCGGCCAGTGGGCAGCACCGCGGCGCTACGGGTGGCAGCGCAGCCGTCGTTCAGCTGGGCAAGTTGTTCTCTGCGTTCTGTCTTGCGCTGCTGATGCAGGGCTGCGCGCACGTGAGCGAGCGCGACCAGGACCAGGCGGTTCTCCACTACGAGATCGCCGTGCAGAACCTGGTCAAGTCGCCGCAGGTCGCGCTGAAGGAAGCAGATGAAGCGCTCAAGTACGATCCCAACAGCGCCGACGCGTGGCACATCAAGGCGCTCGTGCTGCACAAGAGCTTCCAGCGGCTTGAAGAAGCGCAGGTCGCTTACGCCAAGGCGCTCGAGCTGAAGGATCCCTTCTCCGAGGCGCGTACCAACCTCGGCGGGCTCTACATGGATCAGAAGCGCTACGACGACGCCATCAAGCAGTACGAGATCGCGTTGAGCGACGTGAACTACCGCACCCCGTACATCCCTCAGGGGAACATGGGCTGGGCGTGGTTCCGCAAGGGCGACAGCAAGCAGGCCATCGACATCTTGAAGGCCGTGCTGCAGGTCAACCCGAAGTACTGCCTGGGCGAGGTCTGGTTGGGCCAGGTGTACGAGGCGGCCAACAACACGGCTGACTCCTGCAAGTACTTCGCGCGCTATCGCGAGCACTGCCCCGATCAGCCCGATGCCTGGCAGCGCGATGGGCTGTGCCTGGCCAACGCGGGCGACAAAGCAGGCGCGGGCAAGGCCTTCCAGATGTGCTTCGAGAAGTCGCAGAACGACGACCAGAAGGACCTCTGCAAGCAGCTCAAAGAGCAGCAGAAGTAAGTGGCTGCCGATTACCTGCAGCTCGGGCGGTACCTGCAGATGCAGCGTGAGCTGCGGGGGATCTCGCTCGACGACATCGCGAAGCAGACGAAGATCCCGCCCACGTTGATCGGCGCGTTGGAGGCGGGGCAGAGCGAACGTTTCCCCGAGAGGGTCTTCGTCCTCAACTACATCCGCAGCTACGCGACCGCGGTGGGGCTCTCGCCCGATGACGTGGTCAATCGGTTCCACGAGATCCCCGAGGCGCCCCGCGCTGAACACTTCGATCCCCAGGCGCTCGAGGTCGATCGCCGAGCCCGCGCTTCGTCGGTCATGTGGAGCGCCATCGCTGCGCTCGTGGTGGTGAGCGCGCTCCTGGCCTTGAGTGCGATGTACGACCTGGCGATTCGGTATACGCATCGCTGACCCGTGGACCGTTTCTCTGACGAAGCATTGGTGCTCTCGACCATCGACTTCGGTGAAGCCGATCGCATCGTCACGCTCTTCACCCGTGGGCATGGGCGGCTCTCTGCTTTCGCTGCCGGTGCGCGCAAGTCGAAGCGGCGTTTCGCTGGGGCGCTCGAAGCCGGCACGCATCTGACGGCGCGCCTGGTCAGCACGCGCGGCGACACGCACCGGCTCGACGGGGTGGACGTCATTCGTTCCTTCCATCGAATCAGGGACGACCTCGCCCGCATCGCGCGCTCGATGTACTGCCTCGAGCTGTGCCGTGAACTCACGCGCGATCACCAACCTCACGAGCCGCTCTTCGATGCGCTGGCGCAGTATTTGGGCCTGCTCGAAGAGAAGAAGGCGGGGCCCACTTCGCTCATCAAGTTCGAGCTCGATGCGCTGCAGTACACCGGCTTCATGCCGCGCTTCGCGCCGTGCGCTTTGTGTGGTCAGCCCACCGGCGATCGACCGCGCTTCGACCCTGAACACGGCGGCGTGGTGTGTCACTCGTGCAGCCTGCGCGTGCCCACCGGCATTCCCGTGCGCCCTGAGGTGGTCGACGCGCTCGCTCGCCTTCAGGCTGGGGAACGCACGCCGATGCCCGCTGAGCTGCGCGCGCGCAGCCGTGAGTTGCTCAACATTTTCATCGGCCATCACCTCGGTCGAAAGCTCAAGTCAGCCGAGTTCATGGAACAGGTGGGGACGGACTGATGGCCCGTTCCTCCCGAGCAGGGGACCGGCTTCGCCGGCGATTTCGTTTGAAGGAACAGACCCACCGTTCGCATCGAGCGCAGTCGAGATGCCACCTCTGCGCCGCTCGGCAGGTGACCCCTCGACTTCGCTCGGGGGGGAACGGTGCGGATTACCTCTGCATCGC
>JBKJSE010000368.1:0-24722 GCA_046595925.1 Archangium sp. | reverse complement strand
TATTCCCATCAACCCTCTCGGGGAGAACGGGGGCGGGGGCGGCGCCGAGAACAGATCGAGCTGGCCCGAAGACCCCACCTTCTTGCGCTTCAAAACCCATCCTCCGCCAACTGCCGCTGCGAGATCCGGCACACGGGCTTCAGCTCGCAGTACGCGCAATCCATCGGGCGCGCCCCGAAGTCACCGCTGCGCAACCGGCCCACCAGCGAGTGCACCGAGTTGGCCAGATTCGGAGTCCCATCCTGCTCCGCCTTCACCCGGCTGAACTCATCGGTCGCGAGCAACTCGGTCACCTTCGTACCGCCGAGCACCGAGCTGACGCCCTTGAGCTCACCCTTCCCCAGCCCCAGCCACGCGCCATTCGGCACTGCCTCGGGCATGAGCGCTCTGACGGCCATCAGGTACAGCGCCATCTGGAACTCGCTGCGCAGGAACTCCTGGCCCAGGGTGCGCTTCACGCTGGTCTTGTAGTCGAGCACTCCGACCACGCCTTCGCTGAGGTCGACGCGGTCCATCTTCCCGGTGAAGAAGATCTCCTGCTCACCGTGCATGGCGGCAGGCAGCTTCACCTCGCGCAAGGCGTCGGGAGCGTGCTGATCGCCGAAGGAGACCTCGAAGTACTTCGGTCGTGCGAGCCCAAACGGCTGAGCATCGGGCCCGGTGACGACGCGATGGAGCACGGTCACGGCCCACTCCTGAGCGAGCGTCCACAATGCAGGATGGCCAGTCGCGCTCCTGCGCGCGATCACCCCGGCGCCTTCCTTCACGGCGGCCTCCACGCGCAGGCGGACAGACGGATCGTTCTTCCCGAGCAGCCCGGCGTCCGTCAGCTCTGGCACCAGCTTGGCGAGCGCGTCGTGCCAGAAGCTGCCCCGGGTGGCCGGGTCGAGCTCTTCCCCCGCCCGCTCGCCGCCCTCCAGCTTCAACACGCGCGTCGCGAGGCCCTGGAACGCGCAGGTGCCCCACTTGCTCAGCTCGAACGAGGAGATGGGATGGGCCGCGTCGAAAGCCAGCCGCGACTGGAGCGCCTCCAGCACCTCACCGCCCAGCTTCCCGGTGAAGGGCCCCGGACGCAGCTGGGCGTCGGTGAAGAAGCGCAGCCGCTCTGCCTCGATCTGCCCCTTCGCGCTGGCGTCTTGAAACCACGCCTCGTGGGCGAACGCCTCTGCCAGCGCACCTCGCCGGGGGTCGGGCAGCGTCTGCCGGGTGATGGGAGGCCCGAGCGCCTCCAACGCGCCGCGCACGCGCAGCTCGGCCTCGCTCTGCACCTCGTCGAGCTTCGCGACGGTGGTGCGGTGAACGGGCTCCTCCCGAAAGCCCGCCACGCAGCGGGCCAGCGCATCTCGAAAAGGCGAAGCGAGCAGCTCGCGGCCACCATCGTCGTAGCGCGCGCGGCTGACGGTGACCGAGGCCGCCGAAGACAGCGCGAGGTGAAAGAGCAGCCTGTCCTCCGCGAGGCGGGTGGGCAGGCGCACGTCACCCTCCCCCACCGAGGTGCGGAACAGGGGCAGCTGCGCGGCGCGGTTGAGGGTGCCGCGCTCGTCCTCGCTCAGCAGCGACAGGGGAACCGGCCGCCCGGGGAAGCGCCCGTCGAGCAGACCTCCGAGGAAGAGCTGGGCGAAGGTGCGGCCGGACACCTCTCGGGCGTCGATGAGCCAGACCGCGCCGGCGCGAGCTCCCCGGGCCACCAGGTTCTTCTCGGCTGCGGCGAGCCTGATCCACCGCGCGAAGTCACGCCGCCCCATGAACTGCCGGCCCAGTCCGCTGAACTGGAGCGCGGCCTTGAGGTCAGTCAGCAACCCGGCCAGCGCCTCGATGGCGGCCTGATCACGGGCGAGCGCGCGATCGACCTCGGCAGACATCAAGCCAGGCAACGGAGGAACCACGCCGCGGCTCGCGGGTTCCAGCAGGCCGAGCTTGGTGACCACGTCCCACCAGGCCTCGAGCAGCTCGAGCGCGGTGCCCTGCTCAGGGACGGAGCGGCACCACCCGATCACCTGCTCGACTGCCTCTGCGAGCAACTTGATGCGCCGGTTCTCTTCACGCGACCTCGAAGCCAGCGCTCCGAGGCGCACCGCATACGCCCCCGCTCCTGAAGAGGTCGCCCCGACGAGATCGTCGCGAACGCCGGCCTCGCGGAACGTACGCCGGGGCTCGCGGGCCTCGCGGTGAAGCACGCTCACCGAGCGGCTCTCCAGCAGCGTCGCGACGTCCTCCGCGGGAAACCCGTCCTCGGGCAACTGCAGCACGGCCAACGCCAATCGCCCGTGAGGGCTCTGAGCGAGCGGCACACCCAGCCGTGCACGAGCGGGAACGCCCAGGTCAAAGAGCGCCTCGACCAGCAGCTCGGTGTCGGCAGCGAGATCGCGGTAGGCGATGCCGATGGCCTCTGGTGGAACTCCGGCAGAGATCGACCTGCGCACCCGGCGTGCGATCTCGCGTGCTTCATCGCGGGTGGACGGCGCGCAGAAGGCCGACAGCTCCTGAGCCTCACGGGGGCGAACGTCTTCGGCGAAGACCGCCTGGCCAATCCAGGCGAGTGGGCCGTCAGGTACGTCGGCGTGGATCTCGACCTCGAGCGCCTGCCACTTCGCCTCGACCTCGCGCACCGTGTTGATGATGAACGCGTCGGTGGCCGCGTGACCGCTCGCGGGCCAGCGCCAGACGAAGCGCACGCCGGCCTTCGTGCAGGCCCGGGCCAGCGCCTCGAGCAGCGCCAACCGCGAAGGCGGCACGTCGTGCACGTGCTCGACCTCGATCGACTCGAACCCCTGCAGCGCGAGGGGGAGCCCGTCGGCGGTCACCCGCTCGGCCGCGAGCCTCCACCAATCAGCGCGATCGACCAGGCGGCGCTCCTCGAGGAACGCATCCACCGCCCGCCAGAGCGCAGCGAGCGCCCTGGCCCGCGAGCCGAGGCTGCCCCCCACCTCAGTCGCTGCCAGCTCGAGCTGCCGCGCGGTGATCGCCTGACCGCGCAGGTGATTGACCAGCTCCTGCGCTTGAGCGGCGAACTCGGCGGAGTGCGCCACCACCCCGAACGCACTGACCGCGTGCAGCCCGGCGAGCTTGCCGAAGGCCATGCGCACCAGCAGCGGATCAGCCGGGGCACGACGTGAATCGCCCGCGGGATCGCAGCGGTCGACCAGCTCGGACAACGTGCACACGCCGCGCAGATCGACGAAGTCCGATCGACGCGACTGATCGAGGAGCCACTGCTCCACCCGATCTGAGTCTGGAACCACGACGAGCCGGCGCGTCACGCGGCGTTCATATACCCACCCACTGACATCGGGGGTCTGAGAGCACGGGGGTTCACGGGGGTTCGCAGGGGAATCGCATCATCGCCGTAGGGCTGAAATCGCTCCCTTTCGGATGCAGATCGGTTCGGGAACAGCGCGGGTCGCGGTGGAGTCGTCGAGCGTGACGTCCGTTGGCTTCGGCGCCAGCGTTTCCGCGATGAATGTCGAGTTCGCCGGTGGCGCGGTCTACCGCTACTTCGCGGTTCCCGCTGCGGTGCACGCAGCGCTCATGGACGCCTCGTCAAAGGGCGGCTTCTTCAATCTGCACGTTCGCGCGAAGTACCCGTTCGCGCGCGTCTGACTCGCTTTTCTTGGCGCGCGTCTGCTTCCGAGCGCGCGGCGTGTACAGCCCCTTCACGCCCAGCAGATGCGCCAGGTACTCGTTGCTCCAGCCGGCCAACTTCCTGCGCGTCTCCTTCTGCGCTCCGATCGCATCGATCGTCACGATGCAGCCCTCGAGGCGAAGAATCTCCAGCAGCCGGGGGATCGCCGGTATCTCGTTGGACTTCTCGTCTCTCTTCACCTGCCCGAGCACCAGCTTCGTCTTCGACGCCCAAGCGCTCACCGATCGGATTCACTCGCGAGCGCTCAAATTTAGATGCGATCGCCCTGAAGAAGGCGGTCGTTCAAGGTCGCAGCCCGGCGCTCGTGATGGGCAGGCCCCTCGACTTCGGGCGTGGATGTTCATGTGACGAGGTGGGGTGGGGTCACCTCTTCGCGGCGTGTACTCTCTGAGTACAGGTCTGGACTCAGAGAGTACACAGCCGGAAGGACCTCCCCGGCGCCGAGGGCCTGCTCGCATCGGGGTTCGAAAGAAGAATTCAGGCCAACCCGCACGTTCGTCGTCAGCTCGATGGGTCGATCGTGCGCGAGGCGCCGTTCCAGTTCAGGATGCGCGCCATGGTCCTGTACCTGGTGGTGGTGGTGGCGGCAGCGTTTCCTCTCCCGCCGGTGGTGGAGCCCGCTGCGTGGGTCGAACCGGTCGAGGTGCCCAAAGGGCCCGTCGCGCCCGACGGAGCGACACGCGAACTCCTGATCGACACCCAGGTGAGGGTCGAGAAGACGGTCGAACACTTCGAGCACCGCGCGTGGAAGGTGCTCTCGCACGCGGGGGTCGAGCAGCTCGCGCGGCGCCAGTTCCACTGGGACCCCAGCTGGGAAACGTTCCAGCTCCACGGCGTGTGGATCTGGCGCGGCGGCCAGCGGCGCGTGGCGTGGCACCCCGAAGATGCGCGCGTCATTCAGCGGGAGAGCGACCTCGATGAAGGCCTCTATGACGGCCGGCTCACCTTGATTGTCGAGCTGCGCGACCTGCGCGAGGGCGACGTGGTCGAGCTCGCTTCGACGACCGTGGGGGAGAACCCGGTGTACCAGGGCCACTTCGCCACCCGCTTCTTCCAGTCGTGGGCGGAGGACATCGAGCAGTCCCGCTTTCGCCTCACCTGGCAGCGCCAGCGGCCCCTGCGTTTCAAGGGCCACGGTGGGGCGGTGGCACCCACCGTCGTGGAAGAGGGCCGAGCGCAGGTTTACCGGTGGGACCTGCGGCACCTCAAGGGCGCGCGCTTCGAGGCGGCGATGCCCGCTGACGTCGAGCCCGCGCCGTGGGTGGAGTTCTCCGACTGGCGCGACTGGGAGGAAGTAGCGCGCTGGGCTGACGGGCTCTTCTCGGTGGCCCCGACGGGCCGTCACTTCGAGGACGAGCTGGCCCGCTTCCGAGCCATGCCTGAAGCCGCGCGCGCCCCCGCCATCGTGCGCTTCGTGCAGGACGACGTGCGCTACGTGGGCGTGGAGATAGGCGAGCACAGCCATCAGCCTCACTCGCCGGCCTGGGTGCTCGAGCGCGGCTTCGGCGACTGCAAAGACAAGTCGCTGCTCCTCGTCTCGTTGTTGCGCGCCGCCGGCATGGACGCTTCACCGGCGCTGGTGCACTCGCGGGCGGGTCAGCAGCTTCCCCAGCTGCTCCCCTCTTCCAATGTCTTCGACCACGCCATCGTCCAGGTGCTGCTCCCCTCGGGCCCGCGCTTCATCGACCCCACGTTGACGCTGCGCCGCGGACCGCTCGAGGCGATGCCGCAGCCGAGCTACCACCAGGCGCTGGTGGTCAAGCCGGGCGCCATCGGTCTGACCCCCATGCCTGTGGACAGCAACACCGAACCCACGTGGGAGGTCGAGCAGCGCTGGAAGCTGCCCGCACCCAGCGGCAAGGCTTCGTTGACGATCATCACCACGGCGCGCGCCATGGAGGCCTCGTCGCTGCGCCAGCGGGTCAAGCGCAACACGCACGAAGAGCTCACCCGCGACCTCCTCAAGGAGCGCGAAGAGGCGCTCGACGCGAAGCTCACGTCGCTGGCCCTTCGTTGGTCCGACGACGAGGGCACCGAGCAGTTCGTCCTCACCGAAGAGTACGAGACAGCGGAGTTCTTCGCCGACGGGAAGCACGAGTTCCAGGCCCTCGTGGTGCCCCGCGACCTGAAGTACCTCTCTGAGCCGCAGCGCAGCTGGCCCTTCGCGCTGTGGCACCCATTGCGGGTGCGCGAGGTCATCCTCTACGAAGCGCCGGAGGTCCTGCGGGCGTCCGAGTACGACGTGGGCGATCACGTCTTCAGCCATCCGGCCTTCGAGCTCGCGGTGGCGCAGAGCCTCAGCGGCCACACGCTCAAGCTCGAATGGGACCTGCGCACGCTCAAAGACCGGGTGCTCCCCTCGGAGGTGGAGAGCTACCGCACCGCACGGCAGCGGGCTCGCGAGTACTTCGCCTACGAGGTGTCCTCTGTTGCGAAGCGGTATTCCTCTGACAGCCAGAGGAACTCAGACCCGACCTCCGGCCTGCTGTTGCTCGGCGGGCTGGTGGCGGTCGGCCTGGGCATCGCCGGCGCCTCGCGCGCGAGCACGGCGTGGACACGATGGCGGGGGCAGCAGAGGACCCGGGAGTTCAAGGCGAAGCAGCAGGGCGCCCCGGGCGAACTGGCCGCGAACCCGGCCGTGGTGCCGACGCTGCTGGCCGGCGCGAAGCTGTTCACCTCTGCGCGCTGCCCAGACGGCCACGGCTGGGGCGAGATAGCCGCGGTGGACACCGCGCGGCTGGGCGACGAGCGGATGACCGTGCTCGCCCGAACGTGTGCAGGCGGAGAAGCCCGCGAGTCACGGTACGTGAAGCTCCCGTCGAACGCGGCCTGAGCGGCCTGCCAGAGCGCGTGCGCTGCTGTCGTGAAAGCCTGCCTTCTCTCTTGAACGATACTTCGCGACGACGGGCGCGACGGTTCGAGGGAGGATGCGCGCATGATTCTCGTTCTGCTCGTGCTCGCCGCCGCGCCCGAATGCGTGAAGACCTCGAGGGACCCGCTCTTCGACGTCGGCCCCTGCGACCAGAAGCCGGCCGAGGCGTGCGTCCATGCGGGAGATCTCCTCATCGCCCAGCCCGGCTGCCGCGACGTCGCCCTCGCGCGCTACGAGACGGGCTGCCAACGCGGGCTGCTGCGGGCGTGCGCGAAGGAAGGCTTTCGCCTCATCGAGACCTCGCGCGACCCCGCCCCTGTCAAACGTGCCATCGCGCTCTTCACCAAGGCCTGCGACGGCGGCGACGCGCTCGGCTGCTCCAACCTCGCGAGCTTCACGTGGGACGGAGAAGGCGTGGCGCGCGATCCGAAGAAGGCCGCGCGCTACGCAGAGAAGGCCTGCACCGCCGGAGACGCGTTCGGCTGCGGCACGCTCGGCAGCCTCTGGGCGCAGGGCGAGCTCGGGAAGAAGGACCCCGTGAAGGCGCTGGGCTATTTCACCAAGGCCTGCGACGGCGGGAGCGCTTCAGGCTGCAACCAGGTCGGCCTCGTCTACGCGGCCGGAGACGGCGTGAAGAAGGACCTCGATCGCGCGATGACCGTCTGGGCGAAGGCCTGCAAAGACCGCAACGCGAGCGCGTGCTCGAACCTGGCCGACGCCTTCGAGCTCAAGGGCGAGGGTGAACGCGCGCAGAAGGCGAGGGCTCGCGCGTGCAAACTGGGCGCTGAGACGGCGTGCCAGGAAAAGGGTCTCCCGCCGCCGGACCTCGAGGACTGACATGACGATCAAACGAGAGCTCGTGACCGCGCTGTGCGTGCTGGGAATTCATGCCTGGGGGGCAGCGCCACCCAAGCCGGTGGTCGTATCGGTGCAACCAGGCCAGCCCTTCATCGAGCAGGGCAAGGGTCAGCAACTCCTCAGCCTCGACTTCAAGATCGACAATCAGAGCCCCGACAAAATCGAGCTGTCGGGCATCGAGGTCAGCGTGCTCGGCGCCGCGGACAAGCTGGTCGCCCAGTACCGCGTGGGCGCCAATGGCAGGAGCGTGCTCGTCGTTCCGAATCGCTTCATCGAGCCGGGCAAGAGCGAGCTGATCTTCAACCCGCTCTCCAGCTTTCCGGCGGGCATCGACCTGTCGAGACTGCGCTTCGATTTCCAATTCGATGTCGGCGACGCCACGAAATACACGGTCGCCACGATCGTCACGCCCAGGCCGTTCACCCCCAAGGTCAAGCTCAGCCTGCCGATCGAAGGGCCTGCACTGGTGCATGACGGCCACGATTTCTACGGCCACCATCGAAGGCTTCCGCTGCTCGACGGCATGGCCCAGGCGCTCGGCTGGAAGACGAACTTCATGCGCTACAGCTACGACTTCGTCCTGACCGATGAGCAGGGCCGCATGTACAAGGGCGACGGCGCGAAGAATGAAGACTGGTACGGCTGGGGCACCCCGGTGAGCGCACCCGGCGCCGGCAAGGTCATTCGCGTCGTGGCGAACCTGCCCGACAACGCCAAGGGCAAGCGGCCCCCGTTTTCACGAGAAGAGTTCATCGCTGACCCGTCGCTCATGTGGGGCAACCACGTCGAGATCGAGCATGGGAACGGAGAGATCAGCATGCTGGCTCACCTGAAGAGCGGCAGCGTCACGCTCGCGGTGGGCGACGTCGTGAAGAGCGGCCAGAAGATCGGCGAGATGGGGTTCTCAGGCGACGCATTTCTGGTGCACCTGCACTACGACTTGAAGAGCGCCCCGGGGTTCCAGGCCGAGGGGCTGCCGTCGCCGTTCAACGACTTCGAGCGCCTCACCGGCGCCCAGTGGCTCAAGGTCAAGCAGGGGCAGGTCGATAGCGGCGATGTGGTGCGCCGCAGTGTGCGCGCGCCGTGATCGCTCGTACTTTCGGACGATGGCCAGCCGGGTAGGCTCGCCTACGCTCAAGTCGATGAAGCGCGGCAGTGCGTGGTGGCTCTCAGTGGTGTTCGCGCTCGTGGCGCTCGTCGAGGTGGCGGTGCGTCAAGACCTGCCCAGTCGCGTCAGCGCGTTGTGTTTCGCGCTCGCGATCGCCGGTGCGCTGGGCTTCCGGCGAAATCACCCGCTCGCCGCCATGGCCTTCGCGTTCAGCGTCGCGACGGTGACCACCTTCATTCGCCATCACTTCGCGCTGCCCGAGTTCGCGCCCGTGTCGTCGGCGGCGATCCTGATTCTTCCGTACGCATTGTGCCGTTGGGCATCACCGCGCCACGTGGCCATCGGCGCAGGGTTCGTCTTCCTGACCTGGATCACGTCGTTGCTCGCAGGCGAGATGATCAGCCTCGAAGAGGTCATCGGCAGCGCGGTGGTGATGATTCTTCCCGGCACCATCGGAGCGGTCCTTCGGTTCCGCGATGAAGCGCAGGTGCGCGCGGTGGATCAGGCGCGATTGCTCGAAAGAGATCTCCTCGCGCGAGAACTTCACGACAGCGTGGCGCACCACATGACGGCCATCACGCTTCAGGCGCAGGCAGGGCGCGCGGTGCTTCGCAGCAGTCCTGACGACGCGGCGAAGGCGTTGGCTGCGATCGAAGCCGAGGCAAAACGAACGCTCGTCGAATTGCGCTCGATCGTCGGTGCGCTGCGCGACGACCCAGCACTCACGCCGGCAGCGGGGCTCGCCGAGATACGGCAGCTCGCCCAGACCACCACGCGGCCAGCGGTCGAAGTGGCCTTCGTCGGAGATCTCGAAGGCCTTCCACCCGTGATGGAGCGCGCGCTCTTCCGCCTCGCGCAGGAGGCCGTGACCAACGCCATCAAGCACGCGAAGAACGCCTCGATGGTGACGCTGCGAATCGTAGGCGAACGCACCGCGGTTCAACTCTCGGCGCGTGATGACGGCGAGGCGAGCTCACTCCGCGGCCCAGGCTTCGGCCTGGTGGGCATGGCCGAACGGGTCGCGCTGCTCGGGGGAACGTTCGAAGCAGGCCCGCTGCCCGAACGCGGCTGGCGCGTCGACGCCTTCCTTCCACGCGAGGGAGCCACGACATGACGCTGCGAGTTCTCATCGCCGACGATCAACACCTGGTGCGCAGCGGCTTGAAGATGATTCTCCAGGCGAACGGACTGAACGTCGTCGGCGAAGCAGAAGACGGAGCGACCGCCGTGAGAATGGCCCAGTCGCTGCGCCCCGACGTGTGTCTGTTCGACATCCGCATGCCGGTGATGGATGGCCTCGAGGCCACGCGGCGCGTCGCGGGGCTCGGCGTGGAAGACCCGCTCGCGGTGGTCGTCGTCACGACCTTCGATCTCGATGAGTACGTGTTCTCGGCGCTCAAGGCCGGTGCGCGCGGCTTCCTGCTGAAGGACGCAGGGCCTGAGCTGCTCGTGCAGGCCGTCCACGCCGCGGCGAGTGGGGACGCGCTCATCTCACCGAAGACGACTGCGCGGCTGCTCGAGCGATTTGCCGGTGCGGCGGCTCCGTCGAAGCAGCCCTTCGAACCATTGACTGAGCGGGAAGAAGAAGTGCTCCGCACGCTGGCACGGGGGTCCACCAACGAAGAGCTCGCCGAGCAGCTGCGTATTTCTTTGAGCACCGTCAAGACGCATGTCGCCAGTCTCATGGGCAAGCTGGGCTCGCGGAACCGCGTCGAGCTCGCGCTGTGGGCGTGGGAGACCGGACGCGTGCCTCGCAGTTGACCGTTCCTCTCGAGCCGGGGGCCAGCTTCGCGCAGCAGTGGCCCCTCGACTGGGCTCCTAAGGAACAGCACCGTTCCCCCCGAGCACGGGACCCGCTTCGCGGGCGATTTCAACCGAAGGAACAGACCCACCGTTCGCATCGAGCGCAGTCGAGATGCCACCTCTGCGCCGCGCGGCAGGTGCCCCCTCGACTGAGCTCGGGGTGACCGGTGGGGTTCTCAATTTCCATTTCGGCCAACCCGCTCGGGAGGAACGGTGTTCGCTCGTATTGCCGAAGCCTTCTTCAACACCCTCTTCGGGAGAGGGGCGGGGTCGAACCGAAGGCTGTCAGCCGTGGAGAAGTAGGGTAGGGAACCGGCCGTGGCGAAGGAAAAAAATGCAGCGCGCGGGCAGTACGGCGACGTGGTCACGCGGCTCCAGCAGATCGTCGAAGCGTTGGAGGGCGGCGAGCTCTCGCTCGAAGACTCTCTTGATCGTTTCGCTGAAGGCATCACGCTGGTGAAGCAGGGCGAAGGCATTCTGGGTGACGCGGAGAAGCGCATCGAGCAGCTCCTCGCCGAAGACGGTCGCACCGCCCCGCTCAAGGTGCCCGAAGGCAATGAGCCCGCCGCAGCGCCGCAGGCAAAACAGCAACCGGCCCCCGTCGTGAAGAAGGCGCCTGTCGCACCGGCCGCCGATGACGACGACGTGCCGTTCTGAGCCCGAAGGAAAGAACACCATGACGAACTTCTCGCTCGACGGCTGGCTCCCCGCGCAGCAACGGCGCGTCGAAGCGCTGCTGCAGAACCGCATGGAAACGATCGGCCGCCGCAGCCCTGCGCGCCTCTCCGAGGCGATGGCGTACTCGCTGCTCGATGGCGGCAAGCGCCTGCGCCCCGTGCTGTGCCTCACCTTCGCCGACGCGGTGGCCCGCGCGTCGGGTGGTGGTGGCGAGCCCGCGAACGACGCGGCCTGCGCGCTCGAGTGCATCCACACCTACTCGCTGGTGCACGACGATCTCCCCGCGATGGACGACGACGACCTGCGCCGCGGCCGGCCGACGAATCACAAGGTGTTCGGCGAGGCGATGGCGATCCTCGCGGGCGACGCACTGCTGACCGACGCGTTTGCGCTCCTCGCGACCGGCACGACGGCAGAGCAGGCGGTGCGCGGCCGACTGGTGGCTGAGCTCGCCGTCGCGGCAGGTGCCGGCGGTATGGTGGGCGGGCAGGTGCTCGACATCGCCGAAGACCGGCCTGCTGAGCTCGACTACCTCACCCGGCTGCACCGAATGAAGACGGGCGCGCTGATCAAGGCCGCCTGCCGCATGGGCGCGATCGCCGGTGGCGCCGATGACGAAGCGCTGCAGGCGGCGGAGCTCTACGGCGACGCGGTGGGCCTCGCGTTTCAGATCGCAGACGACATCCTCGACGTGACCGCTGATGCGACGGCGATGGGCAAACCCACGGGGGCTGATGCGGCCGCGGGCCGGCACACCTTCCCCGCGGTGGTGGGGCTCGATGCGGCGCGTTCACTGGCAGCCAGTCACGTCGCCAGGGCGTTGACCGCGGTGCGGACGCTCGAGGGCTCCGATGGTCCTCTGGCGGCGTTGGCGCGGTACTCCATCGAGCGCACGAGCTGACGGTGAGCCTCCTCTCGCAGGTGGACTCGCCCAGGGCCCTGCGCGCGCTCGAGGCCTCTCAGCTGCCGGCGCTCTGCGCAGCGCTGCGTGAAGAGATCATCTCGATCTGCGGCCACGTCGGCGGTCACCTGGGCGCGTCGCTCGGCACCGTCGAGCTGATCGTCGCCCTTCATCGCGCCTTCAAGTCACCTGTCGACCGGCTCGTGTTCGACGTCGGTCACCAGGCCTATGCGCACAAGATCCTCACTGGCCGGCGCGCGGCGATGGCCACCCTTCGGCAGGAAGCGGGCACGGCGCCCTTTCTCGATCCCGCCGAGAGCGAACACGACGCCTTCGGAGCAGGTCACGCCTGCACGGCGCTCTCGGTGGCCCTGGGTATTCTCGAAGGCAAACGCCGCCAGCAGCAGCCCGGTGACGTGGTGGCCATCGTGGGTGATGGCGCGTTGACCGGTGGCCTGACCTTCGAGGCGCTCAATCACGCGGGCGCGTCGAGCTGGCCCATCAAGCTGGTGCTCAACGACAACGGCATGAGCATCTCGAAGAACGTGGGCGCGGTGGAGCAGATGCTCCGTCAGGGCCCGCGCGCCTTCTTCGAGGCGATGGGCTTCTCGTATCTGGGCCCGGTCGACGGGCACGATCTCGAGGCGCTCGCCGAGGTGCTCGGGGCGGCGCGCCGATGCCAGCGGCCGGTGGTGGTGCACGCTCGCACCCAGAAGGGCCGGGGCTTTGCTCCCGCAGAGCTCGATGGGCGCACGCGCGGTCACGCGATGGGTCCGTATGAGCTGCGTGACGGCAAGCTGGTGCGCAGTCGCGGCGGTCAGCGCACGTGGAGCGATGCGTTCGCTGCTTGCCTCGAGGTGCAGCTCGAGAACGATCCACGAGTGGTGGTGATCACCCCTGCGATGATCGAAGGCAGCTCGCTGCGGCACCTGCAGGAGCGGTTTCCCGAGCGCGTTCACGACGTGGGCATCGCCGAGCAGCACGCCGTCACCTTCGCCGCAGGCCTGGCACATGCGGGGCTGCGGCCGATCGTGTGCATCTACTCGACGTTCCTCCAGCGCGCGTACGACCAGCTCGTGCATGACGTGGTGCTGCCCGGGCTACCGGTCGTCTTCGCGGTCGATCGCGCAGGGCTGGTGGGAGCCGACGGCGCCACGCATCAGGGCATGTTCGACCTGAGCTTTGCGCGTGCGTTGCCCGGGCTGCAGGTGACCGCGCCGGTGTGGGGCGAGGATCTGCCGGTGCTGCTCGAGCGCGCGCTCGCGCAGCCGGGGCCGTCGATCATCCGCTTTCCCCGCGGCACCCTCCCTTCGGAGCCCGCGCCCTCGTTGCCGGGCGTGCGTTGGCTGATGGATCCACCTGACGCGCAGCTGTGCCTCGTCGGCTTCGGCTCGATGGTCCTGCCTGCGCTCGAGGCCGCGAAGGATCAGCCGTGGGCGGTGGTCGACGCCGCGCAGTTGCCGTTGAGCGAGGCGCTCGTCTCGCGGCTGAAGAGCGCACGGGCGATCGTGACCATCGAAGAAGGCACCACCCGCGGTGGTCTGGGCAGCGCGGTCCTCGAGGCGTTGGCTGAACAGCCCGTGCGCGTGAAGGTGCTCGGGCTGCCGGCCGACCGGTTCGTGCGTCATGGCGAAGCGCGCGCTCAACGCGCCGCACTCGGTCTCGATGCGACGGGCATTTCTGAGGCGGCGCTCCAATTGCTCGGGCGGGCGAAGTGAAGAAGGAACGGCTCGACGTCCTCGTGCACGCTCGTGGGCTCGCTGAGTCGATCACCCGCGCTCAGGCGCTGATCCTCGCGGGCCAGGTGGTGGTGAACGATCAACGCGTCGACAAGCCGGGCACGAAGATCGCGCTCGACGCAGAGCTGCGCCTCAAGGGCGAGGTGATCCCTTACGTGTCTCGCGGGGGCCTCAAGCTCAAGGGCGCCATCGACGCGTTCAAGCTCGACGTGCGCGGAGCGATCTGCGCGGACATCGGCGCCAGCACGGGTGGTTTCAGTGACTGCCTGCTGCAGGAAGGCGCGACGAAGGTCTACGCGATCGACGTGGGGTGGGGGCAGCTGCACGAGAAGCTGCGCCGCGACCCTCGGGTGATCGCCAAGGAACGCGTCAATGCTCGCAACCTCACCGACGCGGAGTTGCCCGAGCCTGTCCAGGTGGTCGTCATCGACGTGAGCTTCATCTCGTTGGAGGCGGTGTTGCCCCCCGTGCTCCGACGGCTCACTTCAGGCGGGTTGCTGATCGCGTTGGTGAAGCCGCAGTTCGAGGTCGCTCAGGGTGATGTCGACAAGGGCGGGGTGGTGCGGGACGCGGTGGCTCGCACCGGGGCGATCGATCGCATTCGGGCGTTCGTCGGCGCGCACGGAATGGTGGAGCTCGGCGTGGTGGACTCGGTGGTCGCTGGACCGGCTGGGAACGTCGAGGCTTTGTTGGTGGCGAGGAAGTCGACGCCCTCACCCGTCGACTGACTAAGGCAGAACCGTGGGTCCTCGCGCCTGGCGATAGTCGAAGTTGCTCAGCGGCTTGATGAGATCGGTGCCCGCGCGAATCCAGACCTGCTGCGCGTCATCGACACCCATGTACATGCCCGCGCTGGAAGACTCGCCGCTGCCGTATTCCATGCGCCAGAGCTCTCCGGCGCCGGGTGATTCGGTGGCGATGATCTCCTGGGCGAAAGACGGGTTGGCACCGAGGTCGGGTCCGGTCAGCACGTAGAAGTCAGTGCCCAGACCCGGCTGCACGCCGACCACCACGAGGCTTCCCGTGGGCTGAAGCGGCCGGTCACCGAGGTTCTGCACGGTACCCAGCTGGCTGCTCAAGAAGTAGACCGAGTAGGGCCCGACGATCGCGTAGATGTTGCCCTGCGAGTACGGAACGATCGCCCGCAGGATCCCGGGGAACTGGGTGCTGGTCCACCGGCGCGCCGTCGCATCGGTCTCGCAGTTGCCCGTCGTGGTCGAGCACGAGACGACCGTGGTGGTCTGCGCGTCGAGCGAGATGACCGGCAACGTGAAGAACAACCCGTCAGCGCTGAAGACACCCTCGGGCATGATCGGCTGGCTGGCCGAGTTGACCGGGTATTGCTGGCGATAGAGCACCGCGGGCAACCCGTTCACCACGCCGTTGAGGATCTGGCCGGTGTTGAGGTTGTACTTGTACGGGACGATGTCGGCGATCTTGGTGCCGATGTCGAACACCCAGCGGGTGACCCAGACCGAGGGGCTGGCGCCGTCGTCGATCACCGGCGTCGAGTTCATGATGCCGATGAACTGCGCTTCCCACTCGTTGGTCGAGACAGGCACGGGGTCCATCTTGATGACGCGGTTGCGCGTACCGCCTTCGTCGACCCACACCACGACCGAGCCCTTGGGGCCCACGCCCATGCGCTTGGTCTTGGTGCTGCGAAAGATGCGTTGAATCTGGAGCGCGCTGTTGATCGCGAAGACCCCCTGATCGGGCTCCAGCACCCACCGCGTACCGGTGACCGTGCTGCGATCGCTGATCTGCGTCGCCAGCGAGCAATCGAAGGGGAGCTGGTCGTTGAAGGCGACCACCGTGCCCGCGGTGTTGACCCGCACCAGGGCCGTGCCCGTGGTGGTGAGCGCGCAACCCAGGAACGTGTTGGGCGTACCGCCGAGGCCCCCTTCCGCGATGAAGTTGTCCGTCACCAGTTGCTGGCCAGCGGGATCGCTGAAGCGCGCGGCGATGGGGAAGAACTTCACGCCCACTGGCTGCGAGGTGTTGGTGCGCGCGTCGTCGCACAACACCTTGGCCTTCAGGGTGAGCGAGGCCGCGATGCCCAGGCGAGAGTAGAGCGCCGAGAACGTGCCCGGCGAGAGTGAGAAATCAGTGGCGCCCCCGCTGTAGGGCACGTCGACCAGGAACGAGTCACCCTGGAGCAGCTGCACCTGCGCGACCTTCTTGCAGCCGCTGACGTTGACCTTGCCCCTGACCGCGTCACCGATGACGTTCGCCTCGGTGACCGTGAGGAACACCTGCGGCGGGTTCGGCGGAGGAGGCACGACGACCGGATCGGGGCAGGCCGTCGCCAGCACCGCGAGGAGCACACCAGCGGAGCGGTTCATCACTTCTCCAGGACGATGAATTCCACGCGGCGATTGAGTTCGCGGCCCCGCGCAGTCAGGTTCGGTGCAATCGGTTTCGAGTCACCATAGCCCACCGACTCGAGGCGAACGCGGTCGATGCCCTGTGCGATGAGGTACTCCATCACACTGCGGGCCCGGTCTTCGGACAGGGTCTGGTTGGCCGGCTTCGCACCGCGGTTGTCGGTGTGGCCTTCGACCTTCACGCGCTTGACGTTGTTCTTGATGATCGCGTCGACGACCTGCTGGAGCAGGTTGAACGATTCCGGGAGGATCGTCGACTTGCCGGTGGCAAAGCGCACCTGCTGGAGGATCTCGATCTTGTCGCCCTTGAAGATCACGAGGATCTTCCTGGGAGAAGGCACCAGATCGAAGGTGACCACCAGCTTGCCGCCCGCCTGCACCTGCACGTCGCGGGTCTGCGCGAGGTGGCCGTCGGCCGTCGCGGTGATGGTGTACGTGCCCGCGGGCAGCTCGACCTCGGCGGGCGCGTTACCCTCGGGCGTCTGCAGCTTCGCGGCGCCCGCACCGCTGAAGGTGATGTCGGCCTTGATCGGCTTCTTGTTGGCCGTCGCGCTGACCTCGAACTTCGCCTTCTTCATGTCGGGCTCGAGGGCCAGGTCGACGCGGGTGGGCTTGGTCGCATCGACGGCGATCTCGCGGTCGACCGGCTTGTAGCCCTCGCGCGCGACTGAGAGCTTCACGCTCTTGGCGGTGATCGGCAGCGACTCATACTGACCGACGTCGTTGGTGGCCGAGGGCTTGACGCCACCGACCGCGATGATCACTCCGGACAAGGGCTTTTGGGTCTCGGCATCGGTCACCACGCCTTCGAGGCGAACCGGGGCCAGGATCTTCGCGACCTCGAGCTTCTTCTCGCGGATCGTCTCGACGAACTTCGTCTCGCCCCGTTGGAAGGGGTCGATGGCGAACTGCGCGCCGAAATAGAAGTTCCACGGCGGGGTGGCGGGAACACCCAGGCCCACCGAGCGGGCCAGGCCGAGGTTGAAGCCCGTCACGAAGGTGAGGTCTTTGACCGCGGTGATCTTGAGGCCGACGCCGAAGACCTGCGCCATCGCGGTGGACGCGTTGATGAACAAGCCATCAGGGCCGGTCAGCTCGTTGTTCGTCACGCCGAGCGGCGCTGCGAGCGTGTACTCGAAGAAGGGCGTCACGACGGGGAAGGGCAGCTCGAGCGCGAGGTTGAAGTTGAAGCGGTGGTAGCGGTTGACGTTGAGCGCGAACTCTTCCGACGCGTTGAGGCGCTGGTTGGTGACCAGCCCCGAGGTGCTGTCGAGCGTGAAGCCCAGGCCCGCGGTGAAAATGAACGGCGCGGAAGTGGAGAGCGCGCGGAAGTCGTAGGTCGCCAGCAACATCGGCTTGAAGCCGACGGCGAAGCGGTCGACGCCCTGGTTGCCGACGCCCGAGAAGGTGAGCAGCCGCAGATCGCCGCCCAGGTGAAAGCCCTTGCCGAAGTGATGGGCCACCTTGATGCCCAGCGAAAGATCGCCCAGCGCCTGAATGAGGTTGGGCGAGGTGCGGTTGTTGGTGTTCGCCGCGGCGCCGTAGGAGACGAAGATCTCGCCCCACTCGAAGGGCTGGAAGCTCGCCGCGAAGGTGACCGCCGAGCGGATGTTCTGGGCCGAGCGCACGGGGAAATCGAGCTGGTTCAGGTACTCGCCGAGCAGCGAGACGCGCACGACGCCCTTCGGCCCGAGGCGCGCGCTGGAAACGAACACGGTGCCGATGCCGACCTGGCCCGCGGTGACGCGCCCGTTTTCCGGGGCGTTCCATGCGTTGCCCCAGGTCGACGGGCTGTGCGGCTCGGTGCCCGCAAGGAAACGCTCCTTCTGAGAGATGATGCGCGTGTCAGCGTCGCTGACGTCGACCCCGGCGTCGGCGATCGCCACGCCTGCATCAACGGTCGAAGCTCGGGGCGCCGCCGAAGGCGGAGCCGCCGTCCGGGTGGGCGGGGGGGCCGTGCGCGGCGCGGCTTTCACAGGCGGCGGATCAGCCGGCTTGACCGGGGTGGGCGCAGGTTGCGCTGGTGGGAAAGTGCTCCACTCATCGCCGGTTTGCGCGAAGGCGGGGACGGCCAGAACGGCGACGGCGATCAGAGTGCGGATCATGGGGACCATGTGGGCTTGCGGCCGCGCGCACTGTACCCGACATGTTTCAGGGCAACGCCTTTTTCACGAGGCAACGGAACGAGAGCCCTCGCGTCGTGATTCTCCCTACATCGTGCTGTCCGCTGTGCGAACGCGGGGGCGGTGCCTTAGAGTGAGAGGGTGGCGAACGCCGCTGGTCGAGTCCTCATCGTAGGGAGCAGAGCAGACTCCATCGTTTCCCGGCTCGAGGCCCGCGGGTACGATTGTGAGACGGCGATTGGCTCTGGTGCGCTCGAGCGCCGAGATGGCCTTCCGCGTCCCGACGCCGTGGTGCTCGCTTCGACGGCACGCGTCGCCCCGAGCTTGTTGGCTGAGCTGCGCAAGCGCCCCGAGCTTCGGCGCATTCCCGTGTTGATCGACGGCACTGAAGGCTGGCGCGCTTCTCTGCAGCGCCTTGACGTCGATGGCGTGGCTGAGTCTTTCGACGCTTTGGAGCGGCAGCTGGCCGCCAGCCTCAAGGCCCGCCGTTTCGTCGAACACGACGACCTGGTGCGTAAGCGCCTCGAGCTGATGCTCGAGCTGACCCGGCTGTCCGTTTCCGGCGCGTCGATCGAAGCGGTGCTGCGCATGGTGTCGGCGCGCATGAGTGAGGGCCTGGGGTGTGAACGGGTCGCCGTGCTGCAGGTGCAGGGTGGGGTGACGTCGCGCGCAGCGATCATCGATGAAGACGAGCGCACGCCCATCGATCTCGCGGTGGCTCCGACGTTCCGCCGTGCGCTCGAGAGCCGGCAGCCGGTCGAGACCGATGGTGGCTGGGTGGTACCGCTGAGCGCCGAAGTCAGAGAGATCGCAGCCCTGGTGGTGCGCCGCAAGCAGGCGCTCTCTCAGGAAGAGCTCGATTTTCTCCAGGCCGTCGGGGTCGCGCTCGCCAACGCCATCGAGCGCCAGCAGGTGCACGCCACCGCCGCGCGAAGCCAGGAGGCCCTCGAGGACGCGTACGTCGAGCGCTACAAGGAACTGGTCGAAGCCAACAACCGGCTGCGCACGCTCGACCGCAAGAAGAACGAGATCATGGCGGTGCTCAGCCACGACCTGCGCGCGCCGCTCAACGTGCTGCTCGGGTACGCGCACCTGCTGATCACCGATCAGCTGCTCACCGTCACGCAGCGCGCGAGCTCAGAGGCCATCAACCGCGCGGGCAAGAAGGTGCTCTCGCTCGTGGAAAGCCTGCTCGATCAAGCGCGTGGTGCCGACGGGCGCATCGCGCTGTTCTCGCGCGTGTTCGACGTCAGCGAGGCCTGCCAGGACGCCGCGCGCGAGCTGCAGATCCTCGCGAAAGAAAAGGGCCTGGCCCTGCGCGCAGAGACGCCGCTGAGCCTCGACGTCTTCGCCGACGATCAGAAGATCAAGCAGGTGCTGCAGAACCTGATCACCAACGCGCTCACGCACGCCCGCGGCGGCAAAGAGGTGGTGGTGCGCGCGCGCCTCCGCAAGCGGCCCGATGGCGACGTGGCGTTGATCGAAGTGCGCGACGACGGGCGCGTCGAAGATCCCAACGAGGTGTTGATGGCCTTCGATCGATCGAACGGCCTGGGGCTGTCGATCTGCCGTGACTTCGTCGAGCGTCATGGCGGCGAGATCTGGGCAGAAGCGCCGACCGATGGCGGGGCGATCTTCGCCTTCACGCTCCCCATGCCGGCCGGTCAGCACAAGGCGCTGCCCACGCGAAAGAGCGAGCCGCTCGTGCTGCTCGTCGATGACGATCCCATCTTCAGTCGCATCGCCACGATGGCGCTCTCGGGCCACTACCGCGTCGAGCTGGCCCGGGACGGCAATGAAGCGGTGGCGCGGGCCCGTTCCCTGCAGCCCGACGTGATCATCATGGATGTGTTCATGCCCAACCGGGACGGTCTCGACGCGCTGCGCGAGCTGCAGTCACGCCCGGAGACCGAGAACATCCCGGTGATCCTCCTCTCTGCGCGGCCTGAACTGCCCGAGCGCATTCGACCGGCCGAGCTCGGCGCCGCCGACTTCGTGGCAAAGCCCCTGCCTCCGAGCGTGTTGTTGGCGCGCGTGCAGGCCGCCGTGCAGCGCAGCCGGGGCCGGCCCAACCTCGCCGTGGGTCCGGGCAACGACGCAGAGACGGGGCTCTACGATCACATCGGCGTCGCCAATCTGCTCGAGCAGGAAATCAGCCGCAGCGCGCGCTACGGGCGGCCGATCGCGCTCGCTGTGCTCAAGCCGCTCCAGCCGTCGCCGGACAGCGTGGGGCGGTGCGCCGCGGTGATCCGCAAGGAACTCAAGTCGCCCGATGGCGTCGGTCACCTCGGAAATGGGGTGTTCGTGGTGGTGATGCCTGAGACCGCGCCCGACGTCGCCCAGCGCCTGGTCGGCAGATTGGTCGGTTTGCTCGCCGACGAGCGCATTCCTTACCGGTCGCGCATGGGTGACGTGAAAGACCTCGAGGGCGGGGCCGAGCTGCTGCTCGAAAGGTTGCTGGCCTGACATGCGCTGCCTCGTCTTCAGCCTCTCGTGCCTCGCAACGATTGCGTTCGGCGCGGAACCGAAACGCCCGACCGTCGACGTGGCCGCCATGCGCGAGGCCATGGGGGCGCCTTCCGATGAAGGCAGTCCGTTTCCCTCCGCAGCTTCCTACGCCCACTTCATGCGCGCGCGGTTGGCGCACCATGACGGCGATCACAAGGTCGCGCTCGACGAGCTGCGGCTGGCGTTGGCGTCCGATGATTCGAACGCCTACCTGATGACCGAATTGGCCGAGCAGTACGCGCGCAGCTCTGAACTCGATCGCGCAGAGCTTCAGCTCAAGCGGGTGATCGAACGGTTCCCCGATTACCCGCCCGCGCAGTTGCTGATGGGCCGCGTGCTCTACGAGGGGCAGAAGACGACGCGCGCGCGCACGCACCTGATGCGGGCCATCAAGCTGCGCCCCAACGACCCCGACGCCTACCTCGTGCTCACCCAGCTCTGGCTCGATCAGGGCCGCGTGGATGATGCGGTGAAGGTCGTCGAAGATCTCGGCACCGCGGTGCCCGGCGATCCCGTGGGCTTTCGCCGCCTGGGCCTCGCGTTGGCCGAGCGGGGTGACAGCGCCAAAGCAGAGAAGCTGCTCGTGCGTGCCGTCGAGCGCGACCCGGCTGACATCGAGAGCTGGGGCACGCTGGCTCGCATCGCGGAGACCGCCGGCAAGCTGCCCAGGGCGCTCGACGCGTGGGAGCAGGCGATGCAGCACGACCCCGAGAACCGCGACGTGCTGCTCAACGCGGGGCGGCTCGCGCTGCGGCTCAAGAAGGTGCCCGATGCGCGCGCTTACTTCGATCTGCTCCTGGCACAGGGCCGCGACCCTGAGATCGCCGTGAAGGTGTCCTTCAGCTACCTCGCCGCTCACCAGCTGCAGCTCGCAGCCGACGTGCTCGATCAAGCGCGCTCTTCGGGCCTCGAGCCGCGCCTGCATTTCTATGCCGGCCTGGTGCACGAGCGCGTGCGCGATTTCCAGAAGGCGGCGGACGCCTTCGATGCCGTGCCCGGGGGCCTCGGCGACGTCAGCTTCGAGGCGCGCCTGCATCGCGGGTTGTGCCTCTCGCAGCTCGGCCAGCACAAGGCCGCGCTCGACCTGGTGCACAAGCTCAGGGAAGAGAAGCCCGACCTGTCGGGGCTCGACCCTGCGCTGTCCCGCATCTTCGAGCGGTCTGGTCAGCTCAAAGACGCCGAGTCGACGCTGGTCAAGGCGATGGGCAAGGGCGTGACCACCGAGCTGCTCGAGGCGCTGTCGGGTTTTTATGGCCGGCAGAACCGGCTGCAAGACGCGGTGTCGCTGCTCAACGGCGCGCTGGCTCGGGCCCCGCGTGATGAAGCGCTGCTCTTCGCGCTCGCTTCGGTGCACGAGAAGAAGGGCGAGTGGACGCGCGCGATCGAGAAGGTCCGCCTCATCCTCGAGAGCGACCCCCGGAACTCCACCGCGCTCAACTTCATGGGCTACACCCTCGCGCAGAACGGGGGCGACCTGGAGGAAGCCGAGCGGCTGGTGCGCAAGGCCCTCGAGCTCAAACCCGAGAGCCCCGCCTTCCTCGATTCCCTGGGCTGGGTGCTCTTCAAGAAGGGTGACGCCGATGCCGGCGCCGAGCTTCTGGAGCGCGCGGTGGGCGCGGGGCCCGAAGACGCCACGCTCTTCGAGCACCTGGGCGAGGTGTCGCTCAAGCTCGGCCGCAAGGCGCGTGCACAGGAGTGTTTTGCCCGATCGCTCGAGCTGCTGCAGGCCAGTCCTGACGACGCCGAGCGTCCGAATCAGAAGACGGAGCTCGAGCGAAAGTTGAAGTTGCTGTCGCCCGAACAGAAGGGCCGCTAGAACGGCACCATGCCGCGACGGGACGAAGGCTTTTTCGCTTCGAAAGACGGGACTCGACTGTTCTGGCGGTCGGAGACGACGGACGCAGAGCCCAAGGCGTGGATAGGCGTGGTTCACGGCTACGGCGATCACTGCGGCCGCTACCAGCGGCCCATCGAGGCGTTCGTCAACGACGGCTTCGGCGTGCTCACCTTCGACTACCGCGGCCACGGCAAGGCTGATGGCGCGCGCGCTGACGTCAATGCCTGGAGCGACTACCTCGAAGATCTCAAAGCGTTCTTCGCCCGGCTGACCGACGCCGCGAAGGGCAAGCCTGTCTTCCTGGTGGCTCACTCGCACGGCGGGTTGATGGCCACCCACTTCATCTCCAACGGCACGCCGGCGGGGCTCTCGGGCGTGGTGCTCTCGGCGCCGTTTTACGCGCTGGCCTTCCAGCCGCCCGCCCTCAAGCTGCTGGGCGCGAAGCTGATCAAGGGCATCATGCCGGGCCTCAAGATCAGCAACGAGCTCAAGGCCGAAGACCTCTCTCGCGACGTGAAGTGGCAAGAAGAGACGAAGGCCGACCCGCTGTACCTTCACAACACCACGCCGCGCTGGTTCTTCGAGACGCAGTCAGCCCAGCGGCAGTTGGCTGGCAAAGGTCCGCAGATCACCGTACCGGTGCTGATGATCGCGGGCACCGGCGATCCCATCGCGTCGATGCCGGCCGCCAAGGCGTTCTTCGAGACCATCGGCGCGAAGGACAAGACGTACAAAGAATACGGCGACTATCGTCACGAGGTGATGATGGAGATCGGCCGTGAGCAGGTGTGGGCCGATATCTCTTCGTGGCTTTCCAAACACCTCTGACGTACGAAGACACACCCAATGGCGAACACCGATCAGATCAACATCATCGGCAAGGGCATCACCATCCGCGGCAGCCTGACGGGAGGCGGCGGGTTGGTCATCGAAGGGCGCGTTGAAGGACAGATCGCGCTCAAGAACCACCTCACCATCGAATCTTCCGGCGTGGTCGAGGCCGACATTCGTGCCGACGAGCTGACCATCAACGGCACTGCGAGTGGCAACATCGACGCCTCCACCAAGGTGTCGATCAACCAGTCGGCCAAGGTGAACGGGGACATCAAGGCCACGCGCGTGGTCATCGAAGACGGCGCGGTCTTCAATGGCTCCATCGAGATGGACGTCAAGCTGCCCGACGACATCTGAAGCACCACCACACATTTTTCAGGGAAGGGGACATCACATGGCGAACACTGTCATCGGCTCGAGCATCACCATCGACGGCGAAATTTCCGGGGACGAGGATCTGGTCATCCAGGGAACCGTGAAGGGCAAGATCTCGCTCAAGGAGAGCCTGTTCGTGGAGGCCTCTGCTTCGGTCGAAGCCGACATCGAAGTGCAGAACGTCGAGATCACCGGCAAGGTCACGGGCAACATCGCCGCCACCGACAAGGTCGAGCTCAAGGCCGACTGCCGCGTGGTGGGTGACGTCAGAGCGCCCCGCATCCTCATCGCCGACGGTGCCAGCTTCAAGGGCAACGTCGACATGGACGTCAAGGAGCGCTGAGCGAACATGGCAGCTACCAAGGATTTCGCAGGGACGGGCGAGTCGACGATCATCGGCCCGTCGATCCTCATCAACGGCAAGCTCTCGGGTGACGAGGACCTCACGGTTCGAGGCCGGGTCGAGGGCGAGCTGAGCCTCACCAAGACGTTGATCGTCGAGCCGTCGGGCATCGTGAAGGCCAACGTTCAGGTTCGCAACGCGATCATCTCGGGCGTGGTGGTGGGCAATATCTCCGCTACCGAGTCGGTCGAGCTGACCCGTGAAGGCCGCATGGTCGGCGACATCAACTCGCCGCGCGTGATCATCGTCGACGGCGCGAGCTTCCGCGGCCGTGTCGACATGGGCAACGCCGAGCCTCGCCCGGCTTCCGAGCGTCCTGCTCAGCGCACCTCACCAATCTCCCGGCCGATGGTTCGCCCGGCAGCGCCGGTCGTCGCTCCCGTGCGCGCTCAGGCCCCGGTGGCGCCTTCGCGTGCGCCCACCATCGTGGCGCGCCCCATGGGCAAGCCCCAGCCGCCCGCCGCTCCCATGATGGCCTCGAAGGGTGATCGCGAGACCAGCAAGCCGGCCCCTCCTCCTCCTCCTCCTCAGCCCGTGTTGGTCGGTGAGGCAGGCAAGAAGAAGGTCCTCCTCAAGAAGAAGAAGTAAGAGAACCGGTGACGACCATGTCGGAAGGCGTGAACAACGACACGCCAGCGACAGCTGGCGAAGAG
>JBKJSE010000178.1:0-6103 GCA_046595925.1 Archangium sp. | reverse complement strand
CTCGATGGTCGCAAGGGTGTCCTCCACCGTGTCGTGGAGAAGCCCCGCCACGATGGAGGCTTCGTCGAGACGCAACTGCGCCAGGATCCCCGCGACCTCGAGCGGGTGAATCAGGTACGGCTCGCCAGACTTGCGAACCTGCCCCTGATGGACCTTCGCGGAATACACGTAGGCCTTCTTGATGATGTCGAGGTCGGGATCGGGGTGATACCCAGCGACGCGCTGCAGGATGTCGTTAAGACGGATCAAACGTGTTGAAGCGTAACACCCGTTGGCACTGCTGCAATGCGTCACCACCCTTTCGCTCGCCAGAACCCCCGGCATGGGTTGTTTCGCAGTGCGGCATCGCCATTGTTGCGGAAAGACTCGGGTTGTTTGACTATGCGCCGCTCATGTTCTGGGTCGCTCCACCTCGGCCAGCCGTCCGCTTCGCTCCCGCCTGTCTCGCGCAGCGTTCCGCTGCTATCGGTGCCGCTCAATGCCCGCGTTGTTGACCAAGAGCCTTGGGGTCGTCTGCCCATCGTGCGACTTCCTGAACGTCGTCGCGGCCGTGCGCTGCATGGCCTGCGGGTCAGCCACTGAAGGCGCCGCCACCGCACGCACCGACGTCGGCCCGAAGCTTCAGCCGCCGCCAGAGCTCTCGAGCACCGCGGCGAACGACGCGACCACGCCTTCTTCTCCGGTGCCCGCGGCCGCGCCCCCCGGACTGAAGAGAACCACCAGCGCGACCACCACGCCGCCGCCGCAGCCTCAGCCCGGGCGCGGCCCGCCCACGCGGCCGACCTTTCAATCTTCCGCGCCCACGCAGACCACGCCGCAGGTGGCCGCTCCGAAGTTCGGGCTCACCGTGCTCGCTGGGCCCGCGCGGGGTCAGCGCTTCCGCCTCGCGGCGACGGGGGCACAGGTCGGTCGTTCGAAGGGCGCGATCCTCTTTCCCGATGATCCGTTCATCTCGCCGCTGCACGCGACGCTCAACATTCGCGACGGCAAGCTCTACGTGAAGGACGAGAGCTCGACCTCGGGCGTGTACGTCAGCATCAACAGCACCGAGACGATCCCCGCGAACGGCACCTTCTGCACTGGGCTGCGGTTGTTCCGCTTCGTGGGCGCGGTCGAGCCGGCTGAGCCGTGGAACAAGGTCGACGTGCTCGTGTACGGGGCGACGGTTCCCAACGGGCAGATTCACTACGCGGTCGAAGAGATCATGCTGGGCGATCGGGGTGGGCGTTGTCTGCTCAGCCCAGGCCCCGTGCTCACCGTCGGCCAGGGCCGTTGTGACTTCAGCTATCCGAACGATGAAGGGCTCGCTCCTCGGCACTGTGAGATCTCACCGCTGCCGGACGGCGCGATGATTCGCGATCTCTCGGGCGGGCTCGGCACCTACGTTCGCGTGACTGGCGAACGGCCCATCAAGGCGGGCGACAGGATGCGGGTCGGTCAGCAGACGCTGCAGGTCGAAGCGCTGACGTAAGGCTCGGCCCTCGTCGTTTACTGCTCGAGCATCTGATCGATGTAGAGCTGCGCCTTCGCGTTCGGCGCGTCCTTGCGGTACCGCGTCCACCACGCGCGGGCTTCCGCGCTCATGCCCTTCTGAAAGTAGAGCTCGCCTATCTTCAGCGCCAACTCAGGCTGCGGATCGGCCTGCCAGGCGTTCAAGTAGCTGCTGAGCGCGACGTCCATGTTGCCGCGGTGCCAGGCGTCATCACCCTCGCCTGCTTCACGCGTCGCGTCACCCGGGCGACGCTTCTCGCGCGGCGGATCGTATTCGTAGGCCTGGCCCGTTCCGGTCAGCGGCGCGTTCGGAGGCGGTACGTAGACCTCCTTGGGCTTCTGCGTGACGCTCCAGCCGTAGAGACCCGCGAGGCCGAGCGCGAGCGTGACGAGCAGCACCGTGGCCACCTTGAAGATGATCGAGCTCGCGCCTGCACCGGGCGTCGTGTCGCGATCGGGCGACGTGGTGGGCGACGCGTTCGCGGCGGGCACGGGCCCCGCGATCGGTGAAGACGCTTTGACGGTGGTCTCGTTCGACGCCCACGGAGACGACGGCGGGTTGACCCGCGTCTCCTGCTGGTCGATGGGCGTCACCTTTCGGGGCACCGGCGCGAGGCCAGAACCAGAAGTGGCCGCCGGCCTGCGGGCGGTGCCCACCGACGCGCGGCGCTCCTTCTCGATGGCCAGCAGCTCGGCGCGGAACTGCTCTGCGGTCTGCGGGCGATCGTCGGGGTTCTTCGCGAGCGCCTTCATGATCAACCGCTCCATCGCAGGCGAGACCCGGGCTTCGGGGCGGCGCTTGGTGGGCGGCAGCGGCACTTCGGTGAGGTGCTTGGTGGCGAAGCCGACGGCGTTGTCCGAGTCGAACGGCAACATGCCGCACATCAGCTGGTAGATGATCACCCCGACTGCGTAGAGATCGCTGCGGTGATCGAGCTGCGCGCCTCGCGCCTGCTCGGGAGACATGTACTCGGGCGTGCCGCAGACGAAGCCTGCACGGGTGAGCGCCGGCCCGTCGTCATCGATGCTGCCATCGACGATCTTGGCGATGCCGAAGTCGAGCACCTTGACGAAGTCGGCTTCACCTCGCCGCTGCTCCACCATGATGTTCTCGGGCTTGAGATCACGGTGAATGACGCCGGCCGAGTGCGCATCGGCGAGCGCCGAGAGCACCTGGCTCATCAACCGAATCACGCGCGCCTCGGGCAACGGCCACTCGCGCGAGAGAATGTGGTGCAGGTCTTTGCCCTGCACGTACTCCATGGCGATGTACATCGCGCCGTCGTCGGCCTGACCGAAGTCGAGCACGCTGATGGAGTTGGGGTGGTTCAGCCGGCTCGCCGCTTTGGCTTCTCGTTGAAAGCGCTTCACCGTGCGCTCGTCAGACAGCAGCGCCTGACGCAAGACCTTGAGCACGACGGGCTTGTCGAGGGCCAGTTGGATGGCCTTGTAGACCTTGCCCATGCCGCCTTCGCCGATCATCTGCTCGACGAGGTACTTGGTGGCGACAGTCTTGCCGATGAGTTCGTCCGGAGCGGCCACGGTCGCCTGTGACTCTTCCACCCTCGGCCCGGGAGCGCCACAGCAGATGTCAGATTCCAGATTCTCAGACTGGTGTTATGCAGGGGCAAGTCATGCCAGCTGCCAATCGCCCCCGCGTCGCCGTGCGCGTCGTCCGCGCCGATGGCGGCCCCGAGTCAGTCATTCCCATGCGCGGCGATGTGATGCTGTGTGGCCGCACCGGAGATCTGGCGATCGCCGACGATCCTTTCGTCGCCGACACCCAGATGCGCCTGTTCTTCTCGGGCGCGCGCCTGGCGGTGGAAGACGTGGGCGGTGGTAACGGCGTCTTCACCCGGCTTCGCGCCGAGCGCGAGGTGCCCGCCGGCGGTGAGATTCGCGTCGGTCGCCAGCGCCTCGTGGTCGAGCCCGTGCCCCCCCTCGCACCGGCCGATGACGGTGCCACGGCCTGGGGTTCGCCCGACGCCGGTCACCGGTTCCGCCTCGTTCAGCTGCTCGAGGGTGGAATTCGCGGCGGCGCCTACCCGCTCAAAGACGGCGAGAACAACATCGGCCGTGAGAACGGCGACATCACGTTTCCCTCGGACGGCTTCGTTTCAGGGCGCCACGCCGTGCTGCAGGTCGCGCCCGAGCGGCTCATGCTGCGCGACCTCGGCTCGTCGAACGGCACGTTCCTGCGCCTGGGCGCGCCTTCGTTCGTCGACAACGGAGATCAGTTCCTCATCGGCCGGCAATTGGTGCGCGTCGAGCTGAGCTGAGCGGCCGAGAACTGGCCAGGTCGCAGCGACCCGAAAACAAAGAGCCGGACCCCGTCTTTTGCGAGGGCCGGCTCCTGGTCGCGCAAGTCGCTACGGCACCTGCTCAGCCGTACGACTTTTCCTTCTTCTCCTGCTCTTCCTTGCAGCGAATGCAGAGCGTCGTCACCGGGCGGGCCTCGAGCCGCTTCATGGTGATCAATTCCTCGCAGCGCTCGCACATGCCGAACGTGCCCTCTTCGATGCGCTGAAGCGCCTTCTCAATCTTCTTGAGGAGGAACTTCTCGCGGTCACGGAGACGGAACGCCATCGACTGGGCGTATTCGCTCGAGGCCTGATCGATCTCGTCAGGCAGATCGTCGGTGTCGAAGTTCGACTCTTCTTCCATGGTCTTCCGCGCGTTCTCGATGATGGCCTTTCGGCTGTCTTCGAGAGACTTCTTGAAACGCTTCAGATCCTTCTGTGACAGCGCACCCTTTTCGGACATTGGCTCCTCGACGGGCAAAAAATGAAGGCGAAGCACTATGGAGATCGCAGCCAACCAAGTCAAGCCATTCGGAAATAAACCTTTGAAATCATTTGTGGAGACGTAACATCTGCGCCCCATGTCGGACACCGGGCGACTTGATCGCGAGTTCTTGAGAAGTGCGCTGACCCTGGCCAGTCAGTCAGATGTCGATCACCTGCTGGTGATCGGCGACACGATCATTCCGCCCACCGATCTGCGCGGCCGCAAATGCCGCAAGAAGTTGATCTACGCCGTCACCAACGAGGCCCTGGGCCAGGAGCTGCTCGCCAAGAAGGAACGCGCGATCGTCATTCCCGCCTACGACTACTCGCGCACCGAGCGCGTGAAGATGGCGATCGTCTCGGCGCTCGCCCAGGGCGCGTTCAAAGAAGGCGACGCGGTGCTCTGCCTGACCGGCCGCATCGGCCGTCACCTCGACACCATGATGACCATGCGCATCGGCGGCTCACTCGACGATCGCGTGGCGATCGAAGGCGTGAAGCTGGGCGACGAGTTCAACTCTCAGGTCGTCGACGCGCTCATTCAGCTCGCGCTGCAGATCGGACAAGAGGGCTTCGAAGGCCACCCCATCGGCACCATCGTCGTCATCGGCGATCACAACGCGGTGATGGAGACCAGCCGCCAGCTCACCATCAACCCGTTTCAGGGCCTCTCTGAGAGCGAGCGTAACGTGCTCGATCCCAAGATCCGGGAGGCGATCAAGAACTTCTCGGTGCTCGACGGCGCCTTCGTCATTCGCGAAGACGGGGTGGTGCTCGCGGCCGGCCGGTACCTCTCGGCCAGCGACGAGAACGTGAAGATCCCGCTGGGGCTCGGCGCCCGTCACGCCGCCGCGGCCAGCATCACCGCCACCACGCGCTGCATCGCGTTGGTGGTCAGCCAGACCTCAGGCGCCGTGCGCCTGTTCAAAGAAGGCAACATCGTGCTCGAGCTCCACCAGACCGCTCGGCGCACCTAACAACGGAGTCAGACCATGGGGTTCATTCAATTCGATGTTCCGAACTCACTGCCGGTGGAAGACGCGAAGAAGCGCGTCGAGGCCCTGCTGTCGTATTGGAACCGCAAGTACGGCGTCACCTCGGCGTGGACCGGTGTCAGCGCGACCATGAAGGGCAAGGCGGTCGGCGTCACCATCGACGGCAAGCTGACCGTCGAGCCCTCGCGAATCGCAGGAGAAGCGAGCGACCCGGGCATGCTCTTGCGGGGTCAGGCCAAGAAGTACCTGGTGCGGAAATTTGCAGAGTACCTGGACGCCACGAAATCGCTCGACCAGCTCATCAAGAACGAAGACTGAAGCTGATACAAAGGGAGTCCCTTGAGCAAGACGAACCCGAATGACGCAGAGGCAGAGCTTCAGACCGTCATCAAGAACGACTCCAAGCCGCCGATCGAGTCGACGGTACCTCCGCCGATGCCCCGCGCCGGCACCCTCGCGCCCGCGATGCCGCCCCGCTCGGCCGGTTCGTCTCAGTCGCTGACGCCCGTCGCCAGCAAGGAATTGACGTCGCCCGAGGGGCAAGAGGTGAAGATCGTCGAGCCCGAGACGGGCACGCGCATTCATCACTACGAGGTGATCCGCCTGCTGGGCCGAGGCGGCATGGGCTCGGTCTATCTCGCGCGCGATACGCGCCTGGGCCGGCGGGTGGCGATCAAGTTCCTCCGCACGCACTCGCCCGATCTCACCAAACGTTTCATTCTCGAGGCCCGCACCACCGCGGCCGTGCAGCACGAGAACATCGTCATCATCTTCGAAGTCGACGGCTGGCAGGGCATGCCGTTCATGGTCTTCGAGTACATCACCGGCAAC
>JBKJSE010000136.1:0-3199 GCA_046595925.1 Archangium sp. | reverse complement strand
GTGCTCGGGGTACTTGTTGATGACGTCGCCGAAGCGGCGGCCGGCCTCGATGAAGTGGTTCTTGTCGTAGAAGACCATCGCGGCCTGGTACGAGATGTCGACCTCGTCGGGGTTCTTGGGGAAGAGCTTGTTGTACGCGTCACACGCGGCGACGAGCTGGTTCTCGAAGGGGGTGATGGCCTTCTCTTCCATCTCCTTGGGGTCGCGCTTGGCGAGCTTCTGCGCCTTCTCGACTGCGCCCTTCTTGCCCTTGAGCTCTTCGACCTTCTGGCCGTCCTTCAGATCGCTCTTCTGGAGCAGGCCACGCTCGATCTTGACCAGCTTGTCGTACGCGAGGATCGCGTTGAACGCCGAGCTCTGGCGGTACTTCTCGTTCGAGGCTTCCTTCGCTTCGGCCCGGCTGGGGATCTTGAAGGCGACGACGCCGTCGTACTGCTTGGCCGCCGGCTCCCACTCCTCGAGCGCCCAGAGGATCTCGGCGTAGAAGAACTTCAGGTTGAAGGCCTGGTCAGAGACGAAGTTCTCGTCGTCAGCAGCGGCGAACGCGTCGACGTACTGCTTGTAGATGTCGCGCGCGAGCTTGTAGGTCTCGACCTGCTTCGTCTTCTGCGCTTCCTGGTGGTACTCGGTGACGGCCTGGCGCATCGCCTCTTCGGCGACGTTGAAGCCGTTGCGGAGCACTTCCTTCTTCGACTCGTTGGCCTTCCACCAGACGCTGCCCGGGCGGTAGAGCTCGGCGAGCTTCTTCACTTCGCCCTTCACGTTCTCGCGCTGGCGCAGGCCCTCGTACGACTTGATGATCGACTGCTGCCAGTCGGGCGCGGTCTCGGCGACGGCGTTGTCGTTGAGCAGGAAGCGGAACGTCTTGATCGCGTTCTCGTGGTGACCTGCGTCCTGCAGCGCGAAGGCGAGCTTCTGGGTCAGGCTCAGCTGCTTCTTCTTGCCGGCGTGCGCCTTGTAATAGGCCATCGCGTCGTCAGCCCGGTTGAGCTGAACGAACATGCGGATGGAGTCGGAAAGCGCTTCGTTCTTCAGGTCGGTGAAGGTCTTCTCCTTGCCCTGCTTCTCGGAGAACTCGACGACGTCCTGCAGCTTCTTGAGCGCCTTCTCGTGCTCGCCGGCGTTGAAGTCACACCAGGCCAGCTTGTAGAGCGCGTACGACTTGATGCGGGGGATCGGAGAGGCGAACGCCTTCTCGTAGTAGGTCTTGGCCTTCTCGAGAATGTTGGCCACTTCGAAGTAGTGGTTACCGAGCTGCACGTAGGTGTCGGCGACGAACTTGCTGCCGGGGTAGCTCTTGAGCAGCTCCTCGTAGCGCTTGACCGCGAGGTCGCGCTTACCGATGTTGTACTGGTTGTACGCGAGGCTGTAGAGCACCTCGTCCTTGCGCTCGTAGGTCGGGTACTCGCGCAGAATGGTCTCGTACAGACGCATCGTCTCCGAGCGGTACAGGTCGGACTCGCGGTGATCTTCCTTGGGCTCGGCGCTCTTCTCACCGCGGTTCTTCTTCTCTTCAGCTTCCTTCTGCTGATTGAAGAAGCCGAGCATCTCCTTGCGGTTCAGGTAGCTCGACTTTTCCCAGTAGAGCTCGCTCAACTGAAAGAGCAGGTCGGCCTTCTGCGGGTTCCCGTCTTCGATCTTGGGGATGATCTTCTTGGCCGCTTCAATCTGCTCGTCGCGTTTCTTGTCGGCGATCGACTCGCGCTCGACGTCTTCCTGCTTGAGCGCCGAGGCGCCATCGAGCTTCGCGGGCCCCTTGCGCTCTTCAGGCTTCTTCGCAGCGGCAGCAGCGGCGGGCGTGCCGGCCTTGGCCTTCGGGTCGGCCTTCGCAGGCGCCGCCTTCGGATCGGCTTTCTTCTTGGCCTGGGCAGCTGCGGTGCCGGCGCTGAGGCCGGCAGCAACAGCAAGGATCGTCACGAGGCGAACTGCGAGCTTCATCTGTGCTCCTGTGGGGCGAAAAACGCGCGGAACCTACAACAAGGCTCCGACCGAAGAAAAGGGCACCCCGAGAACGGTGGGTGCCCTCTCAACTCCTGAGAATGTGCCTGCGAGCCAGCCTTAGTTCGTCGGTGCCGGACAGCCGCGCTTGAGCGTGTACTGGTAGTACCCGATCTCGTCTCGCCAGAACTCGCCCTCGAACTTCCAGTAGTTCCAGTTCTCAGCGGGCATCTTGGGCCGATACAGGGTCTGTTTGCCAAGGAGGGCCTGCCCGTCCGCGCCGGTCTCGGCGAACTCCTTCTCGGCCTTGGCGATCTCGAAACGAATGATCTCAGCCTGATCGCCGAAGCCCTTGATGGTGCGGTACGCCTCGGTGAGGCGCGCCTTGGCGATTTGGCCTGCGGTCTTCTCGAGGGTGTCCTTGTTCTGATCGAGGTACGTGACGAGCTCGGCGCTCATCTTCGCAGCGCGCCAGGCCTGGTTCGCCTCGATGGTGGTCTTCTCGGTCTCGATCGCCTTGAGCATGCCGAACAGGCCCAGCATGCGCTCGTTGGTGCGCACCCAGTTCAACACGGCGCGGGGCAGCTCAGGGTTGTCGGTCACGTTGACCATCTTGAAGTAGGCCGGCAGCTCACGCGGCTCGACCGAGTCGACCAGCGGCTTGAGCTTCTCCATCATCGGCAGGTAGATGCGCTCGTACTCGACCAGCGACGCCTTCGACTCGTCGTACAGGCACGAGAAGTAATAGGTCGTCGAGGTGAGGATCCACGACTCGGGCTGGAAGGCACCGGCGAACTGCGGCGCGTAGAGGCCCTGGAGTGAACCCAGCGCCCCGCCGAAGTCGTCGTTCTGGAAACGGGCAAAGCCGTTCTCGAACAACGACTGGTCCCAGTACTTCGAGAAGCGCGGCACGCGCTCGTACCACTCGGTCGACTTCTGGTACTGGCCCTGGTTGTAGAGGGTGCGGCCCAGCGCCAGATACGAGAGCTGCTTGGTCTCTTCGAAGTCGAGCTGGCGCGTACGCACCTTGAGCACGGCCTCGAAGGTCGAGATGGCGCCCTCGAGGTTCTTGCTGCGGGTCGCCTCGTCGGCGGCCGGGTACCGCGGGTCTGCCAGCGTGATGCCCATCAGGTACTGGGCCTTCGCGTAGACCTGGCTGGTGTCCGGCACGGCCTCGAGGAACTGCTTGGCCTCGTCGAGCTTGCCGCGGCGGTGAGCGATGCGGCCGATCTGGTAGTTGATGCGGGCGAGCACCTCGAGC
>JBKJSE010000084.1:0-6829 GCA_046595925.1 Archangium sp. | reverse complement strand
ATCCCGAGCGGAGCCGAGGGACGAGCTCTGATGGCGCCATGTTCTGAGAGAGCCGCACGCGGCGTCCCTCGACTCCGCTCGGGATGAACGGTTCCTCGCTATTTCGGTCAACCCTGTCGGGATAAACGGACCCTCGCTATTTCGGTCAACCCGCTCGGGATGACCGGCTCCGGGGATCAGCCCTTAGTTTCTGCGGCGACGAAGCAGGGCGCCGATCGCGAGCAAGCCGAGCGCCTCGAAGCCGAAGCCCGTGGAGCACCCGCCGCAGCCGCCCTTGACCATGCCGGTCTCGACAGGCGCGCCGGCCAGCTTGCGGATCACGGTGATCCGCCCCACCACCGACTGGCTGGTGACGCCGATCGCGGTCGCCTCGAGGTCGTTCGGGCCTTCCACCAGCGGCACGGTGACGGAGAACCCGCCTGCGCCCAGCAGCTCGGCTGAGATGCCGTTGACCGTCACGGTGGTCACGTCGAAGCCGCTCACCACTCCGTAGACCGTCACGGTGTCGGTGTTGATGGTGGCGCCGTCGAGGGGCTCCACGAAGGACACGCTGACCTCGGCCGCCTCGTCGACGCCCGCAAAGAGCGCGACGTTGAGGGCCAGCCGGGTATCCGCCGCCACCGACACGGTCTCACTGGCCGTGAGGTAGCCGGTCTTCTTCACGATCACGAGGTAGTCGGCAGGCACCGTCATCACCTTCGCGTAGTACGCCCCGCTCGCGTCCGTGGTGACCGTAGAGACCACCGTGCCGCTGGCAGGCTCGCGCAGCTCCACCGTGGCCATGTCGATGCGCGTGGCCTCGTCACCGGTGAGGTGCACGAAGCCCGCGACGCCGGCGTTGAAGGTCGCGGTGGTGCTGGTGCTGCCCCGGTTCCCGGCTCCGTCGACCGCGGAGACTGAGATCGAGTTGGTGCCCGGCGTGAGCTGCACTTCGATGGAGAAGCTGCCGTTGCTCACCGCCACGTCCATCTCGGCGCCCGCGTTGAGCGAGACCTTCACCGAGGCGATGGCGCCGCGATCATCCGACGCGGTGCCCCTCAAGTCGACGCGGCCCAGATCGAGCGCGGCCTCGTTGGTGGGGAAGGTGATCGACACCTGGGGCGCCTGGGTGTCGGGCATGCTGACGGAGGACAAGCCCACCGAGCCCCAGGTGATGGTGGACGCCGTGACGCCGCGGCTGACCTGGTTGTCGATGTACCCGCCCCTGGAGACGGCCACGGTGTACGTGCCCGGGGGCAACGTGAAGACGTACGCGCCGTCGGCCCCGGTGGTGACGGTACGGCCGGCGGTGGTGACCACGGCGCCGTCCACCGCCACCGACATGTCCGCGGGGTTCGCAGGATTGAAGGCGAAGATCTTCCCGCGCAGCGTGCCCGTGGCGGCTGAGGCGTTGATCTCCATCGAGCCCCAGGCCTGCGCGCCGGCGGTCACCGTGCGGGTCACGGTGTTCGAGCTGAAGCCTGATTTGGCGACCGTGGCCGTGTAGCTGCCGGGGTTCAAGGTGAACTGGTACAGCCCATCGGTGCCCGTGGTGACGCTCTGGCTCCCCACCGTCACCGTGGCGCCGGCGACGCGGTTGGCCGAGCTGCCGCCCGTGTAGATCGCGCCGATCAACACGCCCGTGCCGGTGGTCGGCGCGGTGCCATTGACGAAGGACATGTACTTGGTCCAGTTCCAGCCGCTCCCCGGATCAGTGTGGCCGCCGGTGTTGCAAACCCTGGGGACCTCGTTGTGACCGATGATGCGAGTGCGGTTCTTGGGGATGCCGTGGCGATCGGCGATCCACTTGGTCAGCTTGGCCGACTCCCGGTACATCGCATCGGTGTACCAACGGCCTGGATCCTGAACGAAGCCCTCGTGCTCCAGGCCGATCGACCGGCCGTTGTAACACTGCGCGTGCCAGGCAGTGTTCCGGTGCTCCACCATCTGCGTCACCTCGCCGTCGGACGAGCGCACGATGTAGTGCGAGGAGACGTTGCTGCTGGGGTTCTGGAACCACGACTTGGTGCCCGCGTAGCTGCCCTGCATGGTGTGAATGAGCACGAACTCGTAGCTCGAGCGGCCGCTCGAATAGTTCGGCGAAGCGACCCAGCCCGCCCCGCCCGGATACTCGAGCACCGCATCACGGCGTGAGGCCGCCATTGGTGCGTGGTGACGCCAGCGGGAAGCCGTGGGGGCCTGGCCGAGCGTGCCTTCAGCACCCTGCACGGAGAAGCCGGTCTCCAGCGCGAGGAACACGTCGGCTGCGTACTCCGCCGAGAAGGTGGCCGAGTCGAAGCCCGGATAGTTCGAGACCGCGAGGTACCAGTCGCCCACTTCATTCGCGTCGAGCGAAGCGTCCGACGCTTGCGACTTGTCGAAGAGCTCACGCAGCACCGCCGCCGCGCCGCGCACGTTCGCGTTCGGGTCGACGCGCAGCTGGCCTTCGGTCGCGAGGGTCAACCGCATCGCCTCACCCAGGCGATCCTGATCACCTCGCCGCGCCAACTGCATCACGCCGACGCCGCCCGAACCCGACTCGAGGTTGGGCGTAAGCGAGAGCCGCGTCTCGACGTAGCCGATGGCCTTCAACACGCCCGCGGGCACCTGGTACTCGCGCGCGGCCGACTGGAAGCTGGCCTCGAGCGGTGAGGTGCGCTCCGAAACAACAGGGGATGCCGTCTCGAGCTCGCCGCCACAGGCCACCAGCGTCGCCACCATCAGCACTGCCGAAAGGAGTCTCGCGGTCATGCCCACTGAGTAGGCCAGCGCCGCAATCGTGCGAAGCCACGTGGCGTTGACCTGTCGCCCCCAGGTGACAGTTGGGAAAGACCGGTAACGCCGACGCAAACAGGGCCGGGCCGAGACGCAGCGGGTGCGTTCTTTGGGGCCCCACATCCCCTGTCTTCACCGCTTGCGGCTGAAGTGCGTGGAGGCATGCTGAATGCACACCTGCTCGGCATGGACGCTCTTCCGAGAATGACGGTGCGGCGTGACGAATCGCTGCCAAAGCTCGCGTGGTACGCAGTCATCGATCGACGCGCAGACACCTGCGACGCAGAGGTAGGCCGCTTCGTCGAGGTCGACCCTGCACCCGCGCCCCGGTGGATCGTCTCGGGCATGTGGAGCGGCGACTTCGTGGCCGGCAACTTCCACACGGCCGAACATCTCTACGGCAGCGGCCTTCGCATCGATGACGACGAGGTGGTCGTGGCCACCGCGCACACCAGCATCGAACGCTGCGTGTACATTCGCGATGGGCACCTGTTTCACGTCTCGAATTCACTGGCGGTGCTGCTGGGCCGCACGGGCGCGCGACTGCACCCCGAGGTGGACCATCGACGCTGGAGCGAGTCGAGCTGCCTGGGCGTGAACAACTACATGCGCCAGTTCAACATCGCCCACCCGCGGTTGGAGGTCGCCAACCAGCTCATGTTCGAGGCCATGCACCTCGACTCGAAGGGCGAGGCCGCGTACCGAACGCACGACGTGCCCCACACGTTCACCGGCTTCTCCGACTACCTCTCTCAGCTCTCGAGCGCGCTGCGCGCCTTGTGGAACAACGCGACCGACCCACGGCGCGTACGCCCGATGCGCGCGGTCTCGACGGCGAGCCGCGGCTACGACTCACCGACCATCGTGGCGTTGATGCAGCCCATCGTGCGCACCCCGCTGCTGACCTGGAGCTCGGCACACTCGAACACCCGGATTCCGGCCATCGTGCAGAGGCTCATGAAGACCGAGCTCTCGAACGACGACGGCTCGGACATCGCGCGGTTGCTCGGCGCGCAGCCCAAACACCTCGACCTCGATGAGCGCAAGGTGCCGGCCGAGATCGAGGCGTGGTTCTGGGCCAGCTCGCAGACCTCACCCGAGCTCGTCTTCCACTCGCTGATGCGCGAAGCCGACGTGCACGACGTGCCCACCGTCTGGTTCGGCGGTCACATGGGCGACGGCATCTGGGGCGTCGACCTGTCATCGGTGAAGCTCACCGGCCAGCTCGTGCGTGGTTCACCCAGCGGCGTCTCGCTCAACGAAGCGCGCCATCGTTTCGGCGTGCTCGAGTGCAGCCCCGCCTATCTCTTCAGCCGCAGCGTGGCCGCCGTGCACCGCGTCACGGTGTCCGACGAGATGTCGCCGTGGCGCCTGGGCAACGGCTACGACCGGCCCATCTGCCGCCGCATTCTCGAGGAGCGTGGGGTGCCCCGCGAAGCGTTCGGCTGGGGCAAGAAGGCGGTGGCCGAAGACATGGAGTCACCACAAGGCGATGAGCTGCGCGCGCTCTTCTTCGAAGAGACGGGCTGGTCCAGGTTGACCGAGACGCTCTATCGAGACCTGAACCTCGGCTACTACCTGAGCTCGCGCGCGCTGACGCTGGTCCAGCAGCGCGGCAGCCGTACCAAGATGATGCTCAACCCGGGGCGGGGCGACGGCAAACACCGCCTCGCGCGCTTCGCAGACCTCCAGAAGAGCACCTTCCTGATGGCCTCGGGTTGGCTCGCTGATCGCTACGCGAAGGACTGAGCGCCTCAGAATTTCGTGATGAAAGCCGGGGTGGAGGCTGATCATTCGCGCCTGAGCCGCCGCCCAAACGCTGAAATCGCTGAAGTTGTTCGCTGGCACGCATTCTGCGAGGAGCGGCTCGCTTTCCTCCTACCCAGGGTCTCTCCATGATTGCTCGACTCAGCAGCGCAGCGCTGGTGGCCACGCTCGGCATCGCCTTCAGCAGTCAATCGGCAGAGGCCTGTGGGTGCTTCGCGCGTCCCGACCCCACCGTGCCGCTGGTGCAGGCCGGCGAGCGCATCCTCTTCTCCGTGCAGAATGGCGTGGTGAGCGCCCACATTCAGATTCAGTACGCGGGTGAAGCGAGGGACTTCGGCTGGCTGTTGCCGCTGCCTTCCATCCCCACGTTGAAGCTGGGTACCGAAGAGCTCTTCACGCAGCTGATCAACACCACGCAGCCGCGCTACTTCGTGAACACCACGACCACGGGCACCTGCGGCGGGTTGTTCAACAGCCGCTTCGCGAGCCCGGCCTCAGCCGGCTTCGAAGCGGACTCCAGCGGCAACGGCGGCGGCCAGTCACCGCTGGTCACGCAGGCGTCCATCGGGCCCTACGACTACGCGGTGCTCCGGGCCGATCGCAAAGACGAGATGCTCCAGTGGCTGGCCAACAACCGCTACTTCATCCCCACGGGGGCCGACGACGTGGTGGGTCCCTACATCCGCCCGGGCGCGTACTTCCTGGCGCTCAAGCTCAGGGGCGGCAAGTCGACGGGCGACATTCAGCCGGTGGTGCTCGAGTACCCGTCGGACCTGCCGATGATCCCCATCGTCCTCACCAGCGTCGCCGCGCAGCCGAACATGGGCATTCAGGTGTGGATGCTCGGTGAAGGCCGAGCGATTCCCCGCAACTACAACCACGTGGTGGTGAACGACTCGCAGATCGACTGGCTCAACCGCGCGCAGAACTACAACGACGTGGTGATCAAGGCCGTCTCGGAAGCGCCCGAGAAGCACGCGTTCGTCACCGAGTACTCGGGCACCAGCGCCATCATGCAGAACGTGCTCGACGCGCCCGGCCGCTTCGGCACCAACGCCGAGCTGGCGGCCATCACCGACCCGGGGCTCTTCGTCGAGTACCTGTTCGAGCACGGCTTCGCGCCGGCCGCGAGCTTCAGCGGCGGCTTCGGCTTCTCGCAGCCCGTCTTGCCCCCGCTGCTCAAGAGCCTGGTGCTCGCGCAGCTTCCTTTCCCGGCCTCGCTCAGCATGGAGACCACCGACGACGAGTTCCTCCGCCGGCTGCAGTTCTACCTGGGCGACTACCGCGCGCAGCACCCGGAGAAGTTCGTCGGGTACGAGACGAGCTTCGATCCCACGGCGCTCGCCGCGCAGATCAAAGAGAAGATCGTCGACCCGGCGCTGAACGCGGGCGCGCTCTTCCGCCAGCACCCGAACCTCACGCGCCTCTACACGACGCTCTCGCCCGAAGACATGACCCGCGACCCGGTGTTCAGCTTCAACCCGTCGCTGCCCGAGGTGTCGCGTGATCACACGGCGCAGCTGCGCATCGACTGCGGCCTGGGTGGTGACGTCTCGACCTCGCCCGCGACGTTGACCACCGAGCAGGGGTGGACGTTCTCGCTGCCCAACCGCGGCACGCCGCCTGACACGGGCAAGGGTCCCGGCGCGCTCCGCGTGGAGACGCTGGCCGAAGAAGGCAGCCCGCTGGTCATCCTGGACAACGGCAAGAACATCGCCGCTGCCGTCGGGTGTGGTGGCTGCTCGAGCGTCGACCCGTCGATCGCGTTCGGGTTGATCGCGTTGATCGCCGCGCGCCGCCGCCGTCAGCGCAGCTAAGTTCTCCACATGAAGCTGTTGCTGCCGATCGTCATGGGCCTGGTCGGCTGCGGGGGCCCCATCGAGCTTCCTGATGGGGGCGCTGATGCAGGCGTACTCTGGCCAGAAGGCACGCTGGAGCTCGGCGGCGAAGATGCCGGCGCCTTCACGATGTTCCCGGCCGAGGTGCAGGCCATTCCCGGTGCGCAAGGCGGCTTTCACGTCGGCGTGATGTACCGGGTCACCGGCCAGGCGCTCGCGGGCGTGAAGTTCGAGCACCGGGTCACGCGCGTGCGCGACGACGTGCTGGTGAGCAAGGGCAGCCGGATCCTCGATGTGGATCCCGTCGCGGCCGGCGCGAGCTGGACCACCGCAGACCCCATCACCATCTTCATCTGCCCCACGCCGGTGGGCGTGAACGTGCTCAACGAAGCGCTGCACTTCGAAGTGAAGGCGCTCAAGGGCGACGCGGTGTTGAACCAGGCGAGCGGGAACACCACGTTCCGGTGTCC
>JBKJSE010000058.1:0-7957 GCA_046595925.1 Archangium sp. | reverse complement strand
ACGCCCGCTCAAGCGCCACGCCGAAATCCGCTTCTTCCACGTCTCTTGAGTCGCCATCCCGCGACCTGATCCCGAGGATCACCCCGCGATCAAACACCGGTCTGTGCATCGGTTACTCAACTCAAGGACATCGTGGGAAGCCTGCGTCGTCGGTTTCCTCCGGCACCGCAAACGTCACTGTGGTGTCCTTCACCGAATAGGTGCCCGCAGCGAGCGCTGGCACGGCGCAGTCCACAGGCTTCAGCGCCGGGCCACCATTCGCGCACGTGCTTCCGGTGAGGACGAACTCGAGCTGGCCGCCGTCAACGATAACCTCGCAGGTGCCCCCTGCGACTTCGGGCGTCGCCCTGACGGAAAAGGGCACGCCCTGAACGATGGGTCCGTTGGGCGTGCACACCGAAGGCGACGGGACCTCCTCACAGGGAGGAACGCATCCGCGCGCTACGACCGCGAGGACGAGAACTTCAAAGACAATTCGATACGCGAACATGAGGCGACCCCCGGGCGTTCATAACACAACGAGAACTGGAGGGACAGGTACAACCTCGTTTCCGTGGATCCGTCGCACGGTCTCGCGGCGAGACGAAGGGGGGGGCGACAGTGTCGGCGCGCACGCCGCGAGGCACGCTATCGATGCCGCCGTCCAGGGTGCGCTCGAGGAGCGGTGGATTCTAGAGCGCCGATCAGGATTCCGCCCCAGCAAAGTCGATCGCTTGCGAGACCGATCGACGCGCTCGGTGACGGCGTGATCAGTTCGCCTCCCCACGGAGGTGGTGCATGGAACGCTGGAATCCGACGGTGGAATGCAGTGCGCGCGAGCAGCGCCTGCTGAAGCTCGCGGGAAAGAGTCGCAAGCTCTTCGTGCTTCTTCGCGAGCATCGACACGAGTTGTTCGACGACGCCTTTCAGAACGAGCTTGTGGCGATGTACCGCCAGACGGGCCAGGGGCAGGCGCCTCAGCCGCCCGCGTTGATGTGCATGGGGCTCCTGCTGCAGGCGTACCTGCAGACGTCCGACGCGGAAGCAGTCCGGCTCTCAGCGAGCGACCGTTGCTGGCGAACGAGCCGGCCTTTTCGCAGGAGGCCTGCAGCAGTTCCGAGACCGACTGATCTCAGCAGACATGGACCGGCGGCTGCTTGAGCGGACGGTGGAGGTGGCGAAGCAGACGAAGAAGTTGCAACGCGAGCAGGCCGAGAAGATCTCCGCGCTCGCGTCGCCGTCGAACATCGACTTGCGCACCTGGCCAACCGGACAGGGTCCTAAGGCCCGCTATATGGGGACGCGTCGCAACGTCTTCGACCTCAGGCGACTTTCAGCCGTCCAAAACCTCGAGAGCATCGCGCGCGTGGGCATGACCCTACTCATTGAAGACTGACGGTGCCCATGTACTAAGACAAAAAGGCGGAACAGGGACCACAGATGCATTGCTCTGCTGAAACTGGATGGCCGGCCAGGCGCCACCAATCGGGCAACACCATCCGGTCAGGTTGAAATTCGCAGTTTCGGCGGTGAATCCATTCCGAACGCCACATTTCGGATAGCCCCCGCCATTTACGCCGATCTGGACCACAATAGAGGAACCGGCATTGAAGATGGCCACGTTGCTATCGTAATTTCCAAACACATTGAATTCAGCCGTGTTCCATTTAGAGCCAAGCCCAAGAACACTGGCTGCGCTGGTTGAATACTGTGCGCTCGCTGTGTACCCCGTAATGATCTCGTTCCCCCCTGAGATGACGCCCGAAACGCGCAAGGAACCCAGACTCGTAATTGCCTGCGCGGGAACGCCGACCGACCAACTGTTCTTGTAGCAGTTATTGCCAGACGCCCACCAGAACGCCGGGCACGGGTTGTTGTAGTTGATGAGCCTGTACCGGCTCGCGTTCGCCCCGTGGATCCGTCCCACGCTCATCGCGGGGTTCTGCTCGCGACGCACGCATGCACGCCGCGATCAGCGGCGTGTTGATGGCGTAGCTCGTCAGAAGCCGATGCGGTGGCGATCGCGCACCTCGCGGCGAGCATCGCGCTCGAGGCTGTCGCGGTAGGCGGCCAGGGTGGCGGCAAGACGACGAGCGTGGATGATGACGGTGTTTGCGCGCAGCACGCTGGCACCGCGCGGGAAGCCGTCGAGCGCGCCGTTGTAGAGTTCGGCGTACGAGGCGAGCAGGGCGGCCTCAGAGGCGGAGAGTGCAGCTTCGAGGATGGCCAGCGCGGCGAGTTCCGGAGAGCGCTCGAGGAGCGGAGGGATGGGTAGACGAAGACGGAGCTGTCTCACGGATTGACCTCGTCGACGAGCGTGAGGGTTTCCACCGCGGCCTTGAGCGCGGAGTCGTCGACGACGTTCTGATTCCGCGCATGGGCTTCTTTGAGCGCGGCGCGCAGCAGCCGCGACGCGATGCGCGGGATTCCGCGGCAGACACGGAAGAGGAGCTCGACCGCGGAGTCGGTCAGCAGCTTGTCGCGCGAGCCGGCCGCCTTGATGCCGTGCTCGACGAGCGCCTTGAAGTCGTCGCGCTCAAGGGCCGCGAGCTGGACCTGCGCCGCGACACGGCTGGCCAGCGGCGCGTGGAGTTGCATGCGCAATCGCTGGGCCAGCGAAGGAAGGCCGACGAGCCAGAGCGCGGCGGCGCTCCTGGTGTCGAAGGCGAAGTTGAGGAAGCCGGACAAGTCGGCGAGGAAGATGTCGGAGAGGTGCTGGGCCTCGTCGAGCACGATGATGGGCACGGTGCGTTGCTCATCGAGGAGGCGGACCAGTTCCGTCTTGAGCGCCCACCAGAGTTGCGACTTGCGGTGCGCCGGCGAGAGGCCCAGCTCGAGCGCCAGCGAGCGGTAGATGTCGAAGGGCGAGGCGGCCGTGTTGCAGAGGTAGATGACGCGGAAGTCGGGCGACGGAAGTTGAGAGCAGATGTTTCGGATGGCCGCCGTTTTTCCGACGCCGGCCTCCGCCGTGAGGACGCCGAGGCCCGGCTCCTCCAGGAGCGACTGAAAGCAGTCCTCGAGCTGATTGAGACTCTTCGTCTGGCAGAAGAAGGAGCTGCCTGCGGCGTCGCGCGGCAGCGGATGGTGAGTCAGACCGAAGCGTTGACGGTAGGAGTCAGTCTTCGAGCGTGTCGTCGTTTTCATCGTCTGAGTCCTCGGGGGAGAGCGCGCCCGAGAGCGGGCGCGTGTACTGCTGGTGTTCAGCTTGAATGAGGGCAAGTGGATCGAGCCCGGAAGGAAGCAACGACACAGCGGGCGCGCCGACATCGCGGCGGCGGACGCGGCGCGCATTGGCGAGCAGGTCGAGCGGGACGGTGTTGCAGACGAAGCGGTTGTTGACGAAGACGCGGGGCAGCACGTTCTTGCCCACCGGGTCGAAGCGCAGCTCGACGCGTTGGCCGGTCAACTCGGCGCGCACTTCGAGGAGGCGGCCATCGAAACGGACGGTGCCGTCTTTCCTGACTTTGCGCTTCTCCCGGTGGAGGAAGACCTCGTTGAGCGACACGCCGACGAGCAGCGGGCGAAGGTGTTCGACTTGCGCGAGCCAGTGCTCGCGCGGTGCGCGGCGCGTCGTGTCGTGGATGCGCGCGTGGTACTCGACGCTGAGCCACGCATCGTGTTTGGCGACGAGCTCGCTGAGCCTCACGGGCCCATCGGGGAGTTCATCTTCGACCTCCTCGCGCCAGGTGCGGTGCCAGCGCTCGATGACACCCTTCGCTTCTGGGTCTCTGGTCTGCGTGTGCAACAGACGGATGTCGAGCTCGGCGCAGATGGCCCGCAGGGAGTGCGCGGTGTACGCAGGGCCCTTGTCGACGTAATAGGCGCGCGCGCGGCCATGGGTGAGCAGCGCCTGCTTGAGGCCGTACTCCTGGTCGACGGAGTTCTCGCCCGCGCTCAGCGTGATGTAGCTGTGCGGCAGGTAGCGCGTCGCGCTGTCGATTTGCGAGAGCAGCAGCGCCTTGCGCTCGCGCCCGGCGCTGTCGATGACGGGGCGGTGGACGTGGAGCGCGTCGCCCACCCACAGGTCGCCGGCGAATTCGTGGATGAAGCTGCGGCGCTCCGCGCCGGGGCCGCGCAGCGGCCGCCGCGAGACGCCATGCACCTTCAGCAGGCGATGCACGGTGGACTTCGTCAGCGCACCTCGCTCCACCTTCTTCGCGCGCTCGAGCACGTCGATGATGCGCTTCACCGAGCGCCGGGGCTTCTCCTGTTTCAGGCGGAGGATGAGGGACGCGAGCTCTTCGGAGATGGCGCGGGCCTTGTCGGCGTCGCTGCGTCGCTTCGGGTGGAGCGCCGCGAAGCCACCGCGTTGGTACGCGTAGAACCAGTCTTCAATGGTGCGGGCAGAGACGTCGATGACGGCGCCGCTGGGCAGTTCCCAGCTGCGCGCAGCCGCCTCACGACAGAGTTCCACCAACTCGCCGTGCTCGAGCCGCGCGCCGACGAGCGGGCCGAGGACTGCAATGCGGAAGAGCGCGAGCTGCTGGCGGGCCTTTTCATCCATGCCGCCGACCTAGGCGCTCCATCGCGCCATTCGGGGTGGGAAGGGCTCGAGGCCAGCCGCTCGACCCTGTTTCACGGGGACTACATGAGACGAAGCCCCGGGCTCAGTCGGTGCAACAGGGCCGCGAGCGGCGCCAGCTGCGACGAGCTCGTAGTGGCCTCGGCGTACGCCTTCACCAGCTCGCCTCGCGACGCTTCGAGACCCACCCGCTGCGCCACCTCACGTAGCGTCGACGCACCCGAGGCAGCCAGCGCCTGCGTTGCTGCGAGCGCACTCTGCGCCAGCCGGGCATGCCACCGCTGCACCGTGCGCGCAGGCACTGGCGACCGACGCTCGCTGAACAGCGCGTGCTCGACGACGCCCCAGGTACGCCAGAGGCATCGCGCCAGAAAGGCCGGCAGCACCCGCCAGGTCGCGAAGCACTTCGCGCACAGGAAGATCACCACGGTCACCACCGTACTTCCCGCCCCCATCGCGCGACGTTCACGCCGATCATGCAGATGCAGGCGCGTGCAGCCGCATCGACACTCAGCCGGACGGTACGAGGCCGGGTTTTTCATCATCGTCTCGTGTACCGAGAGCTCGCGCACTCGCTCGTCGATAATCGTGCCGCCCTTCCGGCCTCTCGACGCGTTGCTGGAAACAAGGCATGTCTCGACCGCCGGTGGGGCGGCCCATTCTGGGTCCATGAGGCTCCGATCTTTCGCAAGCCCGAAGTACCTCAAACCCCACCGGCGCTTCACTTCTCGCTGAGCGATCCGCAGTTTCGGTCACCGAGCCACAGGGCGCCTCCGCGAGCTTCGCTCGCTCCGGCGGACGACGCGGTCGAACTCGTCGTGTCCCGCACTCGCGTCGGGATCTGACGGACTGCCTACTGCCACTTCCCGTGATCAGCCTGGGACGACATCACTCAAATGGCCGCGATCAGCCCGAGACGGAACAGAGCCAGTACTGCATGAACAGTTGGCCCATACTGTCAAAAACAAACTGCTGCCAGCCAAGGCAACTGCTTGGGTTGGCTGCGCCAGAGCAGGCCGCTGACGGAAAGAAGCTCGAGTTCAGTTGGAGGGAGAAGTTGTCCGAAATCCCAGCGCTGGTTTCGCTCGTCACTCCCGTGACGACGGGGAACGACCCGATCGACGAGGAGATGAGACCCGGCACGACTGCAACGGTGTCGATGCCATTTCCGACGTTCTGCGGACCGCCTTTCGCCGCAATCCGGGGGCCGCCGTAGGGCCTTTGAGGCGCCACCTCGCAGGGCACCTCTTCCCAGCTATTCGCGGGAAAGAGCGCGCGAAAGCAGCCCGTTCCAGGCAATGGGATCTTCTGCATCGCCAGATGCCACTCCTCACGACTGGGCAATTCGCTTATCGCTTCGCCTGGATCCGCACTTCCGCCCGACATCGCAGCCGAGGATCCGGGGCTTTGATCACCGTTAGGTTCAGCGTTGACACGAGGCGCCTGCTCGCTGCTGCATGCTGACAGTAGCAATGCGAGCAAGATCGACGATCTTGCAAAAAAAATAGCCATGAGTTGTCTCCGTTTGAGCTTGTGGAACCTCGACTCGTCGAGGTGATTTAGTGGACAAAACAGACCAGCACGACGGAGCCCTTTCAGGGATTCCGTCGTGCCATCATTGTGAATTCACTGGAAGTCACCGCGGAACTCGCGACCGTTCGAGCGACGCAGGCCGCCGAACAGCAGCCGTCCCTCGTCGGAGTTGTCCTCGTACTTTCCATGTAGGTCGTGAACTTTTCACGGTACCTTGACCGCCATGACCCTGTCAGTCAGCCATCAATCGTCGCCAAAACCGACCGACCTGGTCGTCGCAGTTCTCGTGCTGACCGGGCTTCTTCTGCGGATTCATGACTTTGCTTTTCCGGGCCAGTTTGTGTTTGACGAGCATCACTTCGTTGAAAATGCTAGAAACTATTTGTCCGGACGGCCTGATTGGAATGACCATCCTCCACTTGGGAAACTCGTCATTGCATTTTCGATTCGGATTTTCGGCGATAATTCGATCGCGTGGCGTGCGCCCGCCTTGCTGTGCGGACTGCTGACGATTGTCTTCTCCGCAGTGTCCGTAGCGCGGTTGTTCAATGACCGTCGTGCAGGCTTCTTCACCGCCGCGCTGATCAGCGCTGACGGTTTCTTTATCAGCTACTCACGCGTTGGACTTCTCGATGGCTATCTCATCGCGTGCGGTGCGGCAGCCCTGCTGGTCGCGACGATGCGCTGGAGACCTCTGGTGGCACTGCTTGCTGGTGTGCTGGTGGGTTTCACCTGCAGCATCAAGTTCAGCGGCATCGCCCTTGTGCCGATATTCGTCGTGGCGTTGTCTCTCGATTCTCAGCTGACGCTCAGAAGAAAGGTCGAGCTCTTCGCTGCGATGGCGATAGTTGCGGGAGTGCTCTACTTTGCCACGTTTTCGCTTGGGCTCCGGCTCACCGGCAAGTCAGGAACTGTCGACAGCGTCATCAACGAAACGCTGGGCCTTCTGAGGCACCACGCTGCATTGACGGACATGAAGCATCCACTCACGTCGAGCTGGCCGACTTGGTTCCTTCCTGCTCGACCCATCACCATCGGCCAGTTCGCTGAAGGTGGGGGGGTGCGTGTCTTGACTACCCTGGGAAACCTGGCCATCTGGTGGCCGGCGGTCGCACTTGCGATGTATCTCCTGGTGGTCGTCGCGTGGAAGGGTGTTCAACAGATGCTTCAGACCAAGCTAGTCGCGTCGTGGCGCCCCGATGCCTTTGCCTCGGCCCACGGGAGAGGTGTGCTGCTTCTTGGAGCAGCGAGCTTTGCTTTCATCGCGCCGTGGATGCTCTCGAGGCGTGACTCCTACATTTATCATTTCCTTCCCACGTATCTTTATCTCCTCATGCTGGTCGGCGCGTTCCTCGGGTGGTTGGCGCAGCAGAGTCGCACCCCCGCGTTAATCTATCTGCTGGTGGTGCTCGTGGTATTGGCCTTCTACGCACCTGTCTGGTCCTTCTTTCCGATTACGACGCAAGCGCTCGAATCACGGCTTTTTCTGATGGGCTGGCGCTGATGAGTACTTCGAAAGCGGAATGGTCGATCGCCGCGGCGGGTATCAGTTTGGCCCTGCTCGTCTGGTTCGCGAGAGGAACCCCGTCGGCCGGAGGGCGCGTCGAGTACGTGTTCACGGTCGTTCCTGCGGACGCGTCGGGAACTGCGTGCGCCACCAGCAGAACCATAAGTGCGTACCACTGTGAATTCGATGAAGCCGATAAGGCAACTGGCTCAGTCAGCTTGCTGGCACCCTTCGTCACCGTGAATGGAGAACAGGTGCTTCTCGCCGGGGTTTTCGACGGCCCTGCAATGGTTGAATGGCTCAATATTTCCAAACTGGCGGGCAGTGCCGAACGCATCACCGTGCGGTGTGCGGGGCGGTTGCTTGGGGTCATGGACGCGGCGCGGATCCGATGGACTCCGACCTCACCGTGGGGC
>JBKJSE010000415.1:0-8049 GCA_046595925.1 Archangium sp. | reverse complement strand
GTCCGAAGGAACAGACCCACCGTTCGCATCGAGCGAAGTCGAGATGCCACCTCTGCGCCGCGCGGCAGGTGACCCCTCGACTTCGCTCGGGGGGAACGGTGCTGTTCCTGAGGAGCGCAGTCGAGGGATTACCTCCGCTTCGCGCTGCAGGTGACCCCTCGACTCCGCTCGGCCGCTCGGGGGGACCGGTGGCTGCCCTATTTCACCAGCCTCCCAGGGGGCGAGGGGAGCGCTGAAGTCAGGGCTCGGCGGACTGCCCCGGCGCGACGCGGCCAGAGACGAGCGCGAGCGACTCGTCGTTGATCACGATCGCTGCCTTGGCGCGAAGGCCGGCCACGTAGGCCCGCTGTGCATCGCTGCGCAGCGACGAGAGCATTCGCTCTTCGATGAGCCCTCGCACCTCGCCCAGCTCACGCTTTCGGCCCGGCTTCTTCTCCAACACGCGGAAGAGATGGAACCCGTACTCGGTCGACACCACTTCACTGGTGCCGCCCACGTTCAGCTTGAAGACCACCTCATCGAACGTCGGAGGCATCGTGCCCCGCGCGAAGAACCCCAGGTCTCCACCCACGCGGGCATCGGGCGACAACGAGTAGCGGCGCGCGAGATCGGGGAACTTCTTGCCCTGCCAGAGTTGCTGCTGCACCCGCTTCGCTTCGTCCAGACCCTTGACCACGATCTGCTGCGCGTGCACCTGCTCGGGCTCGGTGAAGTCAGCCTGGTGCTCTTCGTAATACAGCCGAATCTGATCTTCGGTCACCGCGACGCGCGCGTGCACCTCCGAGGTGAGCAGCTTCTCGATGGTGAGCTGCTCCCGCGTGCTGCGCGTCAACGCCGCGCGTGACGTCTGACTCTTGGCGAGCGCTTCGTCGAACGTGCCCGCGGGGTATTCCGACGAGAGCGCGAGCACCCGGCGATCGACTTCTTCCGTGGTCACCGTCACGCCGGCGGCCGCCGCGGCCTGGAGCAGCAGCGCACGTTCGATCAACGTCTCCATCAGCGCCTGCTTGTACGGCTCGACCTGCTCGGGCGTTCGCGGGCCGTTGCCTTCCATCGCCTGCGCCTCGCGCGAGAGCAGCCGCTCGAAGTCGACGCGCTTGAGCACCTCGCCGTTCACGGTCGCGACCACCGCGGGATCCTGGCGGGGCTTTTGCTGTTGCGTACAGCCGCCCAGCAACAGCAGGCCAGCGAGGAAGGAAGTGCGGAGCATCGTGATCAATCGCGTAGCACCGGGGGACTACTTCGTCGACGGCGGCGCGGGAATGAAGCCGGGCGCAGGCGCGCTGGGCGCGATCGCGGCCGCCCTGGGATCCACCACCATCGCAGCCAGGGACGATTCGTTGAGCTCGAGGTGCGCGTCTTTCTTGAGCTTGTCCATCAAGGCGCGGAAGCGCTCCTGCTTCGACTCGTTTGCCAACAGTTGCTGAATGCTCGGCCTGGCCTGCTCGACCGAGAGGTTGAGCGCGAGCTGCCGGCCCTGGAGCTTCACGACGTGCAGCGCCTTGGGCGTCTCGATGAGCGTCGGCGCGAGGTCACCCACCCGAACGAGGGCGGCCGCGGCGGTGGCCAACTCGGCGCCGTACTGGGTGCTCAGCTCTTCGTCCGACAGGAAGCGCAGGTCGCCATCGAGCTCACGGGTGCGCTCGTCGCTGCTGCGTTCACGGGCGAGCTTGCCGAAACCCGCGGCGTCGAGCGGGGCGAGGGCCTTTGCTTGCGCGAAGACCTCTTCAGCGGCCGCGCGGTCTTCCTTCTTGAAGGCGATGTGCGAGAGGCGCGTCATCGCCGGCTTCACGTAATCGGAGGTGTGCGCCTGGTAGTAAGCCGCCACCTGCGCGTCGGTGACGCCGCCGTTGCCTTCGTCGAGTTCCTTCTTGAGCAGCAGCTGCACCATCACCCGGCGCGCCGCTTCGACGACTTCGGGATCGTTCTGCAGGTTGCGTCGCACGGCTTCCTGCGCGAGCAGCTCGAAGCGCACGAGGCCTTCGACGTAATCGCGGCGCTGCTCGACGGTCTGGAAACGCGCGCGGGCGTACGGGTTCATCTCGGAGAACCGCGCTGCCAGCTCGGCGTCGGTGATGTTCTGCGTGCCGAACTTCGCCACCCAGGTGCCACCGGTGACCCCGACCGGGGGCGTGCGGCGGAAATCCATCTTCGTCACGCCGGCAGATTCGCAGGCACACAGCAGCGTGAGGAGGCTCAGCGCGAGACGTTTCATGTGCCCGCAGCTACACCAATCCGCGAGAGCAGCCCACGTTCCTCAGCTCAGCTCGACCATCAGCGCCTCGAACAACGCCTGCGGCAACTGATGCCGCGTGCGAAAGCTGCTCAGTGAACCACCCAACCGGCTGCCCGCCGGGCGTGGCTCACCGGCATGCGCCGCGAACGCAAACGCCAGCACCACCGCCTTCACCATCGCGCGCTCCGGCATCTGGGCAGGAAAGCCGTGGAGGGCTTCGATGAACTCGTCTGCCTCGGTGACCCCAAACCGCTCGCGCACCTCGACCAGCTTCGGCACCTCATGCGCCAGCCGCCCCGCGGCCAACGCACTCGTCACCATGGCGCGGGCAGCGAGCGCCACCACGGCCGTCTCTGCCGCAGAAGCCCCGAGCCGCCGCGATACGCCCGACGACAAGGCGACCAGTTGCTGCGCCTGCGTTCCGCGCAGCCCCTGCAGGCCGAGCAGCGCGTCGATGATGCGCGGCGACAGGTTCGAAGCACTCACCGCGGCGATGGCCGGCTGCGACGACGTGGGGTTTCCGTACAGTCGCGCGCGCGCCACCGACAGCGCCCTCGAGCCCGCGCGAAACGCGATGAGACTGCGCGCGCCGATCGCCGCCTTGAGCAGCTCGAGGGCCTGCGGATCCATCGGGTCGGCCATCGCCACCATCAGCTGGCTGCCTCCCTTGAGCCCGAGCGGCACGCTCTGCGTCACCTGCGACAACGCGAGCGGGATCAGGGCCAGCGCTTCTTTCGAAGGCAGCGCCTCAGCCAACTTCTTCATGCTGATGGCCGGCGTGCGGGTGAGCTCTGCGGCGGCCGCGACCAGCGCGTCTTCGTCGACGCCCGCATCGTTGATCAACAACGAGCTCACCTCACCACCGAGCTTCTCCACCTTCTCCAGCGCCGCGGTGAGCTGCGTGCGAGAGATCTTTCCCTGCTCGACGAGCAGGTTGGCCGCGCGCACCTCGAGCGACGCATCGGTCGCTTCGGGCGGGGGCGTCTCGGCGCGCGCCACCGCCAGCATCTCGCGCGTCATCTTCTTGGTGGTGATGCGGGCGACCGCGGTGCCGGTCACCGCGGGCACGCCAGCGGGCGGGGTGAGGGGAACGAGGTTGAGGTCCTGCATGGCCGCGGGGTCGAACGGCGACGTGCGGCCCTGGCTCGCGCGCGCGAACAACGTGGCGATCTCCTGATCAGTCGTCGCCCACTGGTTCTGCTTCACCGCCTGGTCGAGGACGACGATCACCTCTTCCATCGAGGGGCGTAAGCGGGGCTCGACCGCGAGCATGGTGACGAGCAGCGTGAGCCACGGCTCGGGCACTTGCTTCACCTTCTCGCGTGTCAGCCCACCCCACGTGCTGGCCACGTGGCACAACTGCGGGGAAGCCAGTCCGCTCCACAGCGGCCGGCCCACTGCGAGCTCGTACAGCACCAGGCCCAGCCTGAAGACGTCACTCCCGATGCTGGCCGACCCGCTCACCTGCTCGGGCGCCAGCGCGTTGGGTTCGCTTCGGCAGGGGCCCAGCTCGGCCTGTACGCTCGAGGCTGACGCGAGGCCGCCGTCATGAAGCTGCACCTCGCCGCGCTCACTCAGGAAGATGGTGGCCGGGCACACGTCACCGTGCGCGAGGCCCTGCTTGTGGAGCGCCTCGAGCGCGCGCGCCACCCGCGCGACGACGGCCAGGCCTTCGTTGGGTGCGATGAAGCCCGCGGCGCGTGCCAGGGTCGACATCACCCAGCGCAGTGATTCACCTTCCGTCGCTTCGACCACCAGCCACAGCCCGTCGGCGCCGTGGCCCACCTCGAGCACGCTGGCCAGCGAGGGTCCGCGAATCAGGCGCAGGTTTTCCATCAACCTGTCGAGGGACGGCGGCGGCTGAACGAAGTGCTTGAGCAGCACCGGCTTGTCATTGCTCGTCTGCCGGCCCGCATAAGTCTCGAGGTAACCCCCAGAGGGAACCACCTGGCGCGCGATGCGGTAGGCACCCAAAGAACGATTCCTCAGCAGTTGCGACCGAGACGTAAAAAGTTGCCGCCCAAGTGTAGAGCCTCTCGTGGAATCAGGCCATGCTTGGTTCTCGCCTGACCGGTTCCCCCCTTCTGAGGACACAGATGATGAAAGTGCGATCGGCAGTACTCGTGGTGATGGCGTTGTCTGCGTGTGGCCCCGCTGAGATTCGCATCGACGAGACGAAGGGTGTTCCGTCGGTCAAGGGTGACACTGAGATCACCATCGCCGCCAACTTCACCTGCGGCCAGCCGATCCCCGCGGGCGACAAGATGGTCGCCACCCGGGTGGTTACCGGCGGCTGCGAGTTCACCTTCGATGACACGCTCCAGGTGCTCAGCGCGGCGGACTACGAGACGATCGGCGATCTCAAGGTGACCTCGAACCTGGTGCAGCGCGTCGAGCTGACCATCAAGAAGCTCGCGTTCGTCGACGGCGCGACCGGTGCTGTGCTCGACCTCAACACCCGCGTGACGTCGGTGGTGCTCTCGGTCAACGGCCAGAAGGTGGCTGACAAGGCAGCGATCACCTCGCTGCCCGTGGTGGTGAGCCTCGAGGGCGCCGCGCTCACGGCGCTCAAGGCTAAGGTCGATGCCCGCCAGCCCGCTTCCGTCGCCGTGAAGGCCGTCGCCGTGTTGCCCGACATGCCAAAGCCGCCCGAGCGGCTGAAGATTGATTACGAGGCGCAGCCCGCCATCATCATCGGGCCGGGCAAGATTTTCTGAAGTGTCGCCCCGAAGTGACAACCTCTGACCCCCTCATTCCGAGAACCTTCTTGTGACTCTCTCCATCGGCTCCAACGGCTCGTCAGTCCGTAACCTCCAGCAAAAACTGCAGTCTGCCGGTTTCAGCCCGGGCGGGGTCGATGGCGACTTCGGCGCTCGGACGGACCGTGCCGTTCGCGCTTTCCAGCAGGCCAAGGGGATCGAGGTCGACGGCAAGGTCGGCCCGCAAACCCTTCGCGCCCTTCAGGACGGTTTCGAACCCGCTCGTCCTTCGCAGCCCGGCACCACGCCGCGCACTGCGCCCACCGAGGCCGTGACGCCTCGTGGTCCCGCCGGCGCCAACCGCACTGCGTCATTCGATCGCGTGCGGGGTCCTGGCACCCGTTCGCAGCAGGTCACCGGGAAGATCACCGTGAACGGGCGCTCCTACGATTTCCGCAGCGGCGGGTTCGGCAAGGGCAGCCTTCCTCCCGGTTCGTACAACGTCACGCCGCACCTCTGGAGCCGCAGCAACCGCAGCATGACGGTCGGCGGCGTCGGCTACAGCTTCGCGCTCAGCAACAAGTTCGACTCGCGGGTTGGTGCGACGCGCAGCCTGCTCCGCATTCACCCCGATGGTGGCACGCCCGGCACCGAAGGCTGTGTGGGCATCGTGGGCAACGCAGCGACGCAGCGTCAGTTCCGCGAGGACATGCGCGCTGAGCTTTCTCGCAATGGTGGCCGCTTCACGCTGAACGTCGGCTGAGTTTGACGCGGTGGTGTTTCAAAGAAGCCCATGGCCAACGCCGTGGGCTTTTTTGCGTCCGGAAAGGCGAAACAGCCCTGGGGTGCGCGGAGTTTCGGGATTCTCGGCGTTGCTCGCGTCGAATAGGCCTCTCGGCTTCCGGGCGAGGACGTTCATGGTTCGAATTCGGGTGTTCGGTCGAGTTGGGGCGCCTTCGGACAGCGGGCTGTACGCGCGCGACCCGAGTCGAAGCCTGACTGAGTTTGAGCAAGAAAAGCCCGCGCCGAGGAGCCTGTTCGCGGCGCCCCCGACAGCAAAGGCGGGCAGACCGCCTTCCTTCCAGGCCTTCAGTGCACCGACTGGATCATCTTGAGGATCGTCTCGGCATCCTGCGTACGACCCAGGTGATTGAGGCACCGCACCTGCTGCAGCTGCACGCTGCGGCGCAGCTCGGCTTCATTCGCAGCGCCCGTCACCGGATCAGTCAGCCAGCGATCGGCCAGCCGCAACGCGTGGTGGCAATCGTTCGCGTCGGCCGTGAGCGTCACGTTGCGAGCGGCCGCTTCACGACCCGTCTTCGAGGTGATCACCGTGCCCGCTTCACGCAGCTTGCGCTCGATGTTCTTGAGCGAGAACCCACGCTCGGCCGTGCTGGTCATGCGCTTCTGCGGCACCGGCGCCGGCGCGTTCTTCACCGGAGGACCTGCCCATTGCTCATCAGCGGCGATCGGTGTGCGATCCGGCGGCCCCGCTTCGGGCACTTCTTGCTCCTGCGTCTCTTCAGGGGGCGGCGGGCCGTCTTCCGGCTCTTCTTCTTCACTCAGGCGCGCGATCGAATTGGTCGGGCCTTCGGGAGCGACCGGCGTGTCGAGCGCAACGGGGGCGACGCTCGGAGTGGGCTCCCAGGCGAGCTCGGTGAGCTGACCATTGCTCCAGCTGACGGCGTGATTGGCGCTGACCTCGCGGCTGCCCGAAGGCGTGTTGACCTGCACCTTGCCTTCTTCCACGGCCACGAGCGTGCGGTTCGTTTCACGCGAGACGAGGAAGCGGGTGCCGAGATCGATCACCTGCAGCTCGCCGACGCGCACGGTGAGCACGCGATCTTCGCGGTGCGGCACCACCATCGCGAGGCTGCCACGGGTGAGCTCGAGCGTGAGCTGCTTCTCTTCGAGCGTATGCAGCTTCAGCTCAGAGGTGGCCGTCAGGCCCGCGCGTGAACCGTCGGGCAGCTTCAGCCACACGCTGCCGCCCTTCTGCGTGGTGACCGTCGCGCCTTCAGCGAGCACCTGCGCCTTGTTGGCGGTCGACCTCTTCGCGCTCGCCACGGTGACGGACAGCTTCTTCGCAGAAGCAGGCACCGCGAGCGGGGAGGGCGTCTTCTGCTCAGGCACCGGCGTGGGCAGCGCGATCGGCGTGGGCTGCGGTTCCTGCGGCGTGGCCGACGCGAGCAACCACGCACCCGCCGTGACCAGCACCACGCCCATCGCCGCGGCGAGCATGAAGCGCGGCGTGAAGAGCGAGGACCACCATGAGGTGAAGCTCTTCGCAGCCTGCGCATCGGCGGCTTCCGCGATCGAGATGCCCACGCGGCGCGCCATCTGGTCGGGCATCGGCGGCGGCTCGGGCAATACGCTGAGCACCTGCTGCGCGAGCTGCACGTCTTCGAAGGCCACGCGGCAATCGGCACAGCCTGCCAGATGCGCCTGCGCGTTCTTCGCCTTGGCAGCGTCGAGCTCGGTGCGGGCCAGTGCCCAGAGCGTGTCGTGTTCGAGGTGGCTCATGCTTCGCCTCTCTTCAGCTTCACGACGACCTCTGTGAAGTCCTGGCGGGCGCGGTTCAAACGCGAGCGCACGGTGTTCACGGGGCAGTCGACCAGCTCTGAGATCTCCTCGGGCTTCATGCCCAGGAGCTCGTGGTACACGAACACCGCCGCTTTTTCCTCGCTCAGCTCCGACAAGGCTCGCTGCACCAGCACTGCGGCCTGCTTCACCTGTGCCGCCCGTTCAGGGTCGTGGCGTTCGTCGGTCGGGTTCTCAGGCACTTCGTCGGTCGAGTCTTCCTTGCGACGGCGCTTCCCGCGCAGGTGCATCAGCCCCACGTTGACGCACACCCGGTGGAGGAACGTGGAGACCCGCGAATCACCGCGGTACGTCTTCAGCGCCCGCATCAGCTGGATGTAGGACTCCTGGACGAGGTCTTCCAGGTCGGGGCTCTGGCCCACCACCCGGTACAAGACGCGCCACGCCTGTTCCCGCGTGCGCTCGTAAAGCTGCGTAAAAGCAACACTTTCCCCGTCCCGCGCGGCCAGGGCGAGCGTACGAAGAGGGTCGGCCACCGCGGCGAGGTCGTTCGACATGTACCCGTGGGAGAAG
>JBKJSE010000196.1:0-12986 GCA_046595925.1 Archangium sp. | reverse complement strand
CTGCGAGCGGAGTCGAGGGATGACTGGGGGGAAGCTGTTCAGAGCACCTTGCGCGGCGGGAGCGCGACGTTGGCCACCAGCAGGCCCATCACCAGCGCGCCGGCGATCAGCGTCACGTCGGCGAGGCCGGAAATTCCACTCACGGCATCGCCGGTGAGCAGCGTGTCGAGGCTGCGAAAGGAGAGCGCTCCGGGCACGAGCAACAACATGCCAGGCATCAGGAAAACCTGAGCCGGCTTGCGAGTGATTCGCGCCCAGAGGTTGGCTCCCACCGCCAGCACGAGCGCATTGAGGAAAGCGGCGTGCACTCCGGGAAGGGGACGGCTCAGAAGCGTCACCCCCCAGACCAGCGCTCCTGAGGCGAGGGCGATGATCAGCTTCTCCTTCGGCAGGCCGAGCATCACACCGAAGCTGAGCGCGGCGAAGAGCAGCGCCACCACCTGCCACCACCACGCGAGCGGGTCGAGGTCCACCGTGGCGGAACCCGGCAGCCCCATCGCCTTCGCCAGTGACACCACCACCGCGATTCCGAACGCGAGGGAGAGCAAGGTGATCGCCGCGTGCATCAAGCGCGCAGTCCCTGCGACCAGGTTTCGGTAGGTCAGCTCGGCGAGGCCCGTGGTCAGCGTCAGGCCCGGGAGCAGCTGGATCACGATCGCGAGGATGAGCACCTCACGGCTGCTCCCTGGCCAGAGCAACGTGGCGACCCACGCGGTCAGCGCGGCGACCAGGCCACCGATGAAGTTCTCCAGCACTCGCACGCCCGGTGATTGGCTCAGGCTGAGCATGATCGCCCGCAGGAGCACCCCTCCGCAGCCGGCGAGGAGACTGTCGATCCAGCCGCCTCCGAAGGAAACAGCCGCACCCGCGCTGGCGATGGCGCTGGCGACGAGCTGCATGGCCCGGCTCCACGGCGGCGGCTGCTGGAGTACCTCGCGGATCTTCTGCCGCGCTGCAGGAATGCTCAGCGCACGCTCGGCCACCTGATCGATGATCTCGTCGACCGCGGAGAGCACGTTGAGATCGTTGGTCCACTCCGTGACCCGCACCATGGTGGTCAGCGAAGGCTCGCCCGCGGGCGTACGCAGCCCCACGAAGAGCCCGGTAGGCACCGCGAAGACGTCAACGCGATGGCCCTCGTGGTGCGCCACCGCCACGAGCAGCTCCTCCAGTCGATGCGTGGGGCAGCCCGCCGACATCAGCGCCGTGCCGAGCTCGATCAGGTAGTCGAGCAGCAGCTGGGCACTAAGAGCTTCTTCCTTCATCGCGCCACCTCTTCTACACGGCGTCGCATGGCGAAGCGTTATTGGCTGATGAAGAGCGAGCCCGAGGTCTATTCCATCTCAGACCTGGAGAAGGACGGCACCAGCGGCTGGGAGGGCGTGCGCAATTATCAGGCCCGCAACTCGATGCGCGACGACATGAAGGACGGTGACCTCGTCCTCTACTACCACTCGAACGCCAAGCCCCCGGGCGTGGCCGGGGTGGCCAGGGTGCACGGCGCGCCGATTCCTGATCCATCGCAGTTCGACAAGAAGAGCGAGTATTACGACCCAGGCAGCAAGAAAGACGATCCTCGCTGGCTGATGGCTCAGATCGCTTTCGTCGAGAAGTTCGGCAATGTCGTTCCGCTCGAGGTGATGAAGGCGGACAAGATGCTCGCGGGCATGCCGGTGCTGCAAAAGGGGCAACGGCTCTCGGTGCAGCCGGTGTCCGCGGAACATTTTGCTCGAGTGCTGAAGTTGGCTGGCGCGAAGAGCAGATTTTAAGCCCTCTCCCCGACCCCCTCGGAGAGAAGGAGACAGGGACAGATGAACTTCGTGACCGCCGCAGAAGCAGTGACGCACATCAAGTCTGGAGATCGTGTCTTCGTGCAGGGTCAGGCGGCCACGCCCACCGTCTTGCTCGAGGCGCTGGTGGACCGGGCGCCTGAGCTGCGCAACGTGGAGACCGTGCACCTGCATCTGGAAGGCAAGGCGCCGCACGCCAACCCCCTGCTCACCGCTTCCTTCCGTCCCAACGCCTTCTTCGTGGGCGCGAATCTCCGCCTGGCGGTCGCCGAGGGACGCGCCGACTACACGCCCATTTTCCTCTCGGAGATCCCCCGCCTCTTTCGCAAGCAGCTGATGCTGCTCGACGCGGCGCTGGTGCACGTGAGCCCTCCGGACGCCCACGGCTTCGTCAGCCTGGGGACGTCGGTAGACGCCACGCTGGCGGCGACCCAGTGCGCGAAAGTCGTGATCGCGCAGGTGAACCCGAAGATGCCGCGCACCCTGGGCGACGGCGCCATTCACATCTCGCGCTTCACCGCCCTGGTGAACGTCGATGAGCCCCTCTTCAGCCACGCATCGGCCGAGGCGGGAAACCCCGTCGAGGACGCGGTGGGGCGCGCGGTGGCGGGGCTGGTGGAGGACGGTGCCACCCTGCAGATGGGCATCGGCGCCATTCCCGACGCGGTGCTGCGCGCGCTCACCCATCACCGTGCCCTGGGCGTACACACCGAGATGTTCAGCGATGGGCTGCTGCCCTTGCTCGAGCGTGGCGTGGTGACCAACGAGAAGAAGGCACTGCAGCGCGGGCGCACGGTGGCCAGCTTTCTGATGGGCACCAGGCGGCTCTATGACTTCGTGCACGACAACCCGTCAGTGGAGCTGCGCGACTGCGGCGACGTCAACGACACCGCCACCATCCGGCAGCAACCGAAGATGACGGCGATCAACTCGGCGATCGAGGTCGACATGACCGGCCAGGTGGCGGCCGACAGCATCGGCGAGCGCGTGTACTCGGGCGTGGGCGGACAGATGGACTTCATCCGGGGCGCCACGCTTTCCGAGGGAGGCAAGGCGATCATCGCGCTGCCTTCCACCACCTCGAAGGGCGAGAGCCGGATCGTCGCTCAGCTCAAACCCGGCGCGGCGGTGGTGACCACCCGCGCGCATGTGCGCTACGTGGTGACTGAGCACGGCGTGGCGGATCTCTACGCGAAGTCATTGTCGGCGCGGGTGCAGGCGATGGTGGCGATCGCCGCTCCGCAGCATCGGGAGACGCTGGAGGTCGAAGCGCGCCGGCGCAAGCTGTGGAACGCGGGCTGAGCCTGCCGGGGTGAGGGAGAGAAGGGTATGGTGCGCCGCTGATGGCCGCCCCCACAGATGCCGAAGCGCTGGAGCTGGAGAAGAAGTGGCTCGCCGAGCTGTACCAACCTGACGCTCCGCAGCTGACCGTGCGCGCCGTGCTGACTGGAATGGTGCTCGGCGCAGTGATGTGCCTGGCCAACCTCTACATCGTGCTCAAGACCGGCTGGAGCGTCGGCGTCACCATCACCGCCTGCATCATGGCGTGGTCGATCTTCGCGCTCGTCGGCAAGGTGGTCGGCCCCAAGGGCCACATGGGCATCCTGGAAAACAACGCCATGGGCAGCGTCGCGTCGGCGGCCGGCTACATGACGGGCGGCGGCAACATGGCCGCGTTGCCCGCGTTGATCATGCTCACCGGTCAGCGCCCCGGCACGTGGACGCTCATCGCCTGGTTCGCCTGCATCGCCGCGCTCGGCGTCTTCGCGGCGATCCCCATCAAGCGGCAGCTGATCAACCGCGAGCAGCTCGTCTTTCCCTCAGGCACCGCGACCGCCGAGACGCTGCGTGCGCTTCACGCAGAGAACGACGAAGGCCGCCGACAGGCGAAGTACCTCGGCCTGGCCGGAATCGCCGCGGCGCTCATCGCGTGGTGCCGTGACGCCAGGGTGGCGTGGATGCCGTTCCGCCTGCCTGCGCAGTTCAGTCTCCCGATTCAGTATCGCGGCAAGCCGCTGCTCGACTGGACGCTCGGCCTCGAAGGCAGCGTGTTGATGCTGGGCGCCGGCGCGTTGATGTCGTGGCGTACCGGCTGGTCGCTCTTGCTGGGCGCGCTCATCACCTTCGGCATCGTCGCGCCCGAGATGGTGGAGCTGCAGGTCATCAGCGGCGTCGAGTTCAAGCTGATGGCGAAGTGGACGGTGTGGATGGGCGCTGCCGTGCTCGTCTCGTCGGGCCTCACCTCATTCGCGTTCCAATGGCGCAGCGTGCTCAAGAGCCTGCAGTCGCTCGCGCAGCTGTTCGGCAAGAAGAAGGCGGCCGAAGAAGATCCACTGGCTGACATCGAAGCGCCGCAGGTGTGGTTCCCCATGGGCTTCCTCCTCTTCGGGCCCCCGGTGGTCTTCCTCGCGTGGTGGGCTTTCGACATTCCGGTCTGGGCAGGGCTCATCGCGTTGCCGTTGTCCGTCGTCATGGGCGTCATCGCCGCGCGCGTCACCGGCGAGACCGACATCACGCCCACCAAGGCGCTGGGCCCCGTCACGCAGCTCACCTTCGCGGGCCTGCTGCCGGGTCAGCTCGTTCCCAACATCATGTCGGCCAACATCACCGGCGGCGTCGGGCTTCACGCTGCGGATCTGCTGACGGACTTGAAGTCGGGCTACCTGCTCGGTGCTCGCCCTCGTCAGCAGGTGATTGGTCAGCTCTTCGGCGTGATGGCCGGCGCGCTGGTGGTGGTGCCCATCTTCAACCTGCTCGTGCCGAACGCAGAGGCACTGGGTGGCGCCGAGTTTCCCGCGCCGTCAGCCGTGGTGTGGCGCAACGTGTCGGAGATGCTGGTGAAGGGCCTCGACGCGTTGCACCCGACCGCGCGCGTCGCGGCGGCCATCGGCATCATGGTGGGCATGCTGCTGGCCGTGCTCGAGGTGAAGGTGCCCAAGCACCTCAAGAAGTGGGTGCCGTCTGCTTCGGGGCTGGGCATCGCGATGGTGTTGCCCGCGTGGAACAGCATCATGATGTGCATCGGCGCGGGCCTGGCTGAGCTGCTTCGCCGCAAGAAGGGCGAGAAGGCGGCCGACAAGATGACCATGCCGATCGCGTCGGGGTTCGTGGCGGGCGAGAGCCTGATGGGTGTGTTCATCAAGGTGATGATCGCGTTTGGGTTGATGCCGAAGTGACCGACCCTGAGCCCCCCCCGGGGCGAATCACCGGGCGGTCAGAAAGTGCCCACCACGCCGAAGCCTGCGCCCTGCCCCGGCATCAAGAGCGGCGCGAGGTTGAGCTGCACGGGTGACGGCCTGTCTTCCCCGTACACGTAGAGCGTCGAGCGGTGCCGCACCACCCACCGCCCCACGCAGAAGCCGATCGCCGCGCCGAGCGTGACGTCGGAGAGCCAGTGATACCGATCACCTATCAACGACGCGCCGAACACGAGCGCGAAGGCGTTGAGCCCGACCCAGGCCGCCGGGTGATCGATGGTGTGCATCAACACCGAGAGCAGCGCGTACATCGAGGCCATGTGACCCGACGGGGTGCCTGCGGGCCACAGCTTCACGCCGCCTTCGGGGCCGAAGTACTGGCCCTCCAACCCGTTGCGGGGCCCGGCGCGCCCGGTCAGGAGCTTGATCATGTTGTGGTAGAGCTGCGCGACCGCGAAGGCCTCACTCATGAGCAGCGCGGTCTGGGTCGATGCGTCGTGGCCGGTGATCAGCCCGTAGATGAGCAGACCCAACGTCGCAGCGCCCGCGGACGACCAGATGATCAGATCGCCGACCTGGTTCCAGACCGTGAAGTGTCTCTGGGCGAGGAACTGCCGTTCGACCAGGTTCTGAAAGGTGACGTCGAGTGAGGGCCGACCCGCAGAGAGCCCGACCGTCGAGCCCATCACGCCGCCGAAGAGTGCCCACTCGTTGCCATTCCACCAGGGCGCGCCCGTGGGTATCGAGATCAGGTCGGCCACGATGCGAAGAGCGGTGCCACCCAGCAGGTTGTCGCGCCGATAGCGCCACTCATCACCGGTGAAGAGCCCGTGCGCTGCATGCGGGAGCACCCGGGGGGCGGGCGGTTGTGCGTTCGCGGCGAACGCGGTGAGCACAACGAAGGTGATCAACAGTCGGCGTAGAAGCATGGGTCGTTCGCGCCAGAGGCGTTGGCCGAAATGGGAATTGAGAACCCCACCGGTGTCCCTCGACGGAGCTGGAGAGGAACGGTGGGCATCGCGCGCCAACGCAGCAAGAAGGACACCACCTCTCTTCCGGGTGAGCCGCCCGGAAAGCGACGCGCTAATTCTGCGCCGCACGCCGAAGTTCTCGACGCCCCCTGGCCAGCTCCTGCGCAGCGATTGGGAAGGTGGGCAAGCTCAAGGGTTCCAGGGCCGGCTCGTCGGGGACTCGAAGGAGCGTGAGCTGGTCTGGGTCATTCACCTTCATGCATGCGACGACGGCCAGTCACATCGAGGCGCGACCGATGAAGCCCAGGCCCAGCACGATGTTGAATCCGCCCATCCAGACCGAAGTCGAGTCCACACTGCGCAAGCCGAGCACCAGGCCGACGCCGATCAAGCTCAGCCCAAACAAGCGCAATCGCCGACGGGACTTCGTTTCTTCGCCGGCCGGGACCTCGAAGGTCTTGGCTACTGTGACGGTAGAGAGCACTCCGCGCACGTCTGCCAGGCGGTGTCCCTCTGCGCTCAGCTGCGCTTCGATCATCTCAGCCGTGAAGCCGCGTCTCGCCATTTCCAAAACCCGTTGTCTGAGATTCGACATCTCGGCTCACTCTCCCATCACGACGCGGGACAGTCGTCTCGAGGCTCGAAGCGCGTCTCCAGTTCTACCCGAAGGACCGGTCAGTTCCAGCGCGCGCACGAGACGTTGGCGAGGAGCGTCTCATCGACCGTGAGGAGTGATGCGCCGGCCGCGAGCGCGTGAGCGGCGATGAGCCGGTCGTAGGGGTCGCGGGTGAAGCTGAGGTCGAGCGCGCGGTTGGTGGCCTCAGCCATGCCAGCGGTGTGAATGAGGACGTCGTGGTCCTCGGCCAGGCGCTCCGCTATCCACCGGCCCGTCTCACGCAGCCGACCGATTTCGAAGAGCGCCTGCAGCTCCAGCACCACGAAAGGTGAGATGCGGAGCCCAGAGGCAACGAGCAGTTTTCGGACTGGCTTGAGCCGCTTTGCGTCGCCCGCGCGAAGCCAGATCGCGACATGGGTATCGAGGTGAATCACAGGCGCGGCTTCCAGTGAGAGACCCAATCGAAGTGAATGAGCTCGTCTGGGTCACCCACGACGAGGTTCGGATTGGGCTTCGGCGTTCGCTTCCCGGAGCGCGAACGCTTCTCCGAGAGGAGGGGCTTGATCACGACCGTGCCTCCCGCGCGCGTCACCTCGACGGACTCCCCCGTCGCCAGCACCCGGTCGAGGATCTGGTACAGCTCAGAGCGAAGTTTCGTCGCGGTGACCTTCATCTTCAGCAGTGTACGTGCGTACGTACGTACGCATCAAGTTCCTCGAGGAGCGCGGGACAATTGGCGCCGAAAGGCCTGACCTCAGCGGCTTCTGGGACATGCCGAGCGCGGTCGGCGCGATCGAGATCCCGCGGTTCCCAGAGACCGCTTTCACCGAGTCGAACCCGCGCCTGAGTGTGGCCTGCGGAGCGACACGTTTCGCTCCGAGTGCGGCCCGCCAGGCGTCACCTCGCGCCCACCGCCGCACGCAACACCCGCGGGCACGCCTGCTGCACACGCGCCGGGCAGTCCAACCACTCGAAGGAGCACCACCATGAATTGGAAGAGAAGCCTTCTCGCCGCTGCGCTCTGCGCGGCCGGCACCAGCACAGCGACACCCGCGGAAGACTTCGCGCGCGGCTCGTCGGTCGAGATGTTCGCGGCCACCGCCGGCGTGCACACCACGGGGCCGTTCGGTTTCGACCGACGAGACCCGGCGATGTCGTCAGGCGCTGTGTGTTTCACCAAGGCGCCCGGCAGCTTCAACCTCGACTTCGACATGACGGAGCTGGGCCTGCCCATCACGGTGCAGCTCATCGGTACGCCGGTCGGGGAAAACCAGGTGCGCTTTACGGTCGACCAGACGCTCAACCAGTGCGTCACCATTCAGGGTGCTGACCGGCGCGTGAAGCGCGTGACGGGCACCATCACCGCCAACCTCAGCAACTTCGTCGAGCCGATGCCGGGCACCTGCGCAGCCGACTTTGCTCAGAACCTCCAGGTCATGGGCGGACCCGAAGGCGACACCGAAAACCAGCTCCACATCACCGTCGATTCCGGCTGCGGTGACGTCACCATCGGCGGCGACGTGGTGGTGCACGACATCACCATCGACGCGGTGTCTGGCCTCGCCGAGCCCGAGTTCCCCGTCGAGGTGGCGAGCATGACGCTCGACCGAACGGTCATCTGCCCAGCGCCCGCCCGCGACGTGCGCGTGCGCGGCGAGCTGCGACTTCGAAACCCGGCACCTCGCCTCGGCGCCATCTTCACCATGAACTCCAACGTCACGGGCGTGCCCATCACGCCCGACCCGCTGGGCTTCGCGCGCGGGGAGTTCGCGCGGCGGTTCACCAGCACCGTGCCCGCCGGATTCCTGGGCACGTACACCGTGACTGCCAACGGCCCCGGTAGCGTCGCTGCGAGCAGCAACATCGTCGTCGCCGACGGCTTCGCGGTGTTCGGCGGGGCGTGCCGCTTCCCGAAGGCTCTGCTGTGGCGCGAGACGTTCGGCGACTGCCTCGCGTGCAACTTCAAAGGCCGCCTCCGTCTCCGTCGCCCGGCTTCGACGCTGGCGCGCAGCTCGAAAGGCATCGCCTACCGAAGCGCGGCATCGGCGGCCGGCGCGGCTGGCTACTCCACGCTCGAGGGCAAGCTCGAAGGCATCCTCACCGACGCGCACGGAACCATCGTGAAGCGCATCGCCGACGTGCAGCTCTTCGACATGAATGACCCGGGCCTCGCCATCGGCACGTTCATCGACCCGCAGAAGCAGTCGCACGCGCCGGTGCACTTCAAGCTCGGCGGGCAGCTCGCGTGGCTGCCGTCACCGTCTGGCTACGGCGAAGCGCGCGTCGTCAACGACGCGGGCGCGATCGGCGGTTGGGTGCTCGACACCAGGAACGTGCAGCAGGCCGCGCTGTGGGAAAACGGCCAGCTGCTCTCGCTGCACCCGCAAGGCGCACTGCAGAGCGAAGTGGTGAGCCTGTCTGACGACGGCCTGGCCACGGTGGTGGCCACGCTCCCATCGGGCCAGGTCGTGAGCTCCACCTTCGACACGGTGAAGCGGAAGCTGCAGTCGTTCAAGGTGCCCGCCGGCTACGACGGCGTCGAGCTCGTCGGCGCCACCAACGAAGGGCTCTACGCGGGACACCTGATGAACAAGGGCGCGCGCGTGCCCTTCATCGACTTCGGTGTTGGCGTGCAGTTGCTCAATCAGCTCAGCACCAACGGCACCACGGTTGACCAGCTCATCAGCCTCGAAGCCGACGGCGCGCTGCTGGTGAACGCCACGTTCAAGGGCGACGCGAAGATTCTGTTGCTGGAGGTGAAGTGATGAAGCCCTTCAACTCGAAGACGTCGTGGTGGGTGTTGGTGCTGTGCGGCGCATTCAGCGCATGCGGCGGGTGCCACTGGCCCGGCGTCGGCGCGACGAACGGCACAGTCACCGTCACGCCCGACTTCGCCTGCCCGGGAAGCACCGTGCGCGTCACGTGGACGAGCCGCGCAGGCAGCACGGTCGACGTGCGTTCACCGTCGGGCGCGCTGTTGGGTTCCACCGCGAACGGGAGCGCGACCTTCACCGCGTCGACCAGCGGCAACGTGTCGCTCACGGTGAATGGGGAGTCGTCGCGCGCAGCGTTCGAGGTCGCGTCGTCGCCGCAGCCGCTCGCGACCATCATCGGCGTGCGCTGCGGGCTCTTGACGTCTGGGTACACCGGCATCGCGAGCACTGCTGTGCCACTCATCGGGCCGCGCGGCGTCAGTCGCTTCGACCCGCGGCTGCAGCTCGACTGGGTGCAGGTGCCCCGCGGCCAGGCCGGCGTGGAGCACGACGGCAACGTGTTCTTCATCGAAGGAGGCGCGGCGACGCCCGCCTTCGGCGCCGCGGGCGGCAACTACCGCGTCACGGCGCTCCTCGACCCGACCGAGACGTGCGGCTTCCCTACTGCGTTCAACCCCAACCCGCCGTCGTCGCTGCTGCTCAACATGCAGGCCAGCTGCCGCTGAAGTCGGCAGAGGCCGGGTGCGAACCTTCACCCGAGTACAGCGCCGACACCTTCAGCTCACTGAGCGCAGATCGCGGCGTAGCTGAACACGACGCTCTGCCCCGGCCGGGGTGCGCTCGTGTCGTAGAAGCTCACGGTGTTCGTCGCCGGGTCGTAGGTCCACGTCGAAGGGGAAACGAGCACGCCGCCGACGCTCACATTGAGCGCCGAGGCGCTGGTGGGCGCGTTTGCCAGGTACCACTTCATTCTCTTGCCGGCGGCGCGCTCGCCGAGCCGCGACCAGGACGCTGCCAACGCGTGGTCACAAATGTCCTCTCTGAAGCCACCGAAGTTGGCCATGACGCCCTCATACCGCCCCGACGGGGGCGCGTCGTAACCGCAGGTGCCCCCGCCGAGGGGAACGAAACCCAACGCCGTGGTCGCGTTGCGTGCCCGCCCGCCGCGCAGAGACCTCAGGTGAGACACCCAGGCCGACATCGGGCCCACCGATTGGTCTTCGGCGTCCGTCAGGAACACGAAGCTGAGCGTCGAGCCCGGCCTCAGAAAGCCCGCGTTGCCCCCTCCGACGAGCGGAGGCGTCAACGCCTTCCAGGCCGTCGTCAGCCCCACCTCTGTCGCAGAGCCGTTGGTGCCCAACTGCACCCGCGTCGCGAGTGTCTGCACTGCATTTCCCAGTGATGAGCTGATCACTTTCGGCACGCCGATGAAGTTGCCGCCCTTGGTAGTGCCGACGTCGTTGTCATGGTTGATGACCGCCGCGTTCCACGAGACGTTCTGGGCGGTGGCGTACGACATGAAGTTGGCCATGTTCGTGGAGAATGAGTTCTGCTTGTCAGCCATCGACCCCGAGTCATCCACCACAAGCAGCAGGTCGGCCGTCATCGGCACCGCGTACGATTCGGTCACCGAGGCACCGCTGCTCCCACTGCCGAAGAGTCCGAGCGTCGACTGGTAGCTGGCACCACTGGTCCAGGTCACCACCAGCGAACCGACGCGCGGCCCCGTCGAGGACGGCGACATGCGCAAGGAAACCGGCAGGCCCTGATTGGTGAGCAGCGTCACGGGCAGGCTGGCAGCGGGATAGAAGGAGTAGTCGGAGAGTGAGAGCGTGAGGCTGTTGACCGTGAGCGCCGCGCTGCATCGGTTGGTCAGGAGGACATTGAGGTACGAGTAGCAGCTGATTTGCGTCGGCCCGAAGTCCAGGTCGAACGAGGAAAATTCAAGGCAGGGGTTCGAGCTCGCGATGCACGCTCCGTTGACGCACTCCTGGCCGGGGGTGCAGATTCCGCACGCGCTCGCGCCGAGCCCGCATGCCGCCGTCGACTGATTGGCGACCGGAACGCACGAGCCCATCTCGATGCAGCCGGTGCACGTCGCACCGCCGCCGCCGCCCGTGGCGCCTCCGCCAGTACCGCCGCCCGTGGCGCCTCCGCCGGTACCGCCGCCCGTCGCGCCTCCGCCAGTGCCGCCGCCCGTCGCGCCTCCGCCAGTGCCGCCGCCTGTCGTTCCACCGCCGGTGCCGCCGCCTGTCGTGCCGCCACCGGTGCCGCCGCCTGTTGTTCCGCCCCCGGTGCCGCCACCGGTCGTTCCGCCGCCGGTACCGCCGCCTGTTGTTCCACCGCCGGTGCCGCCGCCTGTTGTTCCACCGCCGCTACCGCCCGTGCCGCCGCCCGACGAATTGGTGAGACACACGCCGAATTGGCACAACGAGCCGAACGCACACTGCGAGCACTGGCCACCTGACACGCCGCAAGCGAGGTTGCTGGCGCCGCCCTGGCATTCTCCGTCAGCGTCACAGCACCCGATGCAACTGGCAGCGGTGCACCTATTCGGGGGAGTACCGCAGCCCGAGTTGATCAGCCCGACGCACAAGAAGAGAGCCAGCGCGAGAGTTCGCATTCTCGGCTGACACCCCAGCCACCCCTGGTGCGCAAACTCCCGCAAACTCCCTCTCCCTGCAGGGTTCCCATCCGAGTGAATCGGCCAGCGCCAGAGCGACGTCTGCACACGCGTCGAGGCTGGGCTCACGGCCCTGCAATCGCTCGCTGGGTCCGAAGCCGACCTGGTCATACGCGACGACGTCGCCCAGGTCGGTGAGCGGCGGCGCGGTACGCGACCAGTCGTCGAGGTGAGAAGATGGTGCCGTTCCGAATCGTGAAGTCCGCCATGCATGGTCTGTCGACCGCGGGCATCAAGGTCGCGGTCGACGCAGCCTCGGGCTCGGCCGCGGATGGGAGGCGAGCAGCTCGTTCAGACTCCGAGTCGCGGCAGAAGGCACTACACTTACGCAATGGCTCGTGCAGATGGTCTCCTCGTCCTTGGCCTGTCGCTCACTCTCCTCGGCTGCTCGACCATTCCCATGGCCGTCGATGGAGGCATGGGCGGCGGTGCAGCGACGGGCGGCGGTGCAGCGACGGGTGGCGGTGCAGCGACGGGTGGCGGTGCAGGAACAGGCGGGGGCTCGAGCGAAGTCACGGCGAGCGTTCACTCTCCCGACGCAGGCTGTCAGCAGGGCTACGAGGCCTGCGGCACCTTCTGCGCGGCGGTCGCGACCGACAGCCGAAACTGTGGAATGTGCAGTCGCTCGTGCTCCGACCCCGACGGGGGTGGCTTCGGCTTCGGCTGCACGAACGGCAGCTGTGCGCAGGACGCCGGCTGCGCCAACGGAACCATCAGCTGCGAGGGCAGCTGCGCCGCGCCTCGCCAGAGCGTCGACCACTGCGGCAGCTGCCTCAACCGGTGCTCCGATCGCCAGCTGTGCATCAACAGCCAATGCGTGACGGCGCAGGGTGAAGGCAGCAGCTGCGCGAGCCCGCTGGTGGTGCCGACCGAGGGCTTCTACACCTTCCGCCTTCCATCGAACCTGGTCAGCGACCACCTCTTCCCCTGCGGCCCGCTGACGGCGATTCCCACGCGCTGGTTCCGGGTGACGGCCTCTTCGAACGGCACCATGGGGGTGGAGCTCGTCGGCTCC
>JBKJSE010000195.1:0-23409 GCA_046595925.1 Archangium sp. | reverse complement strand
CCGTTCCCCCCGAGCGAAGTCGAGGGGTGACCTGCCGCGCGAGGCAGAAGTACTCCCTCGACTCCGCTCGGGAGGACCGGTGTGTTCATTCGGTCGAAATCGCCAGCGAAGCTGGTTCCTTGCTCGGGAGGACCGGTGAGTTCATTCGGTCGAAATCGCAAGCGAAGCCGGGTCGCTGCGGGCGCGTTCAACGTCTGCTCATCGGCGCTCGAGCCGGCAGATTCCGGAGCGCAGGCCAGGGAAGCCGCTGATCGGATCACGCGCCGTGTTCGAGATGAGCAGGTTGGGGTTCGCCTCCTGCCACCCGGCGGGCATCACCACGCACTCGGGGTGAACATCTTCGGTGATCACCGCGCGAATGCTGAGGCGTCCGTACGGTGAGATCACTTCGACGCGGGCGCCGTGTTCGATGCCCGCCTGCATGGCCGCCCGTGGGTGCACGAGCAGCTCGGGCTCTCTCATGCGCGCGCGCACGCTGGGGCTCTGCGCGAACTGCGAGTTGATGCGTGCTCGCGGGCGGGGGCCTGTCACCAGCCAGAGCGGAAATTCGGACGACGTGCTCTCGACCGGTGGCGTCCACACGGGGAGCGGCTCGAGCCCCGCTGCTTCCAGCACGGTGCTCACGAACTCGGCCTTGCCTGTCGGTGTGCCGAAGTCACGGCGTGCGTCGCGCTTTGGTCTGGGCTGCTGCGTCTCGTCCTGCATCCACGCCACCTTCGGCGCGCGCTGGGCCTCAGCGAAGCTCTTCCATGGAAACCACGCACTCAGGCCGCACGCGCTCGCGAGCTCGGTGAGGATGGTGAAGTCGGGCTTCGAGTTTCCCTGCACCGGCACCAGGCCCCTGGCGGCGACCGAGGTCTCATCGGCGTCGACGTCGGCCGCTTCCGCGAAGGTGCTCGCCGGAAGCACCACGTCGCTGCGCTGCGCCGAAGCGCTGAAGAAGGGATCGACGGTGACCAGCAGCTCGAGCCGCTCGGCAGCAGCCGCGAGCTCCTGTGAGCCCGAAGAGGTGACCAGCGCGTTGCTGCCCCAGAGGATCAGCGCACGAACGGGGTAGGGCACGTCGTGAAGGATCGCCTCGGCGAGCAGCTCGCCTTGCGCCTCGCGGTTGTAGCGCTCGAAGAGGGGAAACCGTTCTCGGCCGATGGGCGCGTGCGCGATGGCGGGCGGCGCCGGGCTCGGCGTGCGCATGCGGTAGAGGGCGGGCAACATCTGCTCGTGAAAATCGGGCGCGTTGGGCGAGACCAACGAGCGTGGGTCGGCGTCCTCGAAGCGGCCACAGAGCACCTCGAGCGAGGTGATCGCCCGCACCGTCTGAACTCCGCTCACGTGGTGTTCCACGCCCAGGCCCTGCCAGATGCCGATGGGCCCTTCGCTCACCAGCAGGCCGGCGAGGCGCTCGAGCTGCGCGCGCGGCACCGAGGTCAGCGCCTCGACGCGTTCGAGGGGATAGGTGGCGGCCAACGTCGCCAGCTCGTCCAGCCCGTGCACCTTCGCGGCGAGCTCAACGCCCGGGGGGCTGCGGGTGAGGATCTGGTGAATCATGCCGAGCGCGAGCGCACCATCGGTGCCGGGCCTCACCTGCAGGTGAAGCGTCGCCTCCTTCGCGAGCGTGGTGCGCACGGGGTCGATCACCACCAGCGCTCCAGTGCGGGCCTTGTCTGCGACGAGGTGCGCGAAGGGCGGCGCCGTCACCGCGGGGTTCGCGCCCCAGACAACCAACGTCTTCACGCGCCGCAGCTCAGGCGAGTACTTCGAGCCCACCGTCAGCGCCTGACCCATGCGCAGGCTCGCCTCACACAGACTGGAGACGGTGGCGACGTTGGGGCTCCCGAAGGCGCGCGCGAAGCGGTGAAGAAAGTTCACCATCGGGTGCCGAACGAAGGGCCAGCCTGTCTGGATCGCGAGCGCTGGCGCTCCGTATCGGGCCTTCAACGCCGAGAGCTTCAGCCCGACGTAGGCCAACGCCTCTTCCCAGCTCACTTCATGGAAGGCGTCGCCACGGCGAATCAGCGGGTGCTTCACGCGCTCATCGCTGTGGACCAGTTCGCGCAGCGCGAAGCCGTGCTCACACACGAAGCCGCGGGTCTTCGAGCCCAACGCACCTTCGACCTTCACCAATCTTCCGTCTTCCACCACGCACTCGATGCCACAGCGCATGAGGCAGAAGCGGCAGGTCCCCACGGTGCGCTCGGTGACGGGTGTGCCCTGGCCCACGAGCGCCAACCCGGTGACACCGAGCCCGACCGCGGCCAACGGAGCCACCTTGAACAGGTCGCGGCGCGTCCACTTGCGGCGAACGATGTGGCGAAGGGGCGCTCGCGTCATGGCAGCGGCTCGATCACGATGGCCTTCGCCGTCTCGGGGCACGCCTCTTCACACAGCCCGCAGCCCACGCACGCCTCGGGATGAAAGAGCGGCGCCTTCTGTGGGCCCACCACCTCGACGGCGCGATCAGGCCAGGGGCACACCTGGTAGCAGAGCCGGCACACCCCTCGGCCCGTCCACGGCAGACAGGCGGAGCGCGTCAACTTCGGCACCCCGATTCGCACCTCGCGCGCCACCACGTCGATGTCGGCCGTCAGCGCCACCAGCGCGTCGGTCGGACAGACCTGCGTGCACTTCATGCAGACCACGCAGCCGCGAGCCGTGAAGTCGAGCTGGGGCAGCGCCACCTCGAGCGAGAACACCGAGGGAAACCGGATGACCTTCGTCGGACACACCTCGGCGCAGCGGAAACAACCGATGCACGCCTGCTCGAACGCACCCCGCGGCAGCGCGCCCGGGGGCCTGCGCTTCTTCGGGCTCGAGGCGCGCGCGCGCCTGGGAACCGCGACCAACGCGATCGCCGCGGCGACCGCACCGACCAGCGCGCGCCGGTTCATGGCGTTCTCCCGGGGAACTTCAACTTCCACGAGAGCGCCTGCGTGGGGCACGCCGCGATGCACTTGCCGCAGCGCTCGCACCCCGAGTCGAGCTGGTTGGTCATGGGCGATTGGCCGAGGTTGCAGATCACGTCGCACACCGTGCAGTCGGTGCACTTCGATCGCTCGTTGTGAACCGTGATGGGGGAGACGGCTGCGAGCGTCGAGAACATCGCGCCGCCGGGGCACAGCGAGCGGCAGAAGCCGGCGCGCGAGACGAAGGTGTCGAAGAGAAAGGCCGCGAGCACCAGGGTCGCTCCCGTGCCCAACGAGCCGTAGAAGAGCGCGCGAAACACCTCGCGGCCAATCACCGCGGGTGGATAGACGATCGGCACCAACTGCACCCCGAGCACGCTGCCCACCAGCAACACGCCGACCATCACCACGCGAGCGGTCACGCGCGGCAACTTCACGTCAGCGGTGGGGAGGCCCAGCCGCGAGAGCAACCACCGCGCAGCGTTCGACGCCGCGAGCACGGGCAGATAGGGGCAGGCCCAGCCGCAGAAGAATCGACCGAAGAGAATCACGACGACGATGCCCGGCAGCAGCGAGCACAGCAGGTTCCAGCTCACGCCCTGCAGCAGGGCCGTGGCGAGGCCCTCGAGCGGGTCGACGAGCTCGAAGAAGCCCACCCACACCGAGGTCGGGGCGCCGAGGAACGGGGGCGGGGTGTCAGGCAACCAGCTCGAGACCCTCGCCCAGCTCGCGTCACCCGGCAGGCCGGCGCCCTCGACCTCGAGCGCGTGCAGGTGCCAGAGCGGCAACCCGAAGGTGAGCGAGAGCGAGAACGCCAGGAAGAGCTGGCGGGCCCGCTGGTAGCCCTTCTGATGACGCAGCGTGATGTCGAACGGCTGCAGCTTTCGGCGTGCGTTCACGCGGTCGGCCTTCTTCGTGCGCGCAGCTCTTCGAGAATGGTCTCGCTTTCGTCCTCGGTGAGCAGGCGCGCGAGCTGAGGGATGAAGTCTGCTTCTTCGAGGGCGAGGTGTTCTGCGAAGTCGGTCTCGAGGGTCGCGGCAGCGGCGGCAAGTCGTCGGTGGTGAACGGGCTCGTTGGGGTTCTGGAAGACGGCCCGCAACGCGGCGACCACCGCGTCCCGCCGCGCGACGTGCGCGAAGTGCTGGGCACGCAGCTGCGCCATCGTGGCGTCCAGCCCGGCGGCCCGGCCTGCGAGTCGGGGCCAGATGCTCTCCTCCTCGTCGAGCACATGCAGTGCCAGGGCTTCTGTGAAGTAGCGAAGGCATTGAGCGGCGGCCGCCTTCACCTCGGGAGCGGGCAGCTCGGGCTTCACGCCGATGGTGAGGGCCAGTCGGCAGAAGCGGCGAATGCGCGCGTGGCAGGCGAGCAGCAACGAGCCCAATGATTCACGCTCCTCGATGCTGCCGAGCTGCAGCTGCACCAGATCCATCGACGTGGGCTTCTTCATGACCGGTGCTCCCATGCAGCCTTCCAGCCAGCGGCGCTTTCCTTGCTGGCAGGCTGCCGAAAGAAGCTGCGACTGTTTCACGCTGTTTCGTTCTGAAACTCGCGTACCTGCTCGGCTCAAACGGGATAGGACGAGGCCATGCGCAAACTGATGATGGTTTTGATCGCCGTGAGCACGCAGGTCTCTGCAGCCGGGCCCGCGCCGAAGAAGCCGATCGTCAAACAGGGCCTCGAGGCGCCCACGTACTTGAGCCCGATCGCGCGGCAGTTGCTCAAGCAGCGCATGAAGCGGCACGGCAACGACATGCTGGCGATGCTGCGCTCGGTGCTGCTGCTCGATCACGACACCACGCAGCGGCTCGCCTCTGAGCTGGCCGCCGAGCCGCGCCTGACCCGCCCCATCGCCGGGGGGGCAGACGATCTCAACGCGGCGCTGCCCGAGCGCTTCTTCGTGCTGCAGGACGAGCTGCGATCGCGCGCGCTCGACCTGGCGGCCGCGGCCCAGAAGTCTGACGACGTGAAGTTGGCGGCGCGGCTCGGCGAGGTGACGGCGACGTGCGTGAGCTGCCATTCCGTCTACCTCGAGCCTGCTGCGCCGCAGGCTCCGTAAATTCGCCCCTCACCCCAACCCTCTCCCGAAGGGCCCGAAGGGAGAGGGGGCTCAATGAACTGACGTACTACCGACCCAGGAAGCGGATGGTCTGTTCGCGACTGCTGCCGTTGGTGTCGTCGGTCACCACGATCGTGAGCTCGACGGACGTCTTGAGCAGCGCACGATCGATCGACACCACCACCGGCACCCGGGCGTCGGTCAGTGAGTCGAGCTCGAGCGTCGGTGTGCCGATGACGATCGCGGCCTGCACCGGTGAGCGCACCTCGAGTGAGAAGTGGGCGCGCTGAGCGTTCTTGTTGAACACGTGCACCTCGAACGGGTTTCGCACCACCTCGCCATCGATCACGAAGGGCATGCCCCCGCGCGTTCGCACCACGTTCGCCTCGAAGGGCGTGCGGGTGGCCAGTGACACGCCCAGCGTGCCCAGGGTGATCGCGGTCAGGCCTGCGTAGATCGCCAGGCGAGGTCGCGCCGTTCGTGGGGGCTTGCCGGCGAGCTCATTCTGCGAGGCGAAGTCGATGAGCCCGCGGGGGCGCTTCAACCTGTCCATCACGTCGTCGCAGGCGTCGACGCACTGGGTGCAGGCGATGCACTCCATCTGCAGCCCGTTGCGAATGTCGATACCCGTCGGGCACACGACCACGCAGCGCTTGCAATCGACGCAGTCGCCCACGGGCGCGACGACGGGCCCGCGCTGGAGTTTTCCACGAGGTTCGCCGCGCGCTTCCCGGTAGGCCACCGTCACCGAGTCGCGATCGTGCAGCACCGACTGCAGCCGGCCGTAAGGGCACAGCACGGTGCAGAACTGCTCGCGAAACCAGGTGAAGTTGAACATCAGGATCGCGGTGAAGCCCAGGGTAAGCCCGAAGGCCTCGAGGTGTTTGCCCGGGCCCTCTTCGACCATCAGCACCAGCTCGCGCGGAGAGACGAAGATCGCGGTCGCCGTGTGCGCGATGGCCGCGCTGAGCACCAGGAACACGAGGTACTTCCCCAGCCGCCGGGCGGCCTTGCCCACGCTGAACGGCGCGTCGGCGAGTCGAATGCGCGCTTCCCTCGGCCCATCGAAGAGCCGCTCGATGGGCCGGTAGAGGCCTTCGAGAAAGACGGTCTGGGGGCAGCCCCAGCCACACCACACCCGGCCCTTCCACGCGGTGACGAAGAGCAACGCGAACAAGGAACTCAACAGCAGCAGCAGCACCAGCCAGAAGTCCTGCGCGTTGAAGGTCGCGCCGAACAGGTAGAAGCGACGGTGCTGCACGTCGAGCTGAATCATCGGGTGCCCACCGACCGGAATGAACGGGGCGAGCACGTAGAACCCCACCAACAGGGCGAAGACGGCGCGGCGGCGGTTCATCCACCGGCCCTTCACGTCGGCGGGGTGGGGCGTGCGGCGCGAGCCGTCTGCCTTCATCGAGCCCAGGATGTTGGGTGCGGGCGTCATGGCCTCAGTCCTGAGGCTCGCCCTGTGGATCCTTGCCGGGTATCGCCTTGCCCTTGATCGACACCACGAAGGCCGAGACCTTGCGCACCTTGTCCTGACCCAGCAGCTGACCCCACGGCGGCATGCCCTTGTCGGCGAAGCCATCGGCCACCGACTTCGCGATCTCGCTGGGCTTGTTGCCGTGCAGCCAGAAGCGGTCGGTGAGGTTGGGGCCCACCAGGCCCTGGCCCTCCTTGGCGTGACAGGCCGCGCAGGTCGAGTCGAACACCAGCTTGCCCTCGGCGAGCAGCGCAGGGTCGTTCGCGACGGCGAGAATGGCATCGTCGCTCAGCGGCGCTTGCGCGAGGCGGGCCTTCTTGATCTCCGCCACCTCCGCGTCGTACTCCGCGCGCAGCGACGGCTGCAGGTGCAGGGTGTGGAAGACCAGCCAGTAGCCGAACATGAAGACGATCGTTCCGAAGAGGATGAAGAGCCACCAGTTGGGCATCTGGTTGTCTTCCTCTTCGATGTCGTCATAGCGATGAACGACCTTCGGGTTCGGTTCCTGCGGTGTGGTGCTCATGGGAGCTCCTTTCCGTCGAAGAGCGGCAGTTGGCTGTCGGGCTCGAAGTCGCGCTTGCTCTTGAAGGCGAACGTGCGCAGCACCACGAGCGCGAAGAAGACCATGAAGAGCAGGAGCGCGAAGATGGGGAGCGCGGTCCACTCCATGCCGGCGAAGAATTGTTTGTACATGGTTACCTCTGCTCCATCGCCGCGGTCTTGGGGGTCTCGTCGCTGAGCACCACGCCTTGATCGCGGCCCATGCGCTGGAGGTACGCGATGAGCGCCACCATCTCGCTGTCCCAGTCGACAGAGACGCCGCTCAGCTTCAAGTCGGCGACGACGGTGAGTGCCTGGCGGCGTTGCGAGGCCTCGGCCGAGTCGATGTCCTGGTTGGTGTACGGAACGCCGAGCTTCTGCATGAGCGCCAACTTCCTGGGCGCCAGCTTCGCCTCGATGTGGTTCTCGGCGAGCCACGAGTAGGCCGGCATGTTCGAGCCCACGCTGGTCGAGCGCGGATCCATCAAGTGGGTGTAGTGCCAGAGGCTCGGGTACTTGCCGCCGATGCGCGCCAGATCGGGGCCCGTGCGCTTCGAACCCCATTGAAAGGGGTGATCGTAGATGAACTCTTCGGCGCGGCTGGCCTCTCCGTAGCGCAGGTATTCCGAGGTCATCGGGCGGATCATCTGCGAGTGGCACACGTAACAACCCTCGCGCGTGTAGAGATCGCGGCCCTGCTGCTCGAGCGCCGTGTAGGGCTTCTGCGAGTTGCCGGTGACGGGCACGGCCTGCTTCACCAGCACCATCGGCAGAATCTCTGCGACGCCGCCGATCAGCACGGCGATCAACGTGAGCACGGTGAAGGCGAGCGGCTTGCGTTCGATGAGCGCGAACCACGAGACGCCGTTGGCCGCGGTCGCGCGCCGGGTGAAGACGAACGCGAGCTCGCCCACCACCAGTACGCCCGCGGCGAGCGCCACCGCGATGATCACCGAGTCCGTCGAGAAGAACGCGCCGGTGAGCAACAGCGCGACGAAAGAGAACCAGAGCGGGCGGCCGCTGATGACCGCGATGAAGCCGCCATGGGGCGCTTCGGCGACCGCTGACTCGACGGTGACCTCGACGACCGTGTTGACGGGCTTCGCGCCGCGCACCGTCGCGACGAGGTTCCACATCATCAAGACGAAGCCGGCGAGGTACATGCCGCCGCCCAGCGCGCGCGCGATGTACATCGGGCGGATGGCGATCAGCGTCTCGACGAAGCTCGGGTAGGTCAGCGTGCCGTCGGGGTTGATCGCTTTCCACATGAGGCCCTGGGTGATGCCAGAGCTCCACATCGCGATCATGTAGACGGCGATGCCGATGGTCGCGAGCCAGAAGTGCGTGTCAGCGGCCTTCTTCGAGTGCAGCGGCTTGTCCCAGAGCTTCGGCGTGAGCCAGTAGAAGAGGCCCGCGGCCATCAGCCCGTTCCAGCCGAGCGCGCCGCCGTGAACGTGGCCGATGATCCAGTCGGTGTAGTGCGCCAGCGCCGAGACCGACTTGATCGACAGCAGCGGGCCTTCGAAGGTGGCCATGCCGTAGAAGGTGACGGCCGCGACGAAGAACTTGAGCACCGGTTCTTCGCGAACCTTGTCCCACGCGCCTCGCACCGTGAGCAGGCCGTTGAGCATGCCGCCCCATGACGGAGCCCAGAGCATCAGCGAGAACAACATGCCGATCGACTGCGCCCACTCGGGCAGCGCCGTGTAGAGCAGGTGGTGCGGCCCCGCCCAGATGTACATGAACACCAGCGCCCAGAAGTGCACGATGGACAGCCGGTACGAGTACACGGGCCGTCCCGCTGCCTTGGGAAGGAAGTAGTACATGATGCCGAGGATCGGCGTGGTCAGGAAGAAGGCGACGGCGTTGTGGCCGTACCACCACTGAATCAGCGCATCTTGAACCCCGGCGAACGCCGAGTAGCTCTTGAACGCAGAGAGCGGCAGCGCGAACGAGTTGACGATGTGGAGCACCGCCACGGTGACGATCGTCGCGATGTAGAACCAGATGGCGACGTAGAGGTGCTTCTCGTTTCGTTTGGCGAGCGTCCAGAAGAAGTTCACCGCGAACACCACCCAGATCACCGCGATGGCGATGTCGATGGGCCACTCGAGCTCGGCGTATTCTTTCGAGGTGGTGATGCCCAGCGGCAGGGTGATCGCCGCGGCCACGATGATGAGCTGCCAGCCCCAGAAGTGAAGCTTCGAGAGCGTGTCGTTGGCCATGCGCGTCTTCAGCAGGCGCTGCGTCGAGTAGTAGACGCCGGCGAACATCATGTTGCCCACGAAGGCGAAGATGACGGCGTTCGTGTGGAGCGGCCTGAGGCGGCTGAAGGTGGTGTACGGAATGCCGAAGTTCAGTGCCGGCCAGGCGAGCTGCAGGGCGATCCACAGCCCGACGATCATGCCGACGGCGCCGAACGTCACCGAGGCGATCATGAACTTGCGGACACTCGCGTCGTCGTAGGCGACGCGTTCGATACGGGTGGTCATGACGTCATTCCTTGCTTCGTTCCTGCGGGGGATCGTCTTCGAGGGGGGACAGGGACAGCCGGTCGGCGTGATCGAGGGTCCGGTTGCGAACGGTCCACACGAAGAGGACCAGCGCGCCCAGCACCAGCATCAAGCTCACGAAGACCTGGAGCACGATCACGTTCATCGCCGGGCCTCGCGCAACAGCCGCACCGAAGGGTGCTCGATGCGGAATCTGCATGGGGCTCGTCGGGGGAAGGCGAACATCGTGCAGCGGCTCAGTGCATTCGGCCTGCCAACCACCCCGTGTTCCGCGGCCGCAGGCTGCTCACCGTGAACAGCAACAAGGTGAGCGTGCTGGCGGGCATGCTGATGGCGGCCGCGAGCGGTGACATCACCCCCAGCAGCGCACAGCCGATGGCGAGCACGTTGTAGGCAAACGACAGGCTGAGCACCCGGCGGATGACGACGCGCAGCTCTTTGGCTTCGGTCAACGCGCTCTGAATCGGGGCGAGGCCTTCGCCCACCAGGAAGAAGTCGCTCTTGCCGGGCATCACGGGGCGATCGATCGCAGGTGTGCCCGCCGCCAGCGCCGCTTGAAAGGCGAGCGCGTCGTTGACGCCGTCTCCCAGGTAGAGCGCGTCACCATCGCTGAGCTCTTTGACCTTCAGGGCCTTGCCTTCAGGGGACAGCCCTCCGAGCGCGTGGCGTGGCTCGATGCCCAGCGAGTGAGCGAGGTTCTGCACGCGCGAGGGCGCATCACCCGAGAGCAGCCACACCGAGTAGCCCTTCGCTGCGAGCGAGCGCACCTCGGCGCGGGCATCGAGCCTGAGTACCTCTCGGGTCTCGAGCGTCGCCACCGGAACGCCGTCACAGCCGAAGGTGGTGGTGCGATCGATGACGTCGTGCTGCCGCTCGAGCCGAACCCAGTCAGCGCGACCGAGCCGCCAGGTGCCGTCGCTGCGGTTCCATTCCATGCCGTGTCCCGGAACTTCTTCGACCCGCGCCGAAGCGTCGTACCGCGCACCCGCGGCTTCCAGCGCCTTGGCCAGCGCCGCGCTCACGGGGTGACTCGAGCGAACCGCGAGGTTGAAGGCCACGTCGCGCGCGAGGGGCTCGAGCGAGCTGACGATGTGCGGGGTCACCAGCTCGAGCCGACCGAGCGTCAGGGTGCCCGTCTTGTCGAACACCACCTGCTTCACCTCGGTGAGGCGGTCGAGCAGATCGGCGGAGCGCACGAAGAACCCGCGCTGCCGCAGCCGTGATTGCACCAGCTCGTAGGCGAGGGGAACGGCGATGCCGATCGCACAGGGGCAGGTGATGACGAGCAGCGAGACGGCCACGTTGACTGCGCCAGCCAGCCCGCTCGGCAGCCAGAGGAGAAAGCCCAGCGATGAGACGCCCAGCACGGTGACCACCCAGCGGCGCGCGAGGTGATTCCACAGCGTGTGGTGCTTCGCTTCGGCCCCGACGCGGGGCGCAGGCTGACGCAGCAACGCCACCAGCGCAGAGTCAGAGAAGTCTTGAGCGGCCCTCACCTGGAACGCCGTGCGGCCCGCGTTGAAGCTCCCCGCTGGCACGACGACGCCCGGCTCGACCCGTCGCGGCGCGGCCTCGCCCGTCATCCAGTCGGTGCTGATCTCAGCGGCGTGCTCGAGCAGCACGGCGTTGACGGGCACCAGATCGCCGGGCGCCACCAACAACACGTCACCCGCACAGATCGTCGGCGCCTTCACGGTCTCGAGGCGCTGACCTGAGACCTTGCGCACCATCAACGAGTCCGCGCCGTCGTCCTCGAGCAGGTAGCGGCGATTTCTTTCCAGCAGCCGCTCCTGAAGGAAGCGGCCGAGCAGCATCAAGGTGACGAAGATGTTGAGCGTGTCGAAGTACGCCAGATCGCCGCGACCCTCGCTGGTGACCAACTGCACCATCGACATGCCGTAGACGAGGGCGATGCCGAGCGCGATGGGGAGGTCCAGGTGCAATAGCCCTGAGCGCAACCCCTGGGCCGCCGCCCTGAAGAAGGGCCAGCCGCCGATCAGCACGGTCGCCGTCGAGAGCGCCGCGGACAGCCCGGTGAACAGCCGGAACACCTCAGGGTCTGAAGGGCTGAGCCCAAAGTAGAAGCTCACCGAGAAGAGCATCACGTTGATCGCGATGGCCGCGCAGATGCCGAGCCGTGCGGGGAGATCGACGCTGCGCCGCGAGCCTTCTTTCCGCGCGGGCCCGAACTGATAGCCGAACGACTCGACCTGCTTGACCCAGCGCTCGAGCTCCAGCTCGCCCTTCTTCCAGTGCACGCGCACCGTGCCCAGCGTGGGGTTGACCGTGATGTCGCCTGCGCCGGCCTGTCTTCGCCAGGTCTCGTTGAGCAACCACACGCAGGCCGCGCAGTGAATGCCTTGAACATCGAGCTGCAGGCTGGCCACCGGCCCTTCTCCGCTCAGCGCGTTGGCGAAGAGTGGTTCGAGCCAGGAATGACTGCGCGGCGCGGGCAGGCTCACGGCGCTGACCTGGTCGCCTGCGAGCGCGTAGTAGCCAGAGAGCCCCTGCTCGTGCAGCAGCCCGCTCACCGCTTCACAGCCCCGGCAGCAGAAGCGTGCAGTTCCTGCATCTGGGGGAATCGCGCTCCCACAGTGCTCGCAGCGGAGAATGAGAGGGGCTGCGCCGATTTCGAGAGCAGTTTGCATGGGGTTCCCCAGAACCGGTGCGAACGGCATGCCGATTGTAGGGACTGCCTGCGCAATGGAACCGATGTTGGCGACGGCAGGAGCGCTGAGCGCGCTGGTGGCAGGCCTCACGGGAAGCCTTCACTGTGCCTTGATGTGCGGTCCCCTGGCGTGCGCCTCACTCGGCGCGCGGGGCAGCGAACGACGCGCGGCAGCCATCGCCTGGCACATCGGGCGGGTCGTCGCGTACACCTTCGTCGGGCTGCTCCTGGGAGCACTCGGTCGAGGCGTGTCGGTGGGCCTGCGCCTGAGCGTGACGCCCGTGCTCCCCTGGCTGATGGCCGCGGGCCTGGTGATCACCGCGCTCGATCTCGGTCGGCACGCGCGGCCGCTGCCCGGCGTCGCGTCGATTTCCAGGGCCCTGGTGAGGCTCGGTGCGAGGTTGCAGCCCACCACGCGCAGCTTCCTGCTGGGGGCGGCCACACCCTTTCTTCCCTGCGGGCTGCTCTACGGGCTGTTCCTCGCGGCGATTGCCACTGGCACGGCGTGGGGTGGCGCGGCGGTGATGGGGGCCTTCTCGCTCGGTGCAATTCCCGCACTTGCCACGCTGCAGCTGGGCGCCCATCGGCTCACGCTCTCGCCCCGGCTGGTGAACGTCGCGCGGCGGGTCGTGCCGCTCGCCGCCGCGGCCGTGCTCATCGTTCGCACGCTGACGGCGAACCCCGAAGTGCCCCGGTGCCACTGACATGACTGACGAGCTCGCGCCGTACTTCCTGGGGCCCTACGGAGAGAACAACGACTTCTTCGAGAAGACGTTGCTCGAGCTGGTGCGTGATCACGTCTTCTGGCGCCGCAACTTTCACCCCGAAGACACGCCGCCCATCGGCACGCGCGATCAGTACGCGCCCGAGTTCCTCGAGGCGACCGCGAAGACGCGCCAGGAACTGCACCTGCTGACCGCTCAGCTCAAGCGCTCCGTGCCCTTCTTTCACCCGCGCTACCTGGGTCACATGGTGAGCGACGTGTTGATGCCCGGGCTCATCGCGCAGCTCGTCACCACGCTCTACAACCCGAACAACATCGTCGAAGAATCGGCGCCCGTCACGGTGCAGCTCGAGCTCGAAGTGGGCCGGCAGCTCGCGCGCATGGTGGGCTTCCCGCTCGATACGCAGCAGGTGCCGTGTGCGCTCGGTCACCTCACCTCGGGTGGAACGATCGCCAACGACGAGGGGTTGTGGCTCGCGCGCGCGACGCGGCTCTACCCGCTGGCGGTGCGTGACGCGGCGCTGGGTCTGGTCGAAGGGGACGACTGGGAGCTCTTGAGCTGGAGCATCACCCAGGTGCTCGAGCTCGCTTCGCGGGTCGAGGCGTTGCCGGGCGCCGTGGCGGCCGTGAACAAGACGCGCGTCGAGACCGTGGGCCTGGGCCGCTTCGCGATGAAGCACCCGCTGGTGGCTGAGCTCGTGGTGCTCGCGCCCGGCACGGCGCACTACTCGTGGCACAAGGCGATGAAGCTGCTCGGGCTCGGCGCAGACCAATTGCTCGAGCTGCCCACCACCCACGCGCGCATCGACGTGGCCGCGCTGGAATCGGTGCTCGCGCAGTGCGCTGCCGCGAAGAGGCCGGTGCTGGCGGTCATCGGCGTGTACGGCACCACCGAGTACGGCACGCTCGACCCCATCCACGAGCTGGCAGCGCTGCGTGGCAAGCCACTGCAGTTCTGGCTGCACGTCGATGCGGCCTGGGGCGGGTATCTGCCCAGCCTGTTTCGAGAACCCAACGGGGCGTTGCGAACGCGTGAGTCGGTGGCGAGCGACTTCGAACACTTTCCCAGTGAGCGGGTCTACGCCTCGACCGCCGCGTTGGCAGATGCCGACTCGATCACCGTCGATCCGCACAAGCTGGGCTTCGTGCCCTTCGGCGCCGGTGCATTTCTCGCACGTGATCGACGGGTGTTCGATCTGGTGCACCAGGAGGCCTCGTACGTGTTCGGCCCCAACGTCTCGCCCGAAGATCGCTATCGCAAGCCGGGCCGCTTCAGCCTCGAGGGCAGCAGGCCCGGTGCAGCGGCGGCGGCTTGTTACGTCAATCACAAGGTCCTTCCGCTCGACGGCGCACACTTCGGGCGGTTGATGGCGCGTTCGATTCGGGCGTGTGAGCAGCTCCACGGTCGCCTTCCGGGCCTGACCACCGAGCTCGCGCCGTGGGTGCGCATGGGCATGCCCTACGAGCCCGACTGCAACCTGATCTGTCTGGCCTTCAACCCGAAGGGCAATCGCTCACTGGCCGCTGCCAACACGTTTGCCCGAAAGATCTTCGACCAGCTCAGCGTGCGGGGCGATGTGCCCGTGCAGTTTCGCGACTTCTTCGCCTCGAACACCACGATCAGCCTCACGCACCTCGGCGCCGAGGAGCGGACGCGCCTGTCGACCGCGCTGGACCTCGAGCTCGCAGCGCCCGATGCCGAAGGGCTCTTCGTGTTGCGGCACACGCTGATGAACCCGTGGTTGCTCTCACCCGTCAACGCACAGCAAGACAGCTACTTGAGCGCGTACTGCCACTTCCTGGCCGGGGTGGTCAAAGAGCTGGCGTCGTTCACGCGATGAGATCCATCGACTGGGTGCGGCGCAGCGCTCGCCAGGTGGTGAACAGCCCCAACGCGAGCGGGTAGAGCACTGCCAGGGCCAGCGCGAACGAGGGCCCCAACGAGTTCGCCAGCCAGAACCCCACCGGGCCCAACACCGAGAGCTCCGGGTCGACGCTCGCGAGAATGCCCACCCGGGCGGTCTCGCTGGGGTTGAGCGCGGCGAGGGCGAACACCACCTGGGGCGGCAGCGACGTGCGCAGCAGCGCGGTGATCAGCAGCACGTCATGAAGCGCCGAGGTGGCGACGAAGACCACCAGTGCCCAGATCATCGCGCGCTCCACGCTGCGCGCCACCGAAGAGATCAGCAGCCCCACGCCGACGAAGGCAAACACCAGCGCGCTGCACACGGCGAGGCTCTTCAAGCCGATGAAGGTGAGGCCCGGCTCTGACTCGACGAAGGCTGCCGAGACGAAGCAGCCCACCAGCAACACCACCAGCGGGCCCACCAACACCAGCAGGCGCGAGGTGAGCAGGGCGAGGAACCAGGTCGAACGTTTCACCGGCTGCGAGAGCATCAGCTCGCAAAAGCCGCTCGTGCGCGCGTGCACCACGGCGGAGTGGGTACCGATGAGCACCACCAGAGGGAAGATCACCAGCACCGCGTTGGCGAGGTTGAGCAGCACGCGGGAGAGGCCGGTGAAGCCGAGCACCGTCGACTCGCGCAGGCCGAGCCACACGAAGGCCATGGCGAGCCCCAGATAGAGGAGCGACGAGAAGACGACCCAGCGCGAGCGCAAGGCATCGGAGAGCTCGAGCCGCAGAAATGCCGAGAAGGGGGACTTCATGGGTGAGCTCCGTTCTGTCTTTCCTGCACCGCGGTGCGCACCTCGTCGAAGGTCAGCGTGCCGGCCGCATCAGCGACGAACCCGAAGTCCATCGGCGTGGCGTGGCCCGCACTGAAATGACTCGAGCCCGGGTCGGCCCAGCTTCCGTTTGCGCGAACCCAGCGCGCAGCGACGGTGGGGTGCTCTCGCAGCTCCCACGCCACCATGCAGCCCAGGTCGTCGAAGAAGCGACGCTTCGAATCGGTGGTCACCAGCTGCGCTGCGGAGACCTTCTCGCTCACCAGCATCGCGCAGTGGCTGCACTGCTGTTTGCCCCACACCGGCTCTTCCGCCACGAGCCGGGCGTCGCTGCAGCTCGTCATCAGCATCACCAACAAGAGCGTCGATCTCATGAGTTCACCACTCGCAGCGGGACCACCTTCGCGTCTTCGCGCAGGCCGTCGGAGTCCTGCAGCGAGAGGTCGAGCAGTCGCGGGCCGAAGCTGGCCATCACCCGGCCCACCACCTCGACCTTGTCGACCTCGGAGAACTCGCCGTGAAACCGCGTGGGCGTCGACGGCACGAAGCCGCGCGCCAGCAGGGTGGCCGCTTCACCCGTGCCAGGTATCTCGCGGAAGGTGAGGTCGACGCGAAAGCCCCGCAGCTTCGCCAGGGTCTGGGCGAGTGACGCGTCGGACACCACGCGGCCTTCATCGAGTTGCACCACGCGCTCGACCAGGTGCTGCACCTCGTCGACCCGGTGGCTGCACAACACGAGGATCGAGCTGGCCGGCCTCGCTTGCACCTCTGCGAAGAACACCCGCCGCGCCGCGGGGTCGAGGTTGGCGGTGGGCTCGTCACAGACCAGCACGGGTGCGTCAGCCGTCAGCGCGAGGGCCGCCAGCAGCTTCTGCTTCATGCCGCCCGAGAGATCTCTGACACGCGATCGCGCGACGGCCTCGAGGTCGAGACCCAGCCGCCTGGCTCGGAGCGCCACCGCGGCGGGTTCCCGGTTGCGCAGCACGCAGAAGGCGCGCACCAGCTCGGCCACCGGCGCGTCGAGCGGCGGCGCGATCTGCGGCATCGACGAGAGGCTGCGCAGCGCCACCTCGGGCTCCTTCGCGACGTCCGTCCCGAACAAGGTGATGCGGCCTTCGACCCGCAGGAGCCCACACATCGCGCGCAGCAAGGTGGTCTTGCCCGAGCCATTGGTGCCGACGAGGGCGACGCGCGAACCGGGCGGCAGCTCGAGCGAGACGGCCTCCAACGCGCGCACCGCGCCGAACGACTTGCTGACGTTCTGAATCGAGATCATCGGGGAAGCTCGCGGTGGGGGTGCATGACAGGCCGCAGATCCTCGAGGAGAACGTGCGAGGCGAAGTAGGGGAGCGCGGTGGCGACCGCGTCGAAGAGCCCAAAGGCCGCGGTGCCGTGAAAGAACTTGAGCTCGGGGTGCGCGTCGCTCAACGCGCTCGAGGCGCGCTTGAGCTGGTACGGCACGTCGCCGACCCCATCGCCGTCGAGATCGTACCCGGCGTAGGTCGCCCAGTAGTTGCCCGCGAACTCGACGCCGCGTGCGTCACCGTTGCCGTCGACCTCGACCAGGACGTCGTTGGACAGCAGATCGTTCTGCAGGAACTTCGCCCCGCGCTCACTGGAGTGCGTGCGCAGCGCGACGCCGTTGAGCGCCAGGGTGTTGCCCTCGAACAACACCGGCTGCGATGGGTCGCGCGGGGTGAAGTCGAGATAGGTGCCGATGGTGTTGGAGACGATCGCGTTGCGCCTGAGCGTGACCGCGTCGCTCTCCTTGAAGCCGATGCCCATGCCCGCGGGTCCGCGCGCGCCCGACAGCTCGTTGTCTTCGACGAGCACGCGGGCCGAGTACATGACGAAGATGCCCACCGTGTTGCCGCGCAAGGTGCTGCGCCGCACGATGGAGTCGTGCGCGTACATGAAGTGGGTGCCGTAGCGCCCGCCAGTGATGCGGTTGTCTTCGAGGGTGACGTGGCGCGAGTACCAGACGACCAGGTCGCGCATGCCGTGAACCCACACGCGCCGCACCTGCGAGCCGTGCGCTTCCCACAGCTTCACCGCGTCGCCTCGTTCGTTCTCTTCCAGCTCGGGCCGCCCAGAGATCTCGGCGTCTTCCAGCCGGCAGTCGTGGCACTTCTCGAAGGCGATGCCGTACAGCGTGTCTCGCACGCGAACGCGCCGCACCATCGCGCGCTTGCCGGTCACCTTCAGCGCGCCGTCTTCGAACGAGGTGCGCACGCCCGACTTCTCGAAGGTGAGATCTTCGACCAGCACGTCGTCGCCCAGCAGCTTGAGCACCGTGCCGTGGCCCGTGCCCTGGAGCACCGCACCTTCGCAACCATGCAGCGCGACGCCGCGCTTTGCCTCGAAGTCACCGACGATGACGCCGGCGACCCAGAGGTCTTGCAGCTCACCTTGCAGCAGCGAGGACAGCTGACTCGCGCTCCGGGCCACCACCGCGCCTTCCGGACACGGGCGATCGACCGGCCCCGCGGCGGACAGCACGGCGATGACGAGGAGCGCGGTCACGTTCACTTCTCCGCGCTCTTGAGGAACGAGAGGATGAAGGGCAGCTCGGTCTTCGGGTCGACGTTCTGATTGGGCATCGGCACGAAGGTCTCGCCGAGCAGCTTCTTGGCGATCTCGTCTTCCTTCACCATCACGTCGGGGCGGAGGATCATCTTCTTGATCCAGCTCTCCTCGCGCCGCGCGGTCACGCCCTTCAGGTCGGGGCCGACGAGCTTGCCGCCACCGACCTTGTGACACGCCACGCAGCCCTTCGCGGCGAAGAGCGCCTCGCCCTTCTTGATGTCATCGGGGGTGGTGCTGATCGTGAACTCGGGCACCTCGATGACGGTCTTCGCAGGCGCCACTTCCACCACGGGAGCGACCACCGCAGGGGCCGCGGTGACCGCCACGGCTTCGGGCTTCTTGTCGTCGCACGCGCTCAAGCACAGCGCAGCGACCAGTCCAGCGAACACACGTCTCATGACTTCTCCTTGAAGGGGCAATGCGTGGGGTGGGTGGGTGACGGCCGGCTACTTCTTGGGCTTCACCATGAAGTAGCCCATCATCTCGAGGTGCAGCGCCGAGCAGAACTCGGTGCAGTACATGGGGAACGCACCGGGCTTGTCGGCGATGAACGTGACGTTCTCGTGCTTGCCGGGTTCGAGCGAGAGGTTCACGTTGTACATGTCGATGGTGAAGCCGTGCACCTGGTCCTCGGCCTGCTCGATCGAGGTGAGGTGCAGCCGGACCGTGTCGCCCTCATCGACCTCGACGTAGTCGGGCGTGAAGTGGCTGCGAATCGCGGTCATGTAGACGTCGACCACGTTGCCCTTGCGCTCGATGCGCTCCTTGCCGGGGGTCACCGCGAACTCGTCCTTCTCGTCGGTGAGCGGGTCGGTGCCCATCGGGTACACCTTCATGGGCTTCAACTTGTCGGCCTTGATCATCTGCGCGTAGTGCGGCTCGCCGATGCCGATGGGCATGTCGGCCAGCAGCTTCATCTTCGAGTTGTCGATGCCCACCAGCTGGAAGTTCTGCGGGTAGAGCGGGCCGATGTTGTAGTGAACCGACAGCTTGTCGACGACCTTGAGGGTCTTGAGGTCCCACTTGGCGACCACCGACTCGATGAACACCGAGGTGTAGGCGAAGCCCTTGTCGTCGTAGACGGTGTGCAGGGGCCCCAGGCCAATCTCCACCTGCCCGCGGATGGAGTCCTTGAAGGGGAGAATCGGGATGCCGTACGGGTCTTTTCCCTCGTAGGTGCCGGCCTCGATCAGCGCCTTGATCTTCCTGAAGCTGTACACGGTGGCGTGGGTGTCGAGCTTGCCGCCCACCACGATGTCTTCGCCGTCAGGAGTGACGTCAGCGCCGTGCGGGCTCTTGTGCTCGGGGATGAGGGTGAGCACCTTCTCCGGGCCGCTCACGTCCATCATCAACACCTTGACGCCTTTGATCTCCTTCGCCTTGCCGGCCTTCACCAGCGCTTCGGCCTTCTTCCAGTTGATCACGTGGAGGAAGTCGGTGTCGTTCTGAGACGCGCCTGACTCGACCGGCGGGTTGCCTTCGAGGATGCCGCCGGTGGCCATCTCGGTGTTGAAGCTGTTGATGAAGACGTAGCCGTCAGAGGCCAGCTTCCCGCAGTCGGCGAGATCCTGGGTGTAGGGCGGCAGCTCCACGCCCCACGACTCGCTCTCGATGATGCGGCCTTTGACCTTGTCGAACTTCCAGAACATCGCCAGGCCGCGGTACTTCGTCTTGTACTCCGAGATCGGCGCGTAATCGCGGCCCAGCGGGGCGGGGTACTGGCTGGTCTCGATGACGTACTCGTTGTCGGGTGTGACGAACGCGCCGCCGTGATCGGAGGCCACCAGCTTGTTGGGCACGATCTGCTTGGTGGCGAAGTCCCTCAGATCGACCACCGCGACGCGCGCGTTGGCCTTGTCGTTCACGAAGAGGAAGCGGCCGTCGTAGTCGCCCCCGGTCTCGGAGAGGTTCGGGTGGTGCACGTCGGCCCAGGTCAGCTTCTCGCCGATCGTGTACTGCTGGCCGCCCGCGAGCACCTTGTTGCCGTAGCCGCCGTAGCCGTAGCCCTGCCACGGCTCGGGGGTGAACACCGCGATCACCTTGAGCAACCGCATCGAAGGCACGCCGATCACCAGGATCTGCCCTGACTGACCGCCCGAGGCGAAGATGACGTATTCGTCTTTCTGGCCCGTGGGTTTGTAGGTGAGCAGCGCGGCCTCGACATCGGCCTCGCTCAGCTTGCGCTCGACCATGATCTGCTTGAGCCCGGCGCTCGACTGCGTGGAGGCAGGCGCCCCGTTGGTGGAACTGCCGCTCTGGCAGCCGTACGCGAAGGCCGCGAGTGTGAGCAGCGCCGCAAGTGATCCGATCAGCTTCGATTTCATGAGAGCTCCGTGGAAGTTCTGCGCGGGCTCTCATTGCGACCGCTGTGCCACCTCGATTCCGAGGAGAACGCGGCTCGAAGATCGGTGAAGACCTCACCGGGTGCAAAGGGTGCAGCGCCTCAGTCGACGCGCAAGGACTGCATCAACTGGCGAGCCCAAAGGCCTTCAGCTTTCGCCAAAGGGTCGTACGCCCGATGCCCAGCACCCGCGCGGTGTCGATCTGCTGACCACCGCAGGCCTCCAACACGCGCAAGATGTGCCGCTTCTCTGCCTGCTCGAGGGACAGCAGGCCGTCTTCGGGCTCGGGCACCAGCGAGACCGTGGGCATCGAGAGCTCCTCCGGCAGATGTTCCAAATCGACCGGTTGGCCCTGCGAGAGGATGGCGCCGTGTTTCACCGCGTTCTGCAGCTCACGCACGTTGCCGGGCCACGCGTACTTCACCAGCGAGCTCAGCGCGCGCGGGGTGAAGCGGGCGCCCGGTCGCTCCTGCTCGAGGAACATGTGCGCCAGCACGGGGATGTCTTCGGTGCGGGTTCGCAGGGGCGGCACCACCAGGGTGAACACCTTGAGGCGGAAGTAGAGATCTTCTCGAAACCGCCGGTCTCGCACGCACTCCTGCAGGTTCTGATGGGTGGCGCAGACCACCCGCACGTCGACGTTCACCGCTTCAGATTCACCCACCCGGCGAAGTTCGCCGTCTTGCAGCACGCGCAGCAGCTTGGCCTGCAGGGGCAGGGGCATCTCGGCGATCTCGTCGAGAAAAATGGTGCCTCCGTGCGCCGTCTCGAACAGGCCCTTGCGCGCGTTCTGGGCCCCGGTGAACGCGCCCTTCACGTGACCGAACAGCTCTGACTCCAGCAGCTCACCGGGCAACGCCGCGCAGTTGACCGCGAGGAAAGGTTTGGCCCGGCGGGGGCTGTTGGCGTGGAGCGCGCGGGCCACCACCTCCTTGCCCGAGCCGCTCTCGCCCCGCAGCACCACCGCCACGTCGCTGTTGGCCACCAGGGCCGCCTTCTGCAGCAGCGTCTTCATCGCCGGGCTGTTGGAGACCAGCCGGTTGCACCTGCGGCCCGCGGGCGTCTCCGGGAGCAGCCGGCAGGTCTTGCAGAGGCTCCCACCGCGCTCGAACGGTGTCTCGCAATTGAAGGGCCCTGTTGCGGTTTGTTCAGCCATGTTCCGATTCGGAACACGGTGCGAGCCCCCCGTCAAGCGTGGTGAAGGGCTGGGCTTCGGTTTGCAGAACGAAGACTCATGCGGCTCTACGTCGATGCCTTCTACGAGTTCCTCGCCAAGCCTTTGAAGCCGAGGGCCCGCATCGTGTTGGCGCTGCTCGCGGTGCCTCTCGCGCTCTCGCTCACCCAGCCGTTGTGGCGGATCTCCATGGAGGCGCCGCAGTACCCGGCCGGCCTCTACATGGACATCTTCGCCCACACCGTCGAAGGCGGAAACGACGGCCAGCACCTGCAGGAGATCAACGTCCTCAACCACTACATCGGCATGCACACGCTCGATCGCGAGGCGATGAGCGATCTCGACTGGCTGCCCTTCGCGCTGGGCGCGCTGCTCATCTTCCTGCTGCGGGTGGCGGCCATCGGCAACGTGGGCGCGCTGGTCGACCTGCTGGTGATGACCACCTACGTGAGCGGCTTCGCCTTCGCGCGCTTCGTCTACACGCTGTACGTGTTCGGCCATCACCTGAAGGCCGACGCGCCGGTGAAGGTGCCCGGCTTCATGCCCGCGGTGTTGGGCAGCAAGCAGATCGCGAACTTCACCACCCACAGCTGGCCGCAGCTGGGTTCCTTCTTCTTGATGGTGTTCGTGCTGGGCATCGTGGTGGTGCTGGCGTGGCACCTGGTCGCCGGCCGGCGCGCGGCGGTGAAAGCAGCGGCGTCATGAGACTGATGCCCGAGGCCCCGGTGTTTCCGTGGAAGCCCTTCGTGCTCGCTTCGTTGTGCTTCACGCTCACCCTGGGTGCGCTGACGGGCGCCATCGATCTGTGGAACCTGCGGGTGGCGATGCGCGCAGTGCCCGTCGATCACCACCGCGCTCACGCCTTCGCGCAGCTGTTCGGCTTCTTGTGGTTGTTCACCCTGGGCATCTCGCTGCACCTGGCGCCGCGCTTCTTCGGAGCGGCGCCCCCTGGCCGGGCCCGCCTCGCCTTCTTGCGGTGGACGGGCATCGGCGGAGTGAGCTTGCTGGTGGCGGGGCGGCTGGGCGCGTTGTTGCCGGGTGCTGCGGCGCTCTCGGTCGCCGGAGCGGTGCTCGTGGTGGGCGCGATGACGGCGTGGGCTTCACTGGTGTGGGGCTTCTGGCGAGGCGCCCCTGCACACGACACCCTGCATCGGTTCCTGCTCTCGGGCGTGGCCTGGTGGTGGCTGGCTTCGGTGGTGTTGCTCGCGTGGACCGTCGGTCAGTCCTTCGGCGGGCCGCTGCTCTTCGTGCCGTTGGAGAGCATCTGGGCGATGGCCCTGTTCGGGGGCACGGGCTCGTGGCTGTGGGGCATCTTCTTTCGCGCGGGCATCTGCACGTTGCACGTGGCGCGGCCTTCGGAGCAGGCGCAGCAGCGGCTCTTCGTCGCGTGGCAGGTGGCGGCCGGGTTCGCGGCAGTGGCTCCGTGGGTGGATGCCGCGTGGTTCAGCGCGCTGCAGTCGTTCGCCGCGACCGCAGCGATCGGCCTGGTGTGGTGGACCGTGCGGCCCTTCTCGGGCGAAGGCCTGGAGCGCGAAGGCAATCTTTCACCTCGCGCCGTGCAGGCAGGGCTGAGCTTCTTGCTGGTGTTCGCCGGGCTCTCCGCGTGGAGCGGGCTGGCGGCGCTCGGCGTGTGGGCGCCTCCGCTGCTGCGCGATGCGGCGAGACACACCTTCACATTGGGTGGCGTGACCTTGTTGGTGCTCGGTTTCGCGGGCCGCATGGTGCCCGGCTTCGGTGG
>JBKJSE010000075.1:0-23023 GCA_046595925.1 Archangium sp. | reverse complement strand
TCACCTGCCGCGCGGCGCAGAGGTGGCATCTCGACTGCGCTCGATGCGAACGGTGGGTCTGTTCCTTCGGACGAAATCGCCGGCGAAGCCGGTCCCCTGCTCGGGAGGACCGGTGTGGGCTGTAACTGTGGCGCTGGGCGCAAGGGTGAGCGACCATGCGCGCCATGCGCCCGTCGAGCAGGCCCGCTTCCCTGGCCCTCCAGTGCTTCATCGCGTTGCTCGTGGTGGCGTTGGTTCGTCCCCCCCCCGCGCAGGCTTCTGCGCCTGAATTCCTCACGCAGCTGACGCTCGCCGCCAGCGGTCCGCGCATCGCCGTGGTGGTCGTCTCTCAGGACCTGCGCGCGTCCCAGCAGCAGGGCGCGCTGGAAGGCGCCGCCGAGGCCGCGCTGGAGCGTGCTGCGAAGTTCACCGTCATCCCCGTGCACGATGCGTTCAGCCCGAACGCGGCGAAGACGCAGGAAGCGAAGGTCGAAGAAGCGCGCGAGTTGATGAAGTCGGGCAAGCAGGCCCTCGACGATCTCGACAACGTGAAGGCGACCGAGGCTTTCACCCAGGCCGTGCAGGCGCTGCAGGCCACCGACCTCGCCCGCCACTTCCCCTCGTTGCTCGAGGCGTGGACGATGAAGGCGGCCGGTCACGCCACGGGGGGCGAGAACGGCCCCGCGAAGAAAGACATCGAGTCGGTCGTCGCGCTCTCTCCGAAGGCAGAGTTCACGCCCACCTTCTTCACGCCCGACCTCATCAAGTTCGCCGAAGCGCAGCGCAAGTTCGCCGCGAACGCGAAGGGCGAGCTGCTCGTGCGCACCGAGCCTCCCGGGGCGCGGGTGTGGGTCGATGGCCTGTACCGCGGCGTGAGCCCGGTCACGGTGGCCGGCCTCACGGGTGCCAAACACTTCATCGCCGCTTCAGAAGGGGGCTACGCGCTGGGGCAGAGCCAGGCCGGGCCCGGCGAAGAGGTGATCTCGCTGGCCGCCGCCGAGCTTGGGCCGGGTTGGAAGAAGGCCATCAGCGACATCAAGAAGGATCCCGAAGGTTCGACCCGTGACAGCGCCGCGCAGGCCCTGGGCAAGGCCGCGCAGCTCGAGCAGGTGCTGCTGGTCGTCGCGCGGAAGAGCCTGGCCGGCGAGCAGCTCGAGCTCATCGGCGTTCGCCTCGAGGTTCGTGATGGCCACAACGCCTCGTTCCGCACCGCGACCGTCAACCCCGGAGATCCCGAAGCGCTCGCCTCGTTCTTCGATGCGCTGACCGGCAAGGACGCGAAGCGTGATGGGCGCGACGCCGTGCACCACTTCAAGGGCGGGAGCGGCGCGTCGGTGAAGACCGTGGCCGGCATCTCGCTGCTGGGCGCGGGCGCAGCGGTGATCATCGTGGGCGGCGTGTTCGGCATCATGGCCAACGGCCAGGCCGACGCCTTTCGCGCGACGCCGCAGACGCAGACCTTCAACTCGGCGAACTTCAAACGCGATGGGCAGACCTACGCCGCGGTGGCCGACATCTCGTACATCGTCGGCATTCTGGCGGCGGGCACGGGTGGCGTGCTGCTGCTGACCGATAAGCTCGGCGGCGCAGAATCGGAAGAGGCCGCTTCGCCCGGCAAGAAGAAGGGCAGCACCGACGACCTCAAGCGCCGCGAGCTCGATCGCAAGGCGGCCGAAGATCGCCGCGCCGCCGAAGACCGGGCCAGGGAAGACGAGCGCCGCCGTGAGGAAGACCGGAAGCGCGAAGAAGATCGCAAGAAGAACTCCGACTCGAAGGCCGCCGACGACAAGCGCCGCGGCGAAGAAGAGGAAGCCGCGCGCCAGAAGGAAGCGGCCCGGAAGAAGGAAGACGAAGAGCAGAGCACGAAGAAGCTCAGCAAGAAGGAGCGCGAGGCCCTCGAGCGGAAGAAGCGCGAAGAAGAGAAACAGGCCGCCGCTGAAGAGGAGCGCGCGAAGAAGGCAGAAGACAAGAAGCGCCTCGACGAAGAAGAGCGCGCGAAGAAGGACGAGAAGAAAGGCGCCGGCAAGCTCACCAAGAAGCAGCAGAAGGAAGAGGACGAGCGCAAGAAGAAGGAAGAAGAAGAGCAGAAGGCAAAGGCTGAAGAAGAGGCCCGCCTGAAGGCCGAAGCCGACGCGAAGAAGAAGAAGGAAGAAGACGAGCGCAAGAAGAAGGAAGAGGCCGAGAAGAAGAAAAAGGCCGAAGACCACGACGACTTGCGCAACTACTGAGCGAACGCTGGAACCAACCCCGAGTCGCGTTTCCGGGCTGCGCACGGCCGCCGCGCCACCGGCTACTCGAGGTGAAACGTCAGGCTGGCCCAGTAGCTCCGCCACTCGGCGCCGACTTCCGCAGTTCGCTCCATGTGGACGATTCCGATGAACCAGTCTCCTGTCTTGTCGAACTCAATGGTCACGAGGCCATTCGCGTCGGTGCGCAGGTGCTGGGCGCGTACGACCGTGTTGAGGCGGTTGGCTGCGGTGATCGCGCCGCGCTGCAACGGCTTGCCCTTGAACAAGACCTGGAAGGTCAGCGTTCCCTGTGTGCGAGCGCGTGAGGGGTTGGTCTGAGGGACGAGTTCGAGATCCTGGCCCACGGGCCTCGTCAGCACACCCTCGTCGGCCGCGCTCGCCTGTCACCGGCTCGAGCAGAAGCAACTTCAGGCTGCGCGAGTACTTTTCCCGACCCGGAGTCTCTTCCTCGTTTCGCTCGACCCGGTCGCTCAGGACGGTGATCAGCCGCTCTTCGAGGAGGTACGAGGCGAACTTGTCGGGGGGCAATTCGATGGACCGCGCGGTGGAATCGAGCGCGATCACCATCGGACCTCTGGCTTCGCGACTGAGGGTGGCGATCGGCTGAGTGTCCTCGCGCAGGGATGAGCGCAGGTCCTTGCGGCCCACCGCCGAGATGGCCTCGAAGCGCACGTAACGCTCGCGGCTCTTGATCTGCGCGGGCTCGCTGGCCGACAGGTGCTCGCCCAATTGAAGGTAGAGCTTGAGCCCCTTCCCCGGGCGCACGGCCGGCGGCTCCGTTTCCAACCACTGATCGTGCGCCGCAGCATTGACGCTGCACAGACCCAGGAAAATGCCAGCTGTCGCGCCAGCGAACGCAGAGCGCTCCAACCCTTTCTCGAGAACGCCGATGAAGAAGCTCACGATGCTCGCTCGCGTCGTCTTGATTCCCATGTCCGCTTATGGGCACGACGACCGCTGCCACATCAACAAAGATACGGACCGGCCTGTCGTGATCACCCGAGCGACATCCGAACGCACAGCTGCTTCGTACCTGAGGCCTTCATGCAGAGGCCTGCTGATTCTTTTCGAGAAAACCCACCAAAACTGAACGACGGCACCAAGTTCCGATGAAGTAAGAAGGCATTCCGTGTTTTCGAGACGAGATAGGCGAGAGCTGGCGGCGCTGGGCCTGGTGGTCCTGGCCTGGGGTCTGCTCGTCGCGCCGCTCGCCCACGCAACCAGTCACGCGCAGAAGCACCAACACGTTCACGGCGCGTCGCGGTCAGTCCGGAATCAGTCGAGTGACCAGCCGAGCGATCAGCACGGCGCGGGAACTGTGGAGCACCTGCTCGCCCTCGCAACTCAGGCCCCACCAGTGCCCGAGTTGCAGCGGGTCTTGACGATTCGGGAACTCGCCCCATTCGCGCAGCCCGCTTCGCCGAGCATCGAGCCGTGGAACCAGGTCGAAGAATCGCAGGGTCCGTAGCCAGCGCGTCGAGCGCTGAACCCACGACGTTTTCCCTGCTCTTCACCTGAGTTCCCCCAACATGAAGCTTCTTCTCGCACCGCGTTCGCGGTGGTTGTTCCTTTGCTGCGCCCTCGCCGCACCTGCGTTCTCTCACGAAGCCGATGGTGGTCCCGATGACGACGACGTTGACGGAGGCATCTCTCACGTCGTCGTGCCGCCGAGCATCCTCACGTCGGTCGAGGCGAGCTACCCGGCGGCTGCGTTGGCCCAGCGACGTGAAGCGCACGTGCACCTCGAGCTGCAGGTCGACGCCCAGGGGCGGGTGACCGACGCGCGGGTACTCGAGTCGGCGGGCGAAGACTTCGACGCGTCAGCGATGGCCGCCGTCCAGCAGTACGTGTTCCGGCCCGCCACCCAGGACGGCATTCCCGTGCGCTCGTACGTCAGCTTCAAGTACGCGTTTCGGCTCCCCCCGACGCTCGTCGATGGGGGCGCGCCCGGGCCGACGACAGCGATGCGCACCACCGTGTTGGGTCAGCGGCCGATCTCAGCCAGCTCGTCGTTCTCGGTGCGCGACCGCGACTTCGCCCTGCGGCCCATCGCCAGCCTTCAAGATGTGCTGCGCATCACGCCGGGGCTGGTGATGGTGCAGCACTCTGGCGGCGGCAAAGCGAACCAATATTTCATGCGCGGCTTCGACGCTGACCACGGCACAGACGTGTCGATCACCATCGACGGAGTGCCGGTGAACATGGTCTCGCACGGTCATGGCCAGGGCTACACCGACACCAATTTCATCATCCCCGAGGCGATCGAACGGGTGGAGATCACCAAGGGGCCCAGCTTTGCGAACCAAGGCGACTTCGCGACGGCAGGCTCGATCAACCTGATCAGCCGCGATGGCTTCGAGCACTCGAGCGCGGCGCTCAGCTTCGGAGGCTCGCCAGGCTCTGGCCTGCCCACGCTGCGCGCGCTGCTCATCGCCAACGCGCGCTTCGATGGCGTGAAGGCGACGTTCGCGGCCGACCTGGGCCAGGCGAATGGACCCTTCGAGCGGCCGGACACCTGGAACAGGTACAAGCTGTTCAACAAGCTGACCTTCGACCTGGGCAGCAACTCGACCTTGAGCGTGGTGCACCTCGGGTACGGCGGTGACTGGAAGGGCTCGGGGCAGATCGCCGACCGGGCCGTCGAGCAGGGCTTGATCTCCCGCTTCGGCTCGCTCGACCCCACCGAGGGCGGCAACTCGACCCGGCATCAGGTGGCGCTGCTCTACCGGCTGCGGCCCAGCGAGAACAGTGAACTCAAGGCGCTGGCCTACCTCGGCACCTACAGCTTCAATCTGTTCTCCAACTTCACGGGCTATCTGAACGACCCCGTCAACGGCGATGAGATCGAGCAGGTCGACCGCCGCACCTTCTTCGGGGCGAAGCTCTCGTACCGCGTGGTGAAGCACCTGGGGAGCGTTCGTTTCGATACCACCCTGGGCATCGACGCCCGCCACGACGACGTGGTCAATCAGCTCTGGAGCACCACCGCGCGGCAACGGCAGGGCGTGAGGGGCGACAACGCAGTCAGCGAGACCCTTGCGGGGGCGTACGTGAGCGAAGAGGTGACGCCGTTCTCCTGGTTGAGGCTCAACGCGGGGGTTCGAGCCGACACCATCGTCTTCGCGGTCGACAGCCGCCTCTCCGCTCCCGGCCCTGACGCACCGGGTTCGGGCGTGAGCAGCGCGTACCAGCTCAGCCCCAAGCTGAACCTCATCGTCACCCCGGTCTTCAATGACACCGTTCAGTGGGAGCTCTTTGCCAACTATGGCCACGGCTTTCACTCGAACGACGTGCGCGGCGTCTTCAGTGCTCAAGCGGTGACCCCACTGACCCGCGCCATCGGCGGCGAAGTGGGCACGCGCGCGCGCCTCTTCGACCGCTGGGACCTCGCCGCGGCAGGGTGGCTGCTGGACCTTGACAACGAGACCGTCTGGATCGGCGACGAGGGGACCACGGAGGTGAGCGATGCGACGCGGCGCTACGGCGTCGAGCTCGAGACCCGCTTCGATTTGACGAAGTGGTTGTCGGCCGATCTCGACGTCACCTTCACGCGCTCGCAGTTCACGGGTCAAAGCACGAATGGCGGCGGTCTCGCGTTGGCGCCGCAGCAGACCTGGTCGGGCGGGCTGTCGGCGCGGCACGAGCTCGGGCCCGGGGTCGTTCGCGGCGGCCTGCGGTTCTACGGAATCGGAGATCGGCCCGCGAACGACGATGGCTTCTTGAAGGCGCCCGGCTTCACCCAGTTCGATCTTCACCTGGGCTACCGGCACCGCTGGTTCGACGTCGCGTTGGACATCGAGAACCTCTTCAACGGGGTCTACCGCTCGGCGCAGTTCGCCACCACGAGCCGGTTGCGGGGCGAGCCTGCGGTAGGGGCCGCTGTCCCCGATGGCTTCTCGTGCGGCTCACGGGGCCGGCTGACCGCCTCGATGGACGGCACGTTTCAGGGCTGCGACGACGTGAACTACACCCCCGCGTACCCGTTCACGCTGCGCCTGACCGCCACGGTCTACCTCGACTGATTTCAGGAGCTGGCCCAGCCGCGACTGCGCCGCGCGGCACCGCGCCTTCACGGTGCCCAGCGGCGTGGTGCAGCGGGCGGCGATCTCGGCCTGCGAGAGCCCTTCGAGGCACGCCAGCTCGAGCGTGTGTCGTTGCTGCGCGGGGAGCCGCGCGAGCGCCTGTCGCAGCAGCTGCTGCGCCTGGGCCGCGAGCAGTTCCTTCTCGGGTGTCCGGTACTCGGGCGCTGCCTCTCTTGAGGCCCGCAGGCTCGCGCCAGCGATGGACTTCTTCTGCCTGAGCAGGTCGAGCGCTTTGTTCCGCACGAGGGCCGAGAGCCACCCAGCGGGGAATACAGGCGCGTGCTTTCCAGGGTTGCGGCGCTGGCAGAGCTTGACGAAGACGTCTTGAACGACGTCCTCCGCGTCGAGGCGGTCGCGCGTCATTCCCCGCGCGAGCTTCAGGGCTCGCGGCGCATGAGCTGCGTAGAGCCTCGAGAGGGAGGCTCGATCGAGTCGACCAGCGCGGCCCATGGCGACATCAGGGCTCAATACCGGGCGTGGCGGGCTTGGTTTCATTGTTCAGCGTTTGTGCAGTCTTCATGCCCGTGACCTCGCTGGCATCACGCGTGCGAACCCATGCCGTCTCGCCACACGCCTGCTCACTCGGGCTGTGCTCTCGAGGCGCCGGGCATCCAGTCGCGCCGGTCGAAACGTCTCGTTGATGGCAGTTCGTTCAACCAAGACATTCAACCGGAAGGAAAATCATGAAGCCGACGACACTGAAGCTGACCAGCAGACTCCTCGCGTGCGTGACCCTCGCGCTCGCGGTGGGGGTCAGCGCTTCGAGTCACCGCGAAGCGCCGTTCCTCACCGAGCACCCCAAGGTCGACGGGACCGACCTGTATCTGTTTCGCAGCTACGAGGCGGGCCGCGACGGCTACGTCACGTTGATCGCGAACTACCAACCGTTGCAGGACTCGTATGGCGGGCCCAACTTCTTCATGTTCGACCCCGAGGCCATCTATGAAATCCACGTCGATAACGACGCCGACGCGATCGAAGATCTCACCTTTCAGTTCAGGTTCTCGAACACGCTGAACAACAACGGCAAGGGCCTCGCGCTGCCCATTGGCCCGGCTGACGGCGGCGTGCAGGAGAACGTGGCCGTGGCCTTCGCCAACCTCGGCGATCCCTCCGATCGCGCCAAGCTGTCGGTGCTCGAGACCTATTCGGTCAACGTGATCCGCGGCCCCCGGCGCACGGGCAACGCGCAGCCGGTGCTGGCGGAAGACGGCAGCTCGACCTTCATCAAGCCCTTCGACTACGCGGGCCGAAAGTCCTTCGGCAACAACGCCGGCGGCGACGCGAACTACAAGGCGTACGCAGAGGGGTTCATCAAGACCGTGCACGTTCCCGGCTGCCCCACGCCTGCGCGCCTGTTCGTCGGCCAGCGGGCTGAAGGGTTCGCCGTGAACCTCGGGCCCGTCTTCGATCTCGTCAACGCGCCGGCCGCGGTGATCACCGACCCCTCCAAGCGAGACGCGGTGCCCAACCCGCTGTGCGACAAGAACGTGAGCACGCTCGCCATCGAGGTGCCGATCGCCTGCCTCACCTCGGCCGAGCAGCCCATCATCGGCGCCTGGACCACCGCCAGCGTTCGACAGGCCACCGTGCTCAACCCCGCCGCGACCTACGACAAGCCTTCGCGCAAGGGCGGTGCCTGGACTCAGGTCTCGCGCCTGGGCATGCCGCTGGTCAACGAGGTGCTGATCGGCGTCAAGGACAAGGATCGTTTCAACGGGTCCGACCCGAAGGACGACGCGCAGTTCATCAAGTACGTCACCCACCCGACCCTGCCGGCGATCCTCGAGCTGTTGTTCGCGACGAAGGCGCCGACGTTGTTTCCGCGGGCCGATTTGGTGACCGCCTTCTTGAAGGGCGTGCCCGGCGTCAACGAGAACGGCGCGACCGCCGAGTACCAGCGGCTCAACACCGCGCTGCCTGCCACGCCCGCGTGGAAGCAGAACAACCTCGGCGCCGCGGCCTGCTTCGTCGATGGCGCGCTGACCCTGAGCAACTCCGGGTGTGACCCGGCCGGCTTCCCCAATGGTCGGCGGCCCGGCGACGACGTGGTCGACATCGAGCTGCGCGTGGCGATGGGTTACCTGCTGAGCAACGACGTCGATGCCCCGTCGCGCAACGTGCCGTTCCACGACGCCGTGCTTCAGGACGTCTGGCAGTTCGACACGAAGTTCCCGTACCTCAAGACGCCGAACCCGGGCGCGAAGGGCGATGGGACCTGATCATGTTGCGCACACTCACGATGAGCTTTGGGGTGATGTCTTTGATGTTGGCCGGTTGTGCTCCTGACAGCACGAGCGGGGGAGGGGCAAAAGGCGAGGGCATCGCCGCCGCTCCTCGAGCGCCCGTCGACGGCAGGCGTCCTGATGGACAGGCTGGCCTCGAGGTGACCGCCTTCGCGCGCGACCTGATTCTCAATCAGACCGCGAGCGACACCTTGCCCGCGACGACCGAGGACAAGGGCCTCATCGAGGTGAATCCCATCAGCTTCGATCCCGCGTTCTTCAGGTAGCCGCCTCGTTCAGGCCGCAGTCAATAATTCGACAGCCTGACACAGCCCTGTAGCGTCCCGTGTCGCCAGCTCTTTTCAGGGGCGGCACGGGACCTGCTTTTCAAGGTGCTCGAGGCGCAACACCGCGGCTCAAGGGACACAGGGACACATGAATCAACGACGCGTCGGAGTGCTGCTGGGCGGGTGGGGCGAGGAGAAGGACATCTCGGTCAAGACGGGCGAAGCCATCGCCACGGCGCTCGAAAAGAAGGGCCACGCCGTCACCCGTATTCTGGCGGGCCCAGGTCTCGACCAGGCCGTTCGCGGCGCGGGCATCGACGTCGCCTTCCTCGCGCTCCATGGCCGCATGGGTGAAGACGGCAAGGTGCAGGGCCTGCTCGAGGTGATGGGCGTGCCGTACACCGGCTCAGGCGTGCTCGCTTCGGCGCTGGCCATGAACAAGGGCTTCGCCAAGAAGCTCTTCCGCCAGCACAACCTCGCGACGCCCGCAGGCTACGTGGCCAGCACCGCGCAGCTCGATCAGGTCGAAGAGCTGCACTGCGATCTCGGCTTCCCCTGCGTGGTCAAGCCGTCTTCGGGTGGCTCGTCGGTCGGCCTGAGCCTCGTGCACGGCCTCGATCAGCTGCGGCCTGCCGTGGCCCTGGCCTGCCGCTACGGCGGTGAGGCGATGGTCGAGCGCTACGTGAAGGGCAAGGAGGTCACCGTGGCGATCCTCGGTGGCGAGATCCTCGGCAGCTGCGAGATCGCCTCGCCCGGCGCGACCTTCGACTTCACCACCAAGTACGAAGGCGGCGCGCGTTACCACCTGCCGCCCCGCCTCCCGGCGACCCGCATCTCGAACCTGGAGACGATGGCGCTGACCGCCTACCGCGCGCTGGGTTGCCGCGGCGCCGCGCGCATCGACTTCATCTGCCCCGACGTGGGCAACGAGGTGCTCCTCGAGGTGAACACCCTGCCGGGCATGACGCCCACCTCGTTGCTGCCGAAGATCGCCAGGGCGCGCGGCCTGACCTTCGAGGACCTCTGCGAGAAGCTGCTCGCGCTGGCGACGCTCGAGACCGTCGACGTGCAGCCGCTGCCTGAGCTTACGGAACGCGGTGTGCCTTCGCGGCACGTCGGGTAGGCACCTTCCCCCCTTCCCAGCAGGCCGGACACCACGCCACACTGCGCCGATGATGACCGCGCTCCTGACGTTGTGTCTGGCTGCCTCCGAGCCCGTTCGCCTCGCTCCCGGTACGCAGGAAGTAATCAGGGTGCACAACCTCACCCGGGTCGGCATCGGCGATCGCGCCATCGCCGACGTCACCATCACGGGGAAGGGTGAGCTGCTCGTCACCGCGCTCGCCCGGGGCCGCACCACGCTGACGCTCTGGTCCTCGAAGGGCCTCGAGACGCGCGTGGTGGTGGTCGACGACGGCAAGAGCAGCGAGCTCGGCCGGCTGGTGAAGTCGGTGGTCAACCCCTCCCTGCGCGTCGAGGAGTTCAGCGGCCGCACCATCATCGACGGCCTGCTCGATTCGCCCTCTGAGTTGCAGCGGCTGCGCGCGCTGGTGGGCAACGACCCGAACGTCACCATCCTCGCGCGGCTCGACCCGAGGGTGTTGCCGGCCGTCGCGCAGAACATCACCGCGGCCCTGCACCGCGAGGGGCTCAAGAATGCCCAGGCCTCCGTGCTCGGTTCGACGCTCGTGCTGGAAGGCTCGGTGGCCGACGAACGCGAGCTGAAGAAGGCCCAGCTGATCGCCGACAGCTACGCGGGCGACCTGCTGCGCCACTGACAGGTCGAAGAAGCAGCTGCGTCGATCACAGCGCATCGCGTCATCTCAATTGATCGAAGGGTTTGACACAGGGGGCCATCCTCCCTAGAAGGTCTCGTCCGTCGCCCGGGAGGTAGATTCCCAAGAAGTTCCGGGTACTTGGAGAGGCCGGCGCCCCAATGAGCCCCGTAGAAATCGCGTTTTTAGCCGTCTACTTCAGCGTGCTGGCTGTTCTGTCTGTGTACGGTTCGCACCGCTATCGGATGGCGTACCTGTACTACCGGCACAAGTACAAGCTGCCGACCCCCAAGGGCCCGATGGCGAAGCTGCCGCGGGTCACGATTCAGCTGCCGATCTTCAACGAGATGTACGTCGTGGAGCGCCTGGTCGATTCCGTCTGCCGCATCGAGTACCCGCGCGATCTCTTCGAGGTGCAGGTGCTCGACGACTCGACCGACGAGACGTGTGGCATCGCCCGCGCTCGCGTGGAGCAGTGGAGAGAGAAGGGCATCGACATCGTCTACGTGCACCGCACCAACCGCCAGGGCTTCAAGGCCGGGGCGCTTGAGAACGGGCTGCACCTGGCCAAGGGCGAGTTCGTCGCCGTGTTCGACGCCGACTTCGTGCCGAGCCCCGACTTCCTCACCCGCACCGTTCCGTTCTTCGTCGATGACAAGGTCGGCATGGTGCAGGTGCGTTGGGGCCACCTGAACCGCGAGTTCAGCATCCTCACGCAAGCGCAGAGTATTCTGCTCGACGGTCACTTCCTCATCGAGCACACCGCGCGCAACCGCTCGGGCTGCTTCTTCAACTTCAACGGCACGGCCGGCATCTGGCGCCGCGACACCATCAAGGACGCTGGCGGCTGGCAGCACGACACCCTGACCGAAGACCTCGACCTCTCGTACCGCGCGCAGATCAAGGGTTGGCAGTTCGTCTTCCTGCCGGAAATCATCTCGCCCGCTGAAGTGCCGGTCGACATGAACGCCTTCAAGTCGCAGCAGCACCGCTGGGCGAAGGGTTCGATTCAGACGGCCAAGAAGCTGTTGCCGGCGATCCTCCGCAGCAACCTGCCGTACGAGGTGAAAAAAGAAGCGTTCATGCACCTGTCGAACAACGTGGCGTACCTGTTGATGGTGGTGCTCTCCATCATGATGCCGCTGTCGATGGTGCTCCGCTTCAAGCAGGGCCTGTACGCGACGCTGTGGCTCGACCTGCCGGTGTTCGTGGCCTCGACTGCGTCGGTCGGGTTCTTCTACGTGGCGACGGGCCGTGAGCTCGGCCTGAGCTGGTGGGGCCGCATCAAGTACCTGCCGTTCGTGATGAGCCTGGGCATCGGCATGGCGGTCAATCAGGCCAAGGCCGTGGTCGAGGCGCTGCTCGACAAGCAGTCTGAGTTCACCCGCACCCCGAAGACGGGCTCTGAGGGCAAGTCGGTGAAGGCCGTTCAGAAGGCGTACCGCGGGAAGCGCAGCTGGGTGCCGGTGGTCGAGCTGCTGTTCGGGCTCTACTTCACGGGCGCGGTCTGGTTCGCGTGGACCGAGGCGATCTGGACGTCGTTGCCGTTCCTCGTGCTGTTCCAGTCGGGCTTCCTCTACGTGGGCATCAACTCGATGCTCGAGTTCCGTGGGAAGTCGAAGTCGGCGCCGGAGGTCGAGGCGCAGGTTCAGCCGACCGTCTGATGGAGTTGTCTCTCTCCCTGTCTGCGGGAGGGGTCGGGGTCAGGGTCGAAGAGAGCGCCGCTTCTTCAGAGGGCGGCGCTCGTTTGTGGAGTGGTGATCCCGTTCACGGCGGCCTTCAGGTGCGTGGTGGTTGCGGTCGCTGATGGGTGCTCGTCGCGCGCAGGCCTCTCGACTCAGGGCGTGGATCCTCAAGTGACCCAGGTCCGGCTGGGACGACTCAGCGGGGCAGGACATCGCTGATGTCACGCATGACAACAGGGTGTTCACGGCGGCCTTCAGGTGCGTGGTGGTTTGCGGTCGCTGATGGGTGCTCGTCGCGCTCAGGCCTCTCGACCTGGGGCGTGGATCCTCATGTGACCCAGGTCCGGCCGGGACGACTCAGCGGGGCATGACACCGCTGATCTCACGCCTGACAACTTGGGTGTCACAGCCGGGAGAGGAGCACGGCCCACTTGCTTCACGTACGCATCCTCGCTCGAAGTAGTGAGGCAAGCCGGGGTCAGCCTCGGCCAAGCCGATCAACACCGCCTTCAGTGAAGAGCCGAGCCGCGTCACCATCTGCTCATCGCGCCCACCGGCACGTTCACGGCCCCGTCGATGTGGCCTGACGCCCACTCTGCAGGGCTGCGCCCGTCGATCAGCTTGGCTGCCGACTTCACCAGCTCACGCGCTTTGTCGGGGCCGAGCTGACCGAGGCGCTTGAACACCATCAGCGCGGCGATCACGGCCGCGAGCTCACGAAGGCAAAACAAAAGGCCCGCATCGCTGCGGGCCTCGTCGTTTCTCCCTCTGAACTTCGCGCCTACCGGCGAGCGCGCTCGATCTTCAGTTCCTTCTCAGCGTGCTTCTTGCCAGCCAGTGACTCGAACGCCGGGGCATCGCCCTCAGCCACGTGCACGTACGAGTAGGTGCCACGCAGCTCGAGCTTCGAGACCTTGTCGCTCGGCGCACCCAGCGCGGAAAGCGCAGTGCCCAGCCCGGCCTCATCGACCCCGTCGGCCTTGCCCAGGTTCACCCAGATGCGCACGTTGCCCGGCGCCACTTCGACGCGCTCTTCACGCGGCTCACGGCGTTCACCACGACCCGGGCGCTCGCCCCGCTCACCGCGCGGCGAACGCTCACTGCGCTCACGACGGGGAGGGCGATCAGACGTCGAGTCAGACGGACCGTCGGTGGTCGGATCATCGATGGGGGGCAGCGGCTGACCCGACTGCATCAGCTCGAACATCTCGCGATCGGTCAGGCGCTTCTTCGCAGGTGCACGAGGCGCTGCCGGAGCGGCGGTCGCCGTCGTGGTGCCATCAGCCGCGACGACGGCCGGTGTACCCGTCGATACGGTCTTGTCCTCGCTCGAACGGGCCTCACGGCGCGGCGGGCGGTCTTCACGAGGCGGGCGATCACGGCCTTCGCGGCGGCCACCATCGCGGCCACCTTCACGACCGCCTTCACGGCGGGGCGGACGGTCTTCCTTCGGGCGATCGCCACGCGAGTGGCCACCCGTCGGGGCCGCCGCGGGAGCCGTCTCGCTGCCCGGCGTCGCATCGGTCTCGTGCGACTGCGCCTTTTCCATGCGGCGGTGCGTGAAGAAGTACCGCAGCATGAACGCGATCAACTCGTCGGCGTCGTTGCGAACCTTGAGGTCGTTCGCCAGCGCGAGGAACCCTTCGTAGATGCTGCCCTTGGCGGCTTCCTTCAGCTCACCCACGTGACGGTCCGTCCACATGCGCGCGGCTTCTTCGGCGTTCGGCATCGGCTTCCTCTCGAATACCACGTTGAACTTCTTCTCAAGGGTCGTGAGCGTCGTCATCTCACGGCCGGAGGTCAGGTTGAGCGCCGTACCCTTCTTACCGATGCGGCCGGTGCGGCCCACACGGTGAAGGTAGACGGCGGGATCTTCGGGCAACGAGTAGTTGACCACGTGCCCGAGGTCGCTGATGTCGATGCCGCGCGCCGCGATGTCGGTGGCGACCATGAAGGCCAGCTCGCCCTTCTTCACGCGGGCCATCACGCGCTCGCGCTCTTTCTGCGCCAGGTCGCCGTTGAGCAGCTCGGCATCGAACCCGTTGCGGTTGAGCACCGCGGTCACCAGCTCGGTGTCAGAGCGGGTGTTGCAGAAGATGATGGCGTTGTCCGGGGCTTCCATCTCGAGCATGTAGAGAAGGTTGCGCGGCTTGGGGTACGCGTCCGAGAGCTCGTAGCGAATGTGGTGGATGTGATCGACCGTGAACACGTCGCCCGAGAGCAGGAGCGTCTCGGGGTCGGTCGTGTACTTGCTGATCAGCCGCTTGATGTCTTCGGGCACCGTGGCCGAAAACAGCAGCACCTGCCGCTTCTTCGGGAGTTGATCGAGGATGCGGGTGACTTCTTCGTAGAAGCCCTGGTTGAGCATCTCGTCGGCTTCATCGAGCACGGCGTGAACGCACTGGTCGAGCTTGAAGTTGCCGCGGCGAATGTGGTCGTGCACGCGGCCAGGGGTACCGACCACGATGGCCGCACCGCGGCGCAGCGCGTCTTCTTGCTGCGACATCGACGAGCCGCCGTAGATGCAGACGATCTCGATGTCCCGGTACCTGGCGAGCTCGGTGAGCTCCTGCGCGACCTGAATGGCGAGCTCGCGGGTGGGGCACATCATCAACGCGCGCACGCCGCGGGCACCGACCGGAATGCGGTCGATGATCGGCATGCCGAACGCGGCGGTCTTGCCCGTGCCGGTCTTGCTGCGAACGATGAGATCTTTGCCCGCGAACGCCGGCCCGTAGGCCTTGGCCTGCACGGGGGTGGGGTGGGTGTAGCCACGCTCAGAGATCGCGCGGCGCAGCTCGGGGGACAGCCCCATCTCATCGAAGCTGATCTCGGCCCGGTATTCTTCTGGGCGATCGTCGGTTCCCGTCGGCAGCTCAGATGGAGTCTCACTCATTCTCATCGGATGTACCCGTGCCCCCCCGACGTGGCAACGACTCATTCCCTGCCTTCGAGGCGGCTCCGGGCCGCCCGAACAGAGCGGCGTGCGTTCTGCCTTCACTGGGAATATGGGTAACCGATGGCCGCGCGAAAGAAGGTCGCTCCGAAGCCCAGCGAGGTGGTCGACGCCGAGTTCGTCGAGACGACGCCGGTGGCGCCTGCGCCCAAGCCGGCGAAGGCAGCCAGGAAGGTGGTCGAAGCCGAGGTCGTCGACGCCGAAAGCACCGAAGAGACGGAGACTTCCGAAGACGTCGAGCCGGGGATCGACGAGCTGCAGGCGGTCGCTGCCGAAGTCGAGGTCGAGGAACCCGAGGTCGCCGTGAAGGTGAAGCCGGCGCGTGGCTCGGGGCTGGCCCGGCAGGACCCGCTCTCCTCGTACATGGCGGAGGTCACGAAACACCCGCTGCTGACCCGCGAGGAAGAAGTCGCGCTCGCCAAGCGCTACCGCGACACGGGCGACGTGAAGGCGGCGTACACGCTGGTCGCCTCGAACCTGCGCCTGGTGGTGAAGCTCGCGCACGAGTACCACCGCAACCCGCTGGCGCTGCTCGACCTGGTTCAGGAGGGCAACATCGGCCTGATGCAGGCGGTCAAGAAGTTCGACCCGGAGCGTGGGGTCAAGCTGTCCAGCTACGCCGCTTGGTGGATCCGCGCGTACATCCTCCGCTACATCATGGACAACTGGAAGATGGTGAAGCTGGGTACGACGGAAGCCCAGCGGAAGCTCTTCTTCAAGTTGCGCCAGGAGCAGGAGCGCCTGCTCAAGCAGGGCGTGGAAGTGACGCCCAAGCTGCTCGCCGAGCGGCTCAACGTCACCGAGAAAGACGTGATGGAGATGGATCAGCGCCTCGGCAACGACGAGGTGTCCATCGACGCGCCCATCGGGGGCTCTGAAGACGACAAGACGACGCGCGGCGATCGGTTGTTGCCCAACAACGCGGTGGGGGCCGATGAAGCGCTGGGCAACAAGGAGCTGCGTGAGCTGTTCCGCACCAAGCTGGCCAAGTTCAGCGTGGGCTTGAGCGAGAAGGATCGGTTCATCTTCGAGAAGCGGCTGACCTCGGATGAGCCGATGACGCTGCAGGACATCGGGGCGCACTACGGCGTGTCACGTGAGCGCGCGCGCCAACTCGAGGCGGCGCTGATGGATCGCATGCGCAAGTACATGCGCGAAGAGATCCCCGACTTCGATCTCGTCGCTGAAGCCGAGCGCGAGTAGCCGAGCAAAGGAACAGCTCGCCTGGTTGCTCGAAACAGGAAATCGCACACCGGTCCTCCCGAGCAAGGAACCAGCTTCGCTGGCGATTTCGACCGAAGGAACACACCGGTCCTCCCGAGCGGAGTCGAGGGAGTACTTCTGACTCGCGCGGCAGGTCACCCCTCGACTTCGCTCGGGGGGAACGGTGCTGTTCCTTAGGAGCGGAGTCGAGGGAGTACTTGTGCGACGCGCGGCGAGTGCCCCCTCGATTTCGCCCGGGGTGACCGGTGGCGGTCTCTACTGGCCGTTGCGGTTCTTGAACATGCGCTGCCGGTGCGTGCTGCCGTCGAGCGCCTGGAACAGGAACCCTCGGAAGACCACCACCACGTGCAGCAGCGCGCCGAGCACGACCGGCACGGTGATGCCAGGAAAGGGCAGGGCGCGCAGAGGGATGATGCCGTCGATCATCAACCAGATGACGCCCAGGATCAGCGCGTTGGGAATGAACCACTCGATCCAGTTTTCCTGCAGGAAGCCGAAGCTGCGCTGCGCGGTCTCGACGAAGCCGTTGGTGCCCTTGATGTAGATGACCTCGGGCGCGGCGTTGAACACCACGAGGCTCAACATCACCAGCGCATCGCGGAGCTGCCGGCTCTCGGCGGTGAGCATCATCGGCCCCAGCAACAGGCTGATGATCCAGATCGCGAAGAAGACGTTCACCCAGGTCCAGAAGTAGGCGCCGATGCTGGTGCGCAGGTCGGCCACGCCGACGCGCTGCTTCGCCACGATCTGCGCGACGAAGTACGTGTACACGCTCAACACCGCGCTGCGGGCCAGCGACATCACGAAGCCGCCCGCATAGCCCATCGGTGAGACGAGGCTGCCCAGGGCCTGGAACGCGACCATCAGGCCGATCGGCAGCACCAGCGTCCACAGATTGCGGCCGATCACCGCCAACGCGTTGACGAACGCCTGACCATAGATGCGCGCGTAGACGACGACGAACATCAGTCTTTCCCCAGTTCCTCGAGCAACTGAGCGGTGTGCTCGGTCAGCTCGCTCGTGCGATCGAGCAGCTGATCCAACTCGAAGAAGATGGCATCTATTTCTTCGGCGCGCCGGGGGGCGGGCACATCGCCCTCGTTGCCCAGCCGCTCGATGAGCGAGACCACCCGAAGCAGGTGCTCGTGCGCCAGCAGCAGGTCGCGGCCGGCGCGGCTCCCGTGTTTGGTGAAGAGCAGGCCGGTGGAAAACAGTCGGGTGATGGCGCGCTTGTTCGCCTTGAGCACGCGGTCGAGCCGGGCGCGGTAGTTCTCCACCCGGCGCGAGAGCCGGGCGTCGTGGAGGTTCACCACCTCCGCGATGGGAACGGCGTTCAGGGTCGCGCGGCGCTTCGACATTTCGATCGCGCGCATAGCACAGGCATTCCGGACCCCAAGGCTGCTACGGGCTGCTTCATGCCAGCCACGCTGCAGGTCGTTGATGTCGCTGAGGGCGTTCGCTCGCTGACGATCTCGCACCCCGAAAAGAAGAACGCGCTCGACGCTGATTTTCTCGATGCGCTCGAGCACGTGCTCGCTCACGAGGTGGGGGTGCGTGCGTGGCTGGTGCGCGCCGAGGGCAGTGTGTTTTCGGCCGGCTACGATCTCACCGCGCTCAATGGTTTTCCGGAAGGCCGGCCGCTGCCTGAGGTGCGCATCGGTGAGGTGTTCGATCGGCTCTCGCAGCACCCGGCGCCGAGCGTCGCGTTGGTGATGGGGCCCGCGGTGGGGGCGGGGTGTGAGCTCGCCGCCGCGTGTGATTTCCGGGTGGGGAACGCGTCGGCGCGGTTCTCGATGCCGCCGGCGAAGTTGGGTGTGGTGTACGCGCTCAAGGGGCTGCGGCGGGTGGCGTCGCGGGTCGGTGAGCAGGCGGCGCGGCGCATGTTTCTGACGGCGCGGCCCGTGGGCGCGGAAGAGGCGGCGCGCCTGGGGCTGCTCGATGTGTTGTCAGAGAGCGCGGAAGATGAGGCGATCCGGTTGTGTACGGAGATCGCGGGGCTGGCTCCGCTGGCGGTGCAGGGCATGAAGCGCGGTTTTGCGTTGCTGGGTGGTGCGAGCGCGACCGAGCTCGAGGGGTACGAGCGGTTGCGGCGAATCTCGTTCAACAGTGGTGATGCGCGCGAGGGCAAGGAGGCGCTTCTTGCTCGGCGGCCTCCGAAGTTCAGGGGCTCTTGATTGCCCTCTCCCCCTCGGGGAAAGGGAGTTCAGTCACACGTCGGCGAACAGTTCGCTCATTCGCACTCGGAGCGCCGTCGCGATGCGGTAGAGCGATGAGATCGACGCCGACGACTCGGCTCGTTCGATCTGCGAGAGCAGAGAGACCGACAGTCCGGTGCGACGCGCGAGCTGCTTGAGCGTCAGGTTCTGGCGCGTGCGGCCTTCGCGAATGAAGCGCCCGATGGTGCGGTGCAGCTCAGCCTCGGGGTCCCTCGTGATGCCCTTCTTCTCGAGCACCCGCTTGACCGTCTCGATGAAGGTCACCGGGTCGATCGGCTTCTTCACGTAGTCGCTGGCGGACAGCTTGAGGCTCGCCACGGCGGTCTCGACGGTCGGAAAGCCCGTGGCCACGATGACGGCGACGTCGTCGTCAAGCTCGCGGATCTGCTCCAGGACCTCGGTGCCCGACAGCTTGGGCATCATCATGTCGAGGATGACCAGGTGAAAGTTCCCCTCCTTGAGGGTCGCGATCACCTTCGTGGGATCCAGCAGGGCGGTAACAAGGTAGCCCTCCTTGATCAAGAGGGCCTTGAAAAGTTCAGCGTTATCGGACTCATCGTCCACGACAAGGATTCGGATCTGTTGAGAGCCGCGCACGGATGGGTCCTTTGGGTGGAGGAGGACTACGGGTTCTTCGCCGCGTCGAGGATCGCTTTCACCTTCGGCACGTACTCGTCGTCAGGTGGAGCGACCTGGAGGAAGCGCTCGTAGTTCTTGCGAGCCCTCTCCATGTCGTTGGAGCTGCCGTCACGGCCAGCGATGAAGGCGTAGACACTGCCGAGCTGGCGATAGCACGGGTGGTAGGTCGGCGAGGCCTTGATGCAGCGCTCGAGCAACATCGCTGCCTTCTCGAAGTTGCGCGCCTTCTTCTCGTCGGCTGCTTCCTTCGAGAGCGCTTCGGCTTCGGCGGTCTTCGCGTTGGTCTTGGGCGGGTCGACCTTGGTGGGAGGGGGATCGACCTTGGTGGGCGGCGGCTCGACCTTCACCACCGGCTCGACCTTGGTGGGCGGGGGGTCGACCTTCGCAGCGACCTTATCGGCCACCAGCTTGGCGCGGCGCGACTCGAGCTCGTCGTACTTCGCGCGGAGCAGCTTGGTGCCGGCCGCCGAGTCGAGCTGGGTCTTCGCCTTCTCGAGCGAACCTGCGTCGAGCAGCTTGCCGGCCTGCTCCAGCGCGTTGCGGGCCGGCTTCTCGCTCTCGAGCTGCTGAAGGAAGGTCTTCGCTTCGGCGATCAGGGTGCCTTCGACGGTCGCTTCTTTCGCGAGCGCCTCGGCCTTGTTCCAATCGAGCTCGGTCGCGCCTTCACGCGCATCGGCCAGCTTGGCGAGCGCTTCCATCTTGAGCGCCTCGAGGTCGGGCTTCACCTCGGGAGGGTTCGGGTTCTTGACCGCGACGGGCACCACCGGCTTGTCCTTCACCGGGGTCACGGTCTCCTGGCTGCTCTTCCACACCATGTACCCGCCACCACCGAGGATGACGACCAGCAGGGCGACGGCGATGGCGATGAGCGGCGTCTTCGAAGCCACGGCCGTATCGGCCTCGGCGGTGACGCTCGAAGAGGTGCTGGGCGGAATGTTCACCTGCTCGCCGGGGCCCACGAACTTCAGCTTCACGTGGCCCAGCTCGATGACGTCGCCCGGACGCAAGGTGACTTGCGCGTACGACTCGCCGTTGACCATCAGGCCATTGGCCGACTGCATGTCGACCACGCGCCACTCGCCGCTCTCTTCGCGAACCACTTTGCAGTGCGTGCGTGAGAGCGACCTGTGATCGAGCGCGATGTCGTTGTCGTCGGTGCGCCCGATCTTCATCTCGGTGCGATTGCAGACGAACTCGCGGCCAGCGAAGTCGGTGTTGAGCACCACCAGGCGCGGCGCTTCGGTCGAGTCGATCTCGGCCACCGCGCGCTTGCGGGCGCCTTCGATCTGATCGATGCGAATGACTGCGGTCGACTGGTGCTTGGGGATCGAGGGCGGCGTATCGCTGCCCACTTCTCCTTCTTCCGCGTCGCGAACGTCTTCGTCGGCCGCTTCCTGCGGAGCCTCGACCGCGGGCAGCGCCGGCATGGTGGCGCTGGGATCGGGGAGCTTTCGGGTCTGCGCCTCGAGGGGCACGGTGGGCGCAGCGGCCTGCTTTCCTTCTTCCGCCTGGAGCGCCAGATCGTAGTCGCCGATCTGAATCAGATCGCCGTCAGCGACCTGCACCTGGCCGGAGATCCGGTCACCGTTGATCCTGATCCCGTTGTAGCTCCCGAGATCTTCGATCAGCACGTGACCGTTGTTCCGCATCAATCGCGCATGGCGACGTGACACGTTCCGCTCCGTCAGGCGGATGGTGTTCCCCTCTTGACGACCAATGGTGATCTCGTCCCTCACAAAGGGGACGACGGTCTTCCGGCCCTCGTCGTCTTCGATGATCAGCTTCAACACGGAGGACCTTTCTAGCATCACTGTATGGCGCCGCACACCACTTATGGCGGGTGAAACCCGAACGTTTCCATATCGTTCTGGTGATCGACAGCCTGATCATGGCAGGGGGTTCCGACTACAGTTCCATCGGACGAATGGCCGGCCCAGTCACACTCCGTACCGACGCAGGGGATGAAGACCTGGATTTGGGCGAATTCGAGGCCCGGCTCCAGCAGGGCGAGGTCTCCCCTCAGAGTCTCGTGCGCTTACCGGCGGTGACGGGCGACCACTTCGTCCCGGCGTGTGAGCTGGAGCTCTACCAGCGCCTGCATCAACCTCGGCGGGCCTACTTTCGCCGGGCCTTCTCCCTCAGCCGTTTTCCCTGGCTGACCTCCGGCCTCATCTTGATCAACGTGGCCGTCTTTCTCGCCACGGCCGAGGGTGGCGAGTTGGGGCTCGACGCGATGGTGAGGAGCGGGGCCAAGGTCGGGCCGCTGATCTTCGACCTGGGCGAGGTGTGGCGGCTGTTCACCGCCAACTTCCTGCACCACGACGCGCTCCACATCGGTCTCAACATGTTCGTGCTCTTCAACGTGGGGGGCGTGCTCGAGAACACGTACCGAACGCTCGATTACCTCTGGCTGCTGGTCTTCACCGGCATCGCCACCATGACCACCTCGTTGTTCTTGAACGACGCCATCACCGTGGGCGCCTCGGGCATGGTGTTCGGCTGCCTGGGCGGCGTGCTCGCGTTCGGGCTCAAGTACCGCAGCCTCTTGCCGCCCTCGTATCGAAGCCTGCTGGGCGACGCGGCGATTCCCACCGTGCTGGGGCTGCTGCTCATCGGAATCACCTCGCAGGGCGTCGACAACTGGGCGCACGTGGGCGGGTTGCTCGCGGGCATCGCCACGGGCGCGCTGATGCGGCCGAGGTTGCTGGCCGAAGCGAGGCCGCTCTGGTGGGAACCGGCGGTGCGGGCCGCGCCTTCGCTCGCGGTGCTCACCCTCGTCTTTCTCGGCGAGCCGTTGTTCTTCGGTCAATTCCTGCCGCGGTTCCGCACCGAGCGATCCGAGGCGTTCGGGCTCGCGATGCCGGTGCCCTCGAGCTGGGTGAGCGGCGCTGACCCCCTCGGGTCGATCGCCTGGTTCAACGGGCTGTCGAGCACGGGGCGCGCGAGCTTCGCGGCCGAAGCGGTGGAGATGCCGGAAGGCGCCGACGTCAACGAGGCCGCTCGCCGCTTCGTGGAAGAACGGCTGCGCCCCCGTGAGCTGGGTGATGACGTGCTCTCGGTGCATGCCGAGCCCGCCGAAGCGTGGCGCGTCGCGGACCACGATGGCCTGCGGGTGCGCGTGACGATTCGCGAGACCGGGACCGTGCGGCGGTTGATGGTGTTCTTCGTGCCGCGCGGCACGCTCGTCTATCAACTGGTCGCGGAGTGGCCGCAGGGCTTTCCCCGGTACGCGCAGGTGGCGGAGTGGATGGTCGCCGGGCTGCGCTTCACCGAGCCGCGCGCGCTCCGGTTGGTGAGGGGCGAGGCGTTGCTGTTCCCCAACTCGCCTGACGCGCTGGCGCGGTTGGGGCTGGCGTTGCTCGAACAGGGAGAAGGCCCGGCCGCGGCGGAAGCGCTGCAGGCGGCGGTGCGGGGCGCCCCGGCGATCGTGCCGTACCGGGTGGCGCTGGCCCGGGCGTTCCTGGTCTCGGGCGAGGTCGATCGTGCGTGCGAGGCCAGCCAGTCAGCGCTCACCTACGCGGAAGACGACGCGCAAGCGCTCGAGGCCGACGCCCGGTGTGAATTGGCGCGGGGACACCCGCGTAAGGCGCTCGAGCGGTTGGGTCAGGCGAGGGCGGCGGCACCCACCGACGAGCGGCTGAAGGAAGCCGAGTCGAAGTTGCGCGCCACGCTGCCGGAGTTCAGATAGTTCCCGCTTGAGGAGATC
>JBKJSE010000438.1:0-5780 GCA_046595925.1 Archangium sp. | reverse complement strand
AGCCGAGGGGTCACCTGCCGCGCGGGGCAGAGGTGGCATCTCGACTGCGCTCGATGCGAACGGTGGGTCTGTTCCTTCGGACGAAATCGCCGGCGAAGCCGGTCCCCTGCTCGGGATGACCGGTGTGCGCTCCCTATTTCGATCAACCCTGCGAGCGTCGTCGAAGGGTCACCTGCCTCGCGGCGCAGAGGTGGCATCTCGACTGCGCTCGATGCGAACGGTGGGTCTGTTCCTTCGGACGAAATCGCCGGCGAAGCCGGTCCCCTGCTCGGGATGACCGGTGTGCGCTCCTATTTCGCTCAACCCCTCCGCAGGCCTTCAACACTCTCCCTCGGGAGTGGGCGCCTGTGATCAGCGCTCGAGCATCAGCGCGATGCCTTCACCGCCACCGATGCACAACGAGGCCACGCCGCGCTTGAGGTCGTGATCCTTCATGGTGTGCAGCAGCGTCACGAGCACGCGCGCGCCGGAAGCGCCGATGGGGTGACCGAGCGCCACTGCGCCGCCACGCACGTTCACCTTCGCGGGATCGAGCTTGAGGATCTCGTTGTTCGCCAGCGAGACCACCGCGAACGCCTCGTTGATCTCCCAGGTGTTCACGTCGGCGACGGTCTTGCCGGTCTTGGCGAGCAGCTTGTTGATGGCGTCTGCGGGCGCGATCGTGAACTCGACCGGCTTGCGCGCGGCAGCGGCGTGACCGACCACCTTCGCGAGCACGGTGAGGTTGAGCGCCTTTGCCTTCTCCGCGCTCATCAGCACCAGCGCCGCGGCGCCGTCGTTGATGGAAGACGCGTTGCCCGCCGTGATCGTTCCGTCCTTCTTGAAGACCGGCTTGAGCGTGGGGATCTTCTCGGGCTTCGCGTTCTTCGGGCCCTCGTCTTCCGTCACCAGCACGGGGTCGCCCTTCTTCTGGGGCACGGAGACCGCGACGATCTCGTTCTTGAAGAGGCCTTCCTTCTGCGCGCGGATGCTGCGGTTCGTCGACTCGACGGCGAACTCGTCCTGCGCGGTGCGGCTGATCTTCATCGTGTCCGCGCACTGCTCCGCGCACACGCCCATCGCGACGTTGTCGTACGCGTCGGTGAGGCCGTCGCTCATCATCGAGTCCTTGAACTCGACGTTGCCCATGCGGGCGCCGCCGCGCAGCTGCATCGAGATGTAGGGCGCGTTCGACATCGACTCCTGGCCGCCGGCCACCACCACGTCGGCGTCACCCAGGGCGATCGCCTGGTACGCCTGCACGACCGCCTGCAGACCCGAGCCGCACACCTTGTTCACGGTGACGCACGGCACGGTGTTGGGCAGGCCGGCACCGAGCGCGGCCTGGCGAGCGGGCGCCTGGCCCACGCCGGCCGTCAGCACGTTGCCCATGATCACCTGGTCGACCGACTCGGCCTTCACACCCGCGCGCTCGAGCGCCGCCTTGATGACCACCGCTCCGAGCTGGGGGGCGGTGAGCGACGACAGCGCGCCCTGAAACGAACCGACTGCCGTGCGCGCTGCGCCGACGATGACGACTTCTCGAGCCATGGTGCTTCTCCTGAAAAAGGAAGTGAGACTTTTGCTTATGACCGCGCGGCCGCTCGATTTCAAGGTACGGGACACAGAGGGGGGAGGTCCTCCGTTCGCCCCAAGAGGGTCGGCCGAAATAGGAATTGAGAACCACACCGATCCCCCCGAGCCATTTCGATCAACCCTGCGAGAACAGTCGAGGGCCCACCTGGCGCGCGAGGGAAAAGTACTCCCTCGACTGCGCTCCTAAGGAACAGCACCGTTCCCCCCGAGCAAGGAACCAGCTTCGCTGGCGATTTCGACCGAAGGAGCACACCGGTCCTCCCGAGCGGAGTCGAGGGAGTACTTCTGCCTCGCGCGGCAGGTCACCCCTCGACTTCGCTCGGGGGGAACGGTGCTGTTCCTGAGGAGCCCAGTCGAGGGACTCCCTCTGTTTCGCTCGGCAAGTGACCCCTCGACTGCGCTCGGGGTGACCGGTGAGGTTCTCAATTCCTATTCCCGCCAACCCTCTCGGGGGGACCGGTGGCTGCCCTATTTCACCAGCCTCGAAGGGAGAGTGAGCGCGTTGCGTTAGCGGACTTCGAAGCGAAACCGGGTGCCTCTGGGTTCTTCGATCACGTCACCCGGCAACAGCCGCGTCTCCACGGCCCGACGTCCGTTCAGCAACACCCCATGCTCGAGTGGAATGAGGCACCACTGCGGCGACTGTTGCCGCACCAGGAACGACTCGACCACGCCACTGCGATGAACACCGGGCGCCAATGCTCTGAGCTGTCCGCGCGCAGAACTCCCGACCCACAACCCCGAGTCGAGCGGAATGCGTTCATCCCTCGCGGCTGGTGCGTGGAAGTCGAGCTCGAGCGGAACGTGGAGCACCTCGAGCGTGGCCGTCTTCACCGGCGAGAGCAGCGTGCGCGGGTTGCTGACCAACTTCGGAAACCGATTCTTGAGCCGATCCAGCATCGTCAGCAGAAACACCGACGGTGGCAGTTGCTCGGCGAAGTAGCCGAACGAGAGCTTCTCCAGACACGGCAGGTGGGGGCCCGTCAGTAACCCCCGCAACACCGCCGCCGCGTCCTGATGAACGCGGCTGGCTGAAGGCATCACCCACGTCGATAGATCCACCGTGAGCTCACGCGTCCACCGCGCTACTCGCAGCGAAAGGAACCGCGCGATCAACTCGACGTCGCTGTAGGTCGCGTCGTTGATGCAACGCAGCCGAGCGGTGTGAATCAGCCCGTGGCGCCAGATGAGCTCGAGCCGACCCTCCTTCACCAATGACGACAAGCCGTCGAGCGCCGCGTCGATTGGGCGAGCGGAGAGCAGGTGTTCGCCGAGAGGATCACCCCGTTCCAGCAGCCAGTCCGCCCAGACCTGCACGCGGTTCCGATCATCCGGGTTCTCGTCGAGGTGCGCCTCTGGCCCAGACCCCGCTGTAGGCGGCGCTTCGAGAAACACCAACAACGCGTCGTAGAGCCACAACGTGTCGCCATGAACGAGCTTGTGCCGGTGCACGCGCCGGCCATTCAAGAACGTGCCGCCCGTCGAGGTGGCGTCTTCCACCAGCCAGCGGCCGCCATCGCTCACGAACGCGCACTGCTTCCGAGAGACCCGCGGCGAGTCGATGATGATGTCCGCGTCGCGGCGGCCCACCGTCACCACGCCCACGCCTTCGACCAATTCGAAGATCGTCGAAGCGAAGGTGTCGAGCTCGATGCGCCGCACCCAACTGTTCACGCGACCACCTCGACCCGAAACTTCCCGCCCGCGATCACATCGAGCACGTCATCAGGGAGCAGCTCGTACAGCGCGTCGATGCGGTTGTTGATGCGCACCTCACCGCGCATGCGACCCGAGACCAACTTGGCCCGGCCACCCGTCATCGAGAAGAAGCACGGGTTCCCGTCGGCCATGAAGGCCATGCCCGGGTTGCTCTCAAGGAAGAGCTCGTTGCGATTGCCGCGGCGAATGCGGGTGACGCCGGTGAGTACCCGGTTACCTTCGATGCCCGTCAGCTTCACGCCGTCGACCACGCTGATGACCCGCAGGCGCACGCCGTTGACCCGTTGGTACACCGGCGTGCCGCGCAGCCGCGGAATGCGCAGGGCCAGCTCTTCCGTGACGGAGAGCGCGCCGCTCGAGGGCTGGGCCACGTGGTACCCGAATGACAGTCGCTCCAACGTGCTGGGCAAGGCAGGCAGCTCGGCGAGGAAGTGCTGCGCGGCCACCACCTCGTGGGGAATCTGCATCGGAGTGAGGTTCTCCAGGCGCGGGAGATCGATCACCAACGATCGCAGGAAGCGTCCCACGCGCAGGTTGAGCAGGGTGGACACGAGCGGTCTCCACTCCGTCGGAAGGCGGCCGGCGGCAGTGCGAATGGTGGCTCGCTTCACGAACCCGAAGTGCCACTCGATCTCGAGCTCACCGGCGACGAAGGCGTCCCACAACGGGCCGAGCCACGGCATGTGATCGAGCCGGGCCCCCGAGCGGGAACGGCTGATGCGCTCACCCAGCGGGTCGCCGCGCTCCTGCAGCTGGTCGGCGTAGACGAGCCAGTTCGACTCGGCCTCGGGTGAGCGGCCGATCGCGTCGAGCAATTGAGGATCGTCGACGGGGAGATCGGTCTTGAAGCGGAGCCGTACGGAGCCGAACTCGACTCGATCGCCGGCGAACAAGGCTCGCGCGTGCGTGAGTGGCTGGCCGTTGAGACGGGTTCCTACTTCGCTGCCGAGATCGCGCAGCTTCCAGAAGCCGGCGTCCCACGACAGCTCGCAGTGGCGGGCCGACAACGTGATGTCGTCGAACACCAGCGTGCATTTCGAGGAGCGGCCGAAGACGAGCGAGCCCGATCCATCTGGGAGGGTGATTCGATCACCCTCCGGGCTTTCTCTTTCCAACCAGGCTCGCACCTCGCCAGTGTAGCGCGAGGCCCTCACCCTGACCCTCTCCCAAAGGGAGAGGGGACTTCACTTCAACTGCTCAGTCGTCTTCGCGCTTCTTGCCGCGCTGGTCGCGGTACCGATCCTGGAAGGGCAACACGCGCTTGCGGAGGCGGATGGACTTCGGGGTGACTTCGACGAGCTCATCCTCGGCGATCCACTCCAGCGCCTTCTCGAGGTTCATGTCGACCGGGGGCGTGAGGATGACGTTGTCATCGCGCCCCGCGGCGCGAATATTTGTCAGCTTCTTCGCACGGCTGGCATTCACGTCGAGATCGCTGGGGTGCGCGTTCTCGCCGATGACCATTCCTTCGTAGAGCAAATCGCCCGGCGTGACGAACAGCTTGCCGCGCTCCTGGATGCTGAACAGCGCGTAGGGGATCGCGTCGCCAAGGCGGTCGGCGATGATCGCGCCGTTCGCGCGTCGGGGAATGTAGCCCATGTGGGGCTCCCAGCCGTCGAACTGCGAGCTCATGATGCCTTCACCCTTGGTGATGGTGAGGAACTCGGAGCGGAAGCCGACCAGGCCGCGCGCGGGAATGCGGTACTGCACGCGGGTGCGTGCGCCGCCCAGCGGGGCCATGTCGACCATGCGGCCCTTGCGGGGCCCCAGGCGCTCGGTGACGACGCCGACTGACAGCTCGGGCAAGTCGCAGAACACCAGCTCCATTGGCTCGTGCTTGACGCCGTCGATCACCTTGATGACTGGCTCGGGGTTCGAGGCGGTCAGCTCGAAACCTTCGCGCCGCATCGTCTCGATGATCACGGCGAGCTGCAATTCGCCACGGCCGACGACGCGGAAGGCGTCAGGCGAGTCGGTGGGCTCGACGCGGATCGACACGTTCTTGTACGACTCGCGCATGAGGCGGTCGCGCAGGTTGCGCGAAGTGACGAACTTGCCTTCGCGGCCGGCGTACGGGCCGTTGTTCACCTTGAACACCATCATCATGGTGGGTTCATCCACCTTGATGCGGGGCAGGGGCTGGGGGTTCTCGAGGTCGCAGATGGTGTCGCCAATCGAGAGCTCTTCGATGCCGGCCACGCAGACGATCTCGCCCGGGCCTGCTTCGGCGATCTCGACGCGCTTGAGGCCTGAGAAGCCGTAGAGCTTCACGACCTTGCCGGTCTCGACCTTGCCTGCGTCACGGGCGATGGACACCTGCATGCCGGGCGCGAGGCGGCCCGCGCTCATGCGGCCGATGCCCAGACGGCCGACGTAGTCGTCGTAGTCGAGGTTCGCGAGCAGCAGCTGCGTGCCGGCGCCGGGCGCAGGGGCCGGGGGCGGCGACATGTGGCTGACGATCGCGTCGAACAGCGGGTGAAGCGTGT
>JBKJSE010000122.1:0-7434 GCA_046595925.1 Archangium sp. | reverse complement strand
GTGACCTGAGAGGGTCACCGGCCGTTTCTGTTTGGGGCAGATGGCGTAATTGGTAGCCGCGCCAGACTTAGGATCTGGTTCCGCAAGGAGTGGGGGTTCGAGTCCCCCTCTGCCCATTCATCACCGGTTCGCCGCAAGCCACGCCGCCGCGCGCTGCTGTTCGCGGGCGATCAGGGGCAGGGTGGTCGTTTCGAGCGCTTGTTTTGCTTCGGTGATCAGCGTTCGTGCGCGCTTGGGATCGTTGACGGCCAGTCCCAGCGCCAGCAGCACCCGGCCTCGTTCGAACGGCGGCAGGTCGCCACTGAGCTGGAGTGCTTTCTCGAGCTCGGCCACGTTCACCGGCTGTCCCAGCGCCTGCTTCGCTTGCACTCGGCCAAGCAAGGCGACTGCGTAGGACGGGTGCGTGGGAAAGGACTCGCTCCACACGGCGATGGCTCGATCGAAGGTGGCGACGGCTTCTTCGTGCCGCCCGCTGGCCCAGTACGCGATACCGAGGTCGGTGGTGCCGATCACCACCTCGCGCGCCTTCGGGCCGTTGGCCGCGGTCAGCGTCTCCATCGCCTTCGAGAGCTCGACGATCGCCCGCTCGCCTTCGAGGCCGTAGAGGTAATCGTCTCCGAGGTTCTGGCGGATGATCGCCGACTCCGGGTGTGAAGCGCCGAACGCGGCCTCGGCTGCGGTGAGGGCCTTCTGGTGCGCGGCGATGGCGCCCTTCAGGTCTCCGCTCATCGCGAGGGTGTTGGCGAGCACCGAGAGCATGGCCGAGGTCCGTCGGTCGTCTGCTCCGTACGCTTCAGCGCGCAGCCGCACGGCTTCTTCCAACAGCGCCTGTGCCTTCGCGTTGTCTCCCTTCTCGCTCAAGCTCGCGCCCAGCGTGCCCATCACGTCGGTCACCAGTCGAACGTCGTCGATGCGCTGCGCGGCTCCGAGGGCGGGCCCGCTGAACAAGACCACTTGATCGTGATGCGCGCGCAGGTACTCGAGCTGAACGAGATCGGCCCAGGCCAGCGCGCGGGCTCGATCGTCCTGCGCGAGCTCGGCCAGTCGAATCGCTTCGGGCAACGTCACTGCGGCTTCTGCGTACTTTCCGACCAGGCCCTGGACTCCACCCAGCAGCGCGCGGCTCGAGGCACGCAGCCCGGTCTCGCCTGAGGCATCAGCCGCCTTCACCGCTTCTTCGATCAACGGCAGCGCCGCCTCGTATTTTCCCGCTGCGGCTGTCGCTCTCGCGTTGGCGATCTGTGCGCGCACGTCACGCGCCGCGGCGGTGGGCGCCACGACCTCAGCCGTCTTCACGACGCCACATCGGGCTGGGCTCTGGAGTTGCTGTGCCGCACCGACCGCGTGCAGCACCACCGCGACATCGGCGTCGACCAGTTGCGTGATGAGCGCCTGCGCGTCTTGTGCGCTGTCTGCCAGGCAGGTCAGCGGACGAGCCGGGTTCGGGGCCGAACAGGCGCCATCACGGACCTGCTCGAAGCTGTGCTGCCAGGCATCGAGGCTCGCCTCGACGCGGGTGAGCGTGTCGGCGGCATAAGAGACGCCGGTGCGTTGGAACGCCTCGCGAGTGCGCGCGCGTGTCTGCGTGTTCCACGGTGACGTGAGCTCTTGCGCTGCTGCCGTGCACTGCGCTGAGGCTGCACGTTGCCCACCGACTGCGAAGGCGAACACCACCAACACCGCCGCCACGGCCAGCGCCGCCACCACGAAGCGCCACCTCGCCAACCGCGCGCGGCGGAGCGCGATCAGCAGCTCCTTCATCGACGCGAAACGATCGTCAGGCTTCGCCCCAAGGCCCCGTTCGACGACGCGCCGCACGCTCGCCGGAACGCCGGTCTTGCGCGGAGCCTGGCCGGGCAGGGTGCCGTAGAGCGTCTCGGAGAGGCTCACCGCGAAGGCGAACTGATCGCACTTGCGATCACACGGTGCGCCCGCGCGCTGCTCAGGAGCAAGGTACGCGTCGGTGCCACGCAGCGCAGTCCCGTCAGCCTCGGCCCCGCTTGCACTCGCCAGCCCGAAGTCGGTGACGCGAACGCGCTCGTCGTTGCCCACGAGAATGTTCCCGGGCTTCACGTCTCCGTGAACGATGCCTGCTTGATGCGCTGCCCAGAGGCCTTCACCCGCCGCGAGGAAACAGTCGACCACCTGCTGCCAGGTGCGCGCGCTCGAGCTCCATTGACGCAGGGTGCGGCCGGGCACGAGCTCCATCGCGATGAAGAGCTGCCCGTGTGCTTCGAGCACGTCGTAGACCGAGACCACGTTGGGGTGCGCCAGCTGCGCCATCAACCGCGCTTCGGTGAGGAGCTGCTGCGGCTCGGTCCGGCGATCTCTCACGCACTTGAGGGCGACCTGGCGATCGAGGCGTGAGTCGAAGGCGAGGTACACGACGCCCATGCCGCCGGCGCCGAGAGGTTGCTGAAGCTCGAAGTGGCCGACGCGGGTTCCGCGCGGGAGCACTTCGGTACTCGAATCAGACGAGGTGAAGCGGTCGCCGACTGAAGAGACCGCGGCGCGTGCGACAGCCGAGAGGAGCTCGCGACACGAAGTGCAGCCGTCGATGTGCGCGTCGATCTGGGCTCGCTCGGGCGCCTCGAGGAGGTTGGCCGCGTAGTGCGCCGCGGTCTCTGGTTCCAGATGCCCGCTGAGGTCGTCGGCCATGTTCGCCGGAACTCATAACCCAGACCGGTCCTCCCCAGAGAGGTCGACGGAGTACCGCTGCTTCGTGTCGAACGTGTCCGGCCACGCAATCTTCGCCGCACGAAAGGTGAGGTGGGCCGTGATGCACATCGGCACCACGGCGAGGATCGCGAACGGGGCGCCGCGAGTCAGAGAGCACCAGAGCCCGAGCCAGGTCATGCCGCCGAAATATCCCACTGCTTGTACTTCTCTTCGCACGTCAGAGAAGAACGGCAGCATGACGACGAACCAGATGAAGCAGATGGAGAAAAGGGTGACGATCATGGACGCGCTCAGGTCGCGCTGCGGGCTGCGTCGATCTGCGCCTGATACGCCTCGGCGCGTTCCACCATTCGGCGGTCATCGAAGTTGCGCCAGGCCTCTTTCCCGAAGCGCATCGCGAAGAACACACACATCGAGATACCGACGTCACCGAGAACCGGGAAGGGCACTCCAGAGAATCGGAGCGAGGTGCTCAGCCACGCCACGCCAATGAGGAGCGCAGCAATCCGTGCCTCCTTCTGCACCTTCGTGAAGAGCGGCAGCGCGAGCACGCAGACGAGGAGGACGACGGAGCCGGCGAGGGAGATCAGGAGCATGGGGTGCTTTCGGGGAGGCCCGGAAAATCGGGCTCGATCCCCCAAAGCACCTTCGATGCCAGCCCCAACCACGCGGATTGACGCGGGCTCGCTCTGGAAAACGTCTCTCGCGGTGAACGCGGCGTGATTAGAGACGGACATGTCGACCTTCACGTTGATCACCGGTGTCAGCCGCGGCCTGGGCCAGGGCGTCGCGCGTACCCTCGCGGCGCAGGGCCGATCCCTCATCCTCACCGCGCGCTCTGGAGCCTCCGCGGCCTCACTCGCGGCACAGCTCGGCCCCTCCCATCGCGCCTTCGAACTCGACGTCACCAACGAAGGGCAAAGGAACGCGCTGGCGAAGTCACTGCAGGGCACACGGCTCTCCTGCGTCATTCACAACGCAGCGGTCTACGAGCGCAGCTCAGCACCCGAAGCCGCCGCGCGCACGATGGAGACGAACGTGCTCGCTCCGATCCGCTTGCACGAGGTGCTGTTGCCGCTCATCGCTCAAGAGGCCCGGCTGGTGCTGGTGTCGAGCGGCCTGAGCGCACTTCACGGCTACTCGCGCCCGATGGTGGACCGCCTGCAGAACGCGAAGAGCACCGCTGACGTCGAGCAGCTCGTCCGCGACTATCTCGCGGCGACGTCGAGCGCGAAGGACTCCACCGGCAGCGCCAACGCCGCCGAGCGTGCCGGCTTCTCGCGAGATCCGTACGGCGTCTCGAAGGCGTTCATCAACGCGTTGGCGCTCGCGTGGGCGCATGAGCTGCCGACCCGGTCGGTGGTCGCCGTCAGCCCCGGTTGGGTGCAGACCGACATGGGCGGGGCAGGGGCTCCGCAGCCGGCGGAAGCAGGGGTGGCGCGCATCGTGGCGACGACGACGGCGGCGAAGGTGCAGAGCGGCGCTTACCTCGCGGCCTGATTTCGCCGCGCACCAGAGCGAGTACAGTCGCCCCCGGTGCCGACCACCCACCTGATCTTGAACCGGTATCAGCTCGGGGCCCGCCTCGCGGTCGGAGGCATGGGCGAGGTGCATCTCGCGCAGACCACTGATGGGAAGACGGTGGTGATCAAGGCGCTGCTCCCGCATCTCGCCGCGGACAAGCAGATGGTCGCGCAGTTTCTCGACGAGGCGAAGCTGGCCTCGAAGCTGCGCCACCCGAACCTCGTGCAGGTGCACGAATACGGTCAGTGGAATGACACCTGGGTGCTCGCGATGGAGCACATCGACGGCCTCGATCTCGGCCAGGTGCTCAAGCGCTGCGCGCGTCAGGGGCTCGTCATTCCCTGGCAGGTCACCGCCGCGATCGGCTGCGACTCGGCGCTCGGCCTGCAGTTCGCGCATGACCTGAGCGACGCGCGCGGCACGAGGCTCGATCTCATTCATCGTGACGTCAGCCCCCAGAACATTCTCGTCGGCCGCGATGGCCGGGCGCGCGTGCTCGACTTTGGAATTGCCGCCAGCGTCGACAAGAGCACTCGCACCGCGACCGGCGTGTTGAAGGGCAAGCTCGCGTACATGGCCCCCGAGCAGGCGCGCGGTGAGCCGCTCACCTGGAGCGTCGATCAATTCGCGCTCGGCCTCGTCCTCTGGGAATTGCTGACGGGCAGGCGTGCGTACGTCGGCGCCAACGATCTCGCGCTGCTCAAGTTGGCCATCGCCGGGGAAGTACCCCTGGCGTCGAGCGTGAACATCTCGGTGCCGAAGGCGGTGGAGGCCGTGGTGATGCGCATGCTTCGGCCGCTGCCTGCCGATCGTTACGCCAGTTGCCGCGACGTGCAGCTCGCCCTTCGCGGGCTGCTCACCGGAGACCCCCAGGAGCTCACCCGCGCGTTCATCGCCAGGGTGCCGCCCGAAGAAGACATTGCGACCTCTGAGTTCCGGAGGCCACGGCAGCTCTCTGACGACACCGCCACGCCATCGCGCGGTCAGCTCACGCCGCCCCCCCGTGGCAAGACCCCGATGCTCGACGCGTACCTCGCGAGCCTGCCCCAGGGCCTTTCGACCTCACCCCAGGTGCAGCAAAAGGGGAGCATCGTGCAGAGCTTTCTCGAGGGCGTGCCGATTCACACGCACCTGTCCACGCTGCCTGCCGAGCTCGCCGAGATGGTGAAGCGGCCGCCGCTGCCCAGCGCGTGGATCTCAGAGGTGAAGGCCTTCGCGCTCTACCTCGCGTGCGCCGATCTCTGCTTCCCCTCGCCCGAGGCGTACGTGGAGTTCGCCTACCGCGCGAACAAGAAGATCATCGAAGGCCCCCTTTACGCGATGTTGTTTCGCATGCTCGGCGTCAAGCGCATCGTGAAGGTCGTCGCCGGCCGCTGGGACCAATTTCACAGGGGCACTTCATTGTCGGTCGTGCACTTCGAAGGCAACGAGGGCCGGTTGCGGCTCGACAGCCCGCCGCATGCCACGCCGCTGTTGATCGCGCAGTGCCACGGCACCGCGATGCGCGCGAGCATGGAGATCGTCGGCGCGAAGAACGTCAGCGTCACCTGCACTCAAGCCAGCCCTGCCGTCTTCGACTTCATCTGCCGTTGGACCGATTGACGAAAAGAGGACTACGGTCCGCCGTCATGCACGGGACCGTTCTGGGTGATCTGAGCATCGACGTGGAAGCGCCCGCTCCCGACCGGCTCGTCCTGCGGTGGAGAGGTGCCAGCAACACGCGCGATCCCGGCAGCGCCTTGAAGGCCTTCTTCGACGTCGTCTTCGCCGAAGCCGCCAGCCGCAAGGCGGTCGTCGAGCAGCACTTCGAAGGGCTCACCTTCTTCAACTCGTCGACGGTGTCGGCGTTGCTGCGCGTGGTGACCGAAGCGGGCCGTCTGGGCCTGCCCATGACCCTGCACTACGACGGCTCGTTGCGGTGGCAGGCCCACAACTTCGAGGGCATCGCGGCCTTGTCCGCCAGCCTCCCGTTCCTGCGGGTCGTCAGCATCGGGGCGTGGCCGGCGGTCGAAGGCGTCACCCTCAAGAACTCAGTCACCGAACGTTCCTGATCGTTCGGGTGATGTGGCCGGAAGGTGTGGCGGTGATGCTCGGGGCCGCTTGCAGCGCTCTTCGCCCTCAGAACCGTTGACCCACAGGGACCCGTCCTCTAAAGCCGACTCCTTCGTTTTCCCCCAGAAAACGAGCGAATTCACTCAACGAGGATGGCCCATGAAGGTTCAGGTCGAAGACGTCTCCAGCATCGAGAAGCGCCTCTCCATCGAGGTTGATCACTCCCTCGTCGAGAAGGAGCTCACCGCCGCGTACACGAACCTCTCCCGCCAGGTGAAGGTGCCCGGTTTCCGCCCCGGAAAGATCCCCCGCCGCATCCTCGAGCAGAAGTTCAAGAGCGAGGTCGAAGCCGACGTCGTCAAGCGCGTGCAGCTGCTCGGCTTCATCGACGCCCTCAAGGAGACCAACGTCGCGGCGGTCGGCGACCCGTCGTTCTCCGGCGGCAAGATCGAGGCGCAGAAGCCCTTCAGCTACTCGGCGCGGGTCGAGGTCAAGCCCGTCGTCAGCGCCAAGGACTACAAGGGTCTCGAGCTGCCGAAGTTCGAGCTGGGCGTCACCGACGAGCGGGTCACCGAGCAGGTCGACCGCATGCTCGGTCAGCGCACCCAGGTGGTGGCCGTGGAAGGCCGCGACGTGGTGCAGAAGGGTGACCTCGTGGTCATCGACTTCGACGCCACCAGGAATGGCGCCGCGTTCCCCGGCAATACGGGCCGCGATGTGACCATCGAAGTGCTCGATGGCCAGCTCATCGAGGGCAACCTGCCCGAGCTGGAAGGCGCCAAGCTCGGCGGCACCAAGGAGCTCGATTACAAGTTCCCTGACGACTACCGGGTCGAAGAGATCAAGGGCCAGACGGCGCACTTCGTGGTCACGGTGAAGGAGATCAAGCAGAAGAAGGTGCCGCCGCTCGACGACGCCTTCGCGAAGGAAATGGGCGAAGAGACCGCCGACCTCCTCAAGGCGCGCATTCGCCGCGATCTCGAGAAGGCCGCGAAGAACCGCGTCGAGGTCGACGAGCGTGACTCGCTGTTCAAGGCGCTCATCGAGAAGAACCCCATCGAGGTGCCGACCGCCATGGTGAACCGCGGCGTCGACTTCATGCTCGAGAACGCGCTGGGCAGCCTGATGCGCTCGGGTATGGACCCGAACATGCTCCAGCTCGACTGGGGCAAGCTGCGT
>JBKJSE010000076.1:0-6433 GCA_046595925.1 Archangium sp. | reverse complement strand
CTTTCGTGCAGCCGGTCACACCAACAGCGACACCTGCAGTCAGGAGCAGAATGAGTGAACGCATGGGCAGGGCGGGAGTGTCCGCTCTGGTGCGTGTCGACGCAAGGCAACCCTCAGGAACCGAACGACTCGATGGGTTTCTCAGGTGGGTTCAGGTGCGACAGAAAGAGGCCGTGGACCGGGCAAACGTGCCCGTAGCGAACTTCGGAGTGGCTGAAGAATTCGAACCGCGCGGCGGGGTGGAGACTGATGAACCTTCCACGAAGGCTCGGGCAAACAGCGGATCCATCGCAGGTGTCGATCTGGTCGCGTTGAATTATTGCGTTTCGATTGATCGCTTGAATGCTATCTCGGGCTGCCAGTGGCGCTGGTGCCATTGGCGAACCATAAGAACGTTGTCACTTCAATCATGAGACGGCGTCAAACACTCGCAGTCGCGTTCATAACACTGGTTGTTGGTGTTCTGACGCTGTTGTTGAGAACGCCCGAGAATGCGAACTCAGAGGTTGACCAGACCCATTTGCCGGAGCGCTCCACAGTTCGAGATCAGGTGACTGGTCCGGATCGAGTACCTCTCGCTCCAACTGATTCATCATCGGCTTCCACGGCTGACCCTGGGCCCCCGCCTACGTCAGACGCACTTGCTGACGTCAGAAAGGTCGACGCGGCCTTCAAGCAGCTCGCCGAATGCCGACGCCAGCATTGGTGTCCCAACGGAACAGCGTGCGCCCGAACGGCGGCCGGCGAGTTGGGTTGCTATGCCTCCAATTGCAAGAATCTCGGCGACCCCGAGAGTTGTGCTCGAGACGAAGCCTGTATCGAAATCAGCGAGAACTTCTTCCGCTGTGCCCCCGCGGGGTTTCTGGCGGAGGGCGAAGAGTGCCTCGATCGCCAGTCAGCCAATGTTTCTAGACGTTGTGGTCCTGCTCTTCTTTGCCTCGCGGGTAGATGCAGTTCGGAATGCACATCCAGGGGCTGCGGATCGCCGCTGTTGAAATGCCTTCAGACCCCGCATGGCAACTTCTGCGTCGCATCGAACAGCCTCTGCGACAAAGACCATCCGTGTCAGGCCGGTGAGGCATGTCTTCAGGATGAGAGAGCGGGCTCGACGGTGTGCGTGGCCCCCGTTGCGCTGCCGAGCGGCAAACCGGGTTGCACGCCGAGTTCGTGCCCTCAGGGGCAGGTGTGCGCCGGCACGCGTTGGGGAGGCCACTTCTATGGGCGCTGCCTTGTCGAATGCTCGTCGAACTCGTGCGGTGAGGGCTACTGCGCCCCCTCCGACCTCCAAACGCTCACGGGTCCCCTGGTCTGCCACCCCTCCTGCGTTCCTCCGGGAACGGAGTGCGGCGAGGATGGGCAGTGTGTGTTCAACCCTCAGAAGGGTGTTGGGCTCTGTGCCGTCTCGATGCCCTACGACGACACGATCAACTCTCTCGAAGAGTGGGACGCGGTCTTCCCGCCCACCCCCGACGCGATCCCATCGAAGCGGTAGTTCTCAGCGGCGGTGGGCCGCCACGTCGGCGTGCTTCACGAGGAAGTCATCCAGCCCGCCCACGAAGTCGATGACCGGCTTGCCCTTGCGCGGCGCCCAGATTCGGGTCGCCACTTCCGAGATCAACTCCTGGTCGTGCGTGACCACGATGACCGTGCCTTCGTACTTCTGCAGGCCTTCCGACAACGCCGCGATCGATTCGAGATCGAGGTGGTTGGTGGGCTCATCGAGAACGAGCACGTTGTCTTTGCGCATCATCAACATGCTCAACAGCGTGCGCACGGTCTCACCACCCGACAGCGTGTCGGTGGGCTTCATGCGCTCTTCACCGGAAAACAACATGCGGCCGAGCAAGCCTGAGATCTCCTCGTTGCCCAGCTTGCTGTCGAGGTCGCGCAAGAAGCCGTAGACCGAGGTGCCCTTCTTGATGAGGCCGTGGTGATCCTGCGGCATGTAGCCGATGTTCGCGTTGTGGCCCCACTCGATGGTGCCTCCGTCAGGCGCAATGGCGCCCGCGATCATGCGCAGCAGGGTCGACTTGCCCATGCCGTTCTTGCCGATGACGCAGATCTTCTCGCCCTTGGTGATGAGCGTGGAGAACGGGGGAATGACCACTTCGCCGTCCCACGACTTGGTGATGGCGTTGATGGTGAGGGTCTGCCGGCCGCTGGGCGCCTTCTGTTCGAACTTGATGAAGGGGCGCGCGATGTTCGAGCGCTTCAGATCCTCCATCTTCAGCTTCTCGAGCTGGTTCTTGCGGCTCTGCACCTGGGTGGCGCGCGTGCCGGCTCCGAAGCGGGCCACGAAGTCCTGCAGCTGGCTGATCTTCTTCTGCTTCTCGGCGTTCTCATCTTCGACGCGCACGCGCAGCTGAGACTTCTGCCGCACCATGTCGTCGTAGCCACCGGTGTAGGTGATGATCGTCTCGTAATCGATGTCTGCGATGTTGGTGCAGATCGAGTTCAAGAAGTGGCGGTCGTGCGAGATGGTGATCAGCACGCCTTCGTATTCGTGAAGGAACTCTTCCATCCACCGGATCGAGTCGAGATCGAGGTGGTTGGTGGGCTCGTCGAGCAGCAGGCCTTCCGGCTTTCCGAAGAGCGCCTGCGCCAGCAGCGTGCGCAGCTTGTAGCCACCGGTGAGCTGCTTGAGCGGGCCCTCGTGAAAGGACTCTTCGATGCCCAGACCCATCAGCAGGGCGGCGGCATCAGACTCGGCGACGTAGCCGTCTTCTTCGGCGATCACCGTCTCGAGATCGCCCAGGCGATTGCCGTCGGCGTCCGTGAGGTCGGCCTTCTCGAGCAGCGTGTTCTTCTCTTTGATCGCGGCCCACAGGCCCTTGTTGCCCATCATCACCACGTCGAGGACGCGGGTCTCTTCGTACTGAAAGTGGTTCTGGCGCAGCACGCCCAACTTCCGGGGGCGGATGATGTCGCCCGTGTCCTGGTCCTCGTCGCCTGCGAGGATCTTCATGAAGGTGGTCTTGCCCGCTCCGTTGGGGCCGGTCAGGCCGTACCGCTTACCGGCAGAGAACGAAACGTTCACGTCCTCGAAGAGCTTCTTGGGGCCGTAGCCCTTGCTGACGTTGATGATGGAGAAGGACGCCATAAGCCGTCGCCTCTACACTGAAAACGGGGCCGCCGGGCAGCGCTGAAAGAGGAGTGTTAGTCGTTCGGCCCATGGAAGTGGCAGCGCTGGGCATCGCGGATCTCCCGGGTGACTTCGTGACGAGGGAGCTCGAGCTGGCGGTGCTCTCCTTTGCGGGACTCGAGGGCGATCGCCACGCCGGCCTCACCCGGCGCGCGGGCGTTCGCGAGAAGCACCTGCCGAAGGGCACCGAGATCCGCAACGCGCGCCAGCTCTCGCTGGTCAGCGTCGAAGAGCTGATCAAGGTGGCGGCCACCCTGGGCCTGCCCCGCCTGGACTACCGGTGGTTGGGCGCGAACCTGCTGCTGAAGAACGCGCCCTCGCTGACGGCCTGCCCGCCGGGAACGCGGCTGGTGTTCGGCTCAGGGGCGGTGCTGGTGGTCGACGGCGAGAACGAGCCGTGCCGCAAGGCGGGCAAGGGCATCGTGCAGGGCGCCCGGGCCGACGATTCCATCGCCTTCAAGTTCGTGAAGGCGGCGCATCGCTTGCGTGGCGTGGTGGCCTGGGTCGAGCGGCCCGGTGTCATTCGCAGAGGCGACCCCGTGACGCTGGTTTCGCGCTGAGCGGTTGCGTACCTTGGTGGCATGCAGAGCATTCTGGTGTGCGTCGATGGATCAGCTCACAGTCTCAAGGGTGTGCGCGAAGCGGCTGTGCTGGCGAAGGCGCTCTCGGCGCGCCTCGAGCTGGTCAACGTCATGCCGCCGATTCTGCTGAGCCCCAACGTCTACGCGGAGACCATCGCCAAGGTGGAAGAGGGCAACCGGCTGGTCGCAGGTGAGATTCTCGCCGCGGCGAAAAAGGTGGCCGTCGAGCTCGGTGTCGAGGCCGACACGGTGATCCTGACCGGGCCTCCGGCAGAGGCGATCTCGGATCTCGCCGCCGCAGATCGGGTGTGGGGCGTGGTGATCGGCGCCAAGGGCCACGGCGCTGTCGCGCGCATGCTCCTGGGCAGCATCACCGACCGCCTCGTGCACATCTGCCCGAAGCCCGTTCTCGTCGTTCGCTGATTTTTCAAGGAGCGTTCATGTCGTCCATTCGCCTGTCGTTCGCGTTGTGTGTCGGTGCGCTGTTGTTCGGGGTGGGCTGCGGCCCCGCCAAACCCAAGTGCCTGCCCAGCAACTGCGCGGGGTGCTGCGACGCGAAGGGTGAGTGCAACGCGGTTCCGAGCGCGCAGGCGTGTGGTTCGCGCGCGTCGATGTGCGTGGCCTGTGTCGGCGATCAGGTGTGCCTCGGTGGCTTCTGCACGGGCAGCGGGTTCGGGGGCGGCTCCAGCAGCGGTGGTGGAACGGGTGGCGGCTCCACGGGCGGCGGCTCCGGCGGGGGCGTCACGGGCGGGGGAAGCGGCGGTGGTGCCACGGGCGGCGGCAGTGGCGGTGGTGTGACTGGCGGCGGCAGTGGCGGTGGCGGTGGCGTGACTGGCGGCGGCGGTGGCGTGACTGGCGGCGGCAGTGGCGGTGGCGTGACTGGTGGCGGTAGCGGTGGCGGCGCGATCGGTGGCGGTAGCGGCGGCGGCGCGATCGGTGGCGGTGCAGGTGGTGGCGTGACCGGCGGTGGTGCAGGCGGTGGCGGTGGCTCGACGTCGAACACGGCTGCTCAAATCGCCGCGGTGCGTGCGGCAGCCGATTTGGGCACCGGCACGGCTTCGCTCGCGGTGCAGGGGGCATTGGTGACCTTCGTCAAGCCCCTCGCGCCCGACGCGGGCGCCACGACCGATCCAGCTGGCTTCATCGTTCAAGCCGGCAACACGGGCCCTGCGCTCTTCGTCGCCGTCGAGGCCTCGACCCTGGCGATCTCCGTGGGCGACCTGGTCGACTTCACCGTGACCGGCGTGGGCAAGAACGGCGGCATCCGCGTGGCTACGGCGCTCACCGGCTTCGTGAAGCAGAGCAGCGGCAATGCGGTCTCTGGCCTCGCGCAGAACGCCTCGAGCGTCGACTTCGCGGTGGTCAGCTCGCTCGACGATCGCGAGGTCGAATTGCTCTCGATGAACGGCACCCTGGTCAATGACCCGGCCTTCGCTGGCGGTGGGTACCTGTCCGCGAACATGACGACTGCGGGCACGACGGATCCGACCGCGATGAAGCTTCGGCTTCCGGCCGCGCTGGCTGATTCAGAGGGGCTCGGCACCGGCTGCAGCGTGCAGCTGACCGCCGCTCCGCTGTGGCGCTTCAACGCTCAGGCGCAGCCGTCTGCGTTCACCTCGACGGCGCTTGCGGGCAGCACCTGCCCCGCGCCTCAGTTGCTCTCTGCCGCGGCCACTTCGCTCACGGCGGTGCGCGCCACCTTCTCGCGCCCGATGAATGCGATCTCCGTCACCAGCTCGACGATGACCATCGGGGGCTTGAGCGTGACGGCCGCGACCCAGCTCTCTGCCTCGACGTGGAGCCTCACCACCAGCGCGCAGACCGGTGGCTCGTCGTACACGCTGACGGCTTCGACTTCGGTGGCCGATGTTCGCGGTACGCCGATCAGCTCGACGGCGCGAACGGCGACGTTCACCGGGTATCAGCCTCCAACCAGCGGCATCGTGATCAACGAGGTCGACTACGACAGCGTGGGTTCGGGCGATTCCACCGAGTTCATCGAGCTCTACAACCCGACCGCCTCGACCCAGACGCTGGTGGGCCGATCGATCGTGTTGATCAACGGCGGCACCAACCCGGGCCCGACGTACACGACCATCGATCTCGCGCCGGCGGTGTCCCTCGCGGCGGGCGAGTACCTGGTGATCGCGAGCACGGCCACGCTGTCCTCGCTGCCTTCGACGGTGAAGAAGATCGCGTTCACCGGGACGGTCGATCAGATTCAGAACGGGTCTCCCGATGCGCTCGCGCTGATCGATACGGCGAGCTCGACGGTGCTCGACAGCCTTTCGTATGAAGGCGGCACGAACTGGGTGTCGCCCGCGGGTACGGTCTCGGTGCAGGAAGGCACCGCTTCCACGGCGTCGCTCGCAGACAGCAACACCCTGAACATCAGCGTCTGCCGCATCGGGCCGGACACGAACAGCAACGGCGATGACTTCAGGAACTGTTCGACGCCGACTCCGGGCGCGGTCAACGTGCCTTGAAGTGAGGCCCTCGCCCTGACCCTCTCCCGAAGAGATTGGTGAAATAGGGTCGCCACCGTCCCCTCGAGCGCAGTCGAGGGGTCACTGCCCGCTCGAAGCAGAGGTAGTCCCTCGACTCCGCTCCTTAAGGAACAGCACCGTTCCCCCCGAGCAAGGAACCAGCTTCGCTGGCGATTTCGACCGAAGGAACACACCGGTCCTCCCGAGCGGAGTCGAGGGAGTAC
>JBKJSE010000077.1:0-9080 GCA_046595925.1 Archangium sp. | reverse complement strand
GAAGTACTCCCTCGACTCCGCTCGGGAGGACCGGTGTGTTCCTTCGGTCGAAATCGCCAGCGAAGCTGGTTCCTTGCTCGGGGGGAACGGTGCTGTTCCTGAGGAGAGCAGTCGAGGGATGACCTCTGTTTCGCTCGGCAAGTGACCCCTCGACTGGGCTCGGGGTGACCGGTGAGGTTCTCAATTCCTATTTCCGCCAACCCTCTCGGGGGGACCGGTGGCGACCTATTTCACCAGTCTCTTCGGGAGAGGGTCAGGGCGAGGGGCAACACTTCAAGTCCACGCCTTCACGCCGAAGCGTTGGGCTTGGTGATCAGCTTGAGCTTCGCCCGCACCGCCAGAATCTGCTGCCTGAGCCCATCGGCGACGCGCGATAGATCGTCAAAATCCTCCGCAGTCGCCCGCTCTGCGACACCCTTCGCGCCCTGAGCCAGCTTGCCCATCTCCTCATCGAACTCGACGGCAGGCGAAGCGTCCGGCACCTCTTTCAACTTCTCACTGAGGCGCGAGGCGTCCTCACCCAACTTGCTCAGCTCCAATTCCAACGACTGAAACACCACCGCACGAGCGCTCAGTTGCTCAGCCTTCACGCGAATGTGCTCGACCTGCGCGAGCTGGCGATCGCGCACCGTGCCGATCGCCTTGACGAGCAGTTGCACGCCATCGACCACGTGCTGCTCCCCGTCAGCCAGCTCATTGAGCGCCTTCTTCGCCTTCTCGAGGTTCTTCTGCGAGTTGAGCGAGATCTTGCTGAACGCCGCGGTGGCATCTTCGAAGCGCTGAAGTTCGGCTTCCACCATCGCGGTCGCGGTGACCAGCTCGGAGGACGGTTCGTTCCTGGGCATGGCGCCCTTCTAACTTCAGAAGGTGCCGTTGAGCACCAGCCCCGCGCTGTCGAAGCCGATGGACGGCTCGAGGCGCCAGGACACGGCAGGCTTCTTTTCCAGCCTCGCGTTGTAAGCGTCGATGGCGGGAAGCAGCTCATCTGCCGGCACCGGTTCACCGGGCAGGACGAAGGCAGTGACGATGAGTCCGACGCCGAGGCCCGCGACGATCGCCGAAGGAATCGTGAGGTCGGGCAGCTCGGTTTGCAGGCACCGGCCGGTCGACGTGCCCTGCCTGCGCACGCACCGGCTGGTTTGCGAGGCGATGATGCCGACGAGGCCCAGCGCGCCCGCCACACCACCAGCGATGCCGAGGGTGCGCTTCAGCTTCACGCGCGCACCGTAGCGTTCGATGAAGTCGGGGCGTTCGAGCTGCTGGTACAGCTCCGGTCCGCTGAGGCGCTTCGTGCCGAGGAAGACGCCTTTCTCGACCAGCGCCACACGGTTCTTCGTGGCGATGGCCTGACCGAAATGGAGCTCACGCGGATCGCGGTGCGGGGCGGCAGGCGCGGGGGGCGCTGCGGGCACCGGCGGCGGCGGCTCCACCACGACGGCAGCAGGCGGCGGCGTGGGCGCGGGGGCCGGCACGATCAGCTGACCGCGCGTGACGACCAGAGAACGACGGGTGGCACCGGAAAGCTCGGAGACCGTGATGACCGCAGTCGGAGCCGAATCACGGGCTCCCGGAAACACGCGAACGATCAGCAGCCGGTCCCACGGCAGCGTCGCCGCCTTCTTGCGAACGGAGTCATCACTGTCGTCCTTGAGCAAACCAAGCGCGGAAGCGTCCATGACCAGCGACGTGAGGCCGCTCTCGCGCAGACGCACGCGCAAGGACTCCGCCGCCTTCCCTACTTCTTCCACCGGCTCGCCCGCACCGGCCACGAGCACCCGAACGTTTCCGCCGCCGAGCAGCGCGTCGAGCTGGCTCTGCGTGAACGAGTCGTTCCACGTCTGCGCGAAGGCGACTGCCGGGAGCAGCGCGAGCAGGAACAGCAGTCTCACTGACACGTCAAACCTCCCGTGCCTGCCGGGCTGCAGGTGAAGCCCGAGCAGCAGTCGTAGGAGACGTTGCACGGCTTGCCCGAGCGCCCGCAGCACCTGCCCGCGACCGAAGAGGTGAGGCGTTCGCAGATGCGGTTGGTTCCACACGATGCGCAGACTGCGCCGCGATCTCCGCACGCCGTGTCGTTCTGCGACGCGGGGGGAACGCAGACTCCGGTTTGCGTGCAGCAGCCCAGGCACGTGGTGGTGTTGCACTTCGACTGGCAGCTTCCCTGGATGCAGCCGAAGCCGGGGCGCTCGGTGCAGTTCTGACAGAGCAGACCACCCATGCCGCACTCGAGGTCTGAGGTGGGCTGCACGATGCACACGCCATCTGCGCTGCAGCAGCCGTCTTTGCAGTTGTCGAGATTGCACTCGTAGCAACCCGCGGCGACGACGGCCGTCACCAGCAGGGTGATGAAGCGAGGGAGCATGACGGCCTCGTCCTTCGATGCGGCTCTGAAGGTAAGGAAGAACGGCTCGGCTTCGAGGCCATCACCCCGAACCTCTCCCGAAGGGAGAGGGAGCGTAGGATTGGGTGATGCCGCCGAAGCTCGTTCATCGTCCCGCACCGCGCCCCGTGGTGATCGTCGCGATGGTGTTTCTTGCGTTGATCATCTTGCCGGGGTTGGCGATCGCTCCGGCCCACTACGCCACGGCCGGCGGGGTGTTCGGGCTGCTCGTCTTCGCGGCCTTCGAGGTGGTGCTGCTCTCGATCTTCTTGCGGCGGGTCGACGTGTTTCTCGAAGGCGAGACGCTCAGGCTGGTCAATGCCCGCTGGCCCTTTGCGACGAAGATGCAGACGCATCAACTGCGTGACGTGACTGGCGTCGAGCTGCAGCGAAAGCCGCGTGGCCGCTCGGTGCGGCTCGCGCTCCAGCTCGCGAACGGCAGCACCGCGCCGGTGACCGATTCTTACTTCGGGGCTTCGGGTCAGACCGACAGAGACCTCGCAGCGCTCAGGGCGTTGTTGGTGCCCGCGTACGACGAAGTGGAAGGGTCCTCACGGCGAGAGTGAGTCGATCGCCTCGCGAAGGTTCGCGTCATTCGGGTTCTGCGCGAGCACTTTCTTCGCCTGCTCGAGGTCGACGGGGGTCGGGGGCGGCTGAAAGACGCTGGTGCTCTGCGCGTTGAGTCTCGCGATGGCCTGGAGATAGAGCGTCATCGCTTCGGCGGGCGCCGTGTCGGAGGTGACCTTCGGCGCCAGCGTGTGCACTGCGGCAGAGAGATCGTCCTGCGCGAGCTGCGTGCGGGCCAGCGCGATGCTCGGCGCGTATTCGGCCCCCGATTCGGCGACCCAGCGTTCAGCGACCGATCGGAGCAGCGGGTCTCCTTCGCCGTGCACGTGGTGCAGCGTCTCGTAGAGCTCGCCCCAGGCTGCAGCATCGAGGGGATGCGCCTGTGAATATTCCGCGAAGGCCAGCGCGCCGCCCGAGATGCGTTCGTCGAAGAGCGACACCGCTTCTCCCGACATGAAGTACGCGATGGGCGAGAGGTACTCGAGCACGTTGTGATCGTCGGTGTTCACCTGACCTTCCCCTGCAAAGGCGAGCTGACCTTCATCGGAGTGCACCTGCCGTGCGAGCAAGGTGGAGACCCTCGTGATGCCCAGCCGCCGCAGATCGTCAGCGACGTCCTTCGGCAACATGCGCTGCGCCATCACCTCGGGGTCGAAGGTCTGCGGTTCACGACTGGCCACCAGCAGCATGTCGGCCGCGCCCAGCCACGTGGTGCCGTGCTCGAAGCTGTCACGCAGCGTGCGCACCACCAGCTTCACGAGCGCTTCGTTCGATTCGTAGGTGTGAATCCACTGCACCATCCGGCCGCCCGGCGCGAGCCGCTCTCGGGCCACGCGGAAGAAGTCGCGCGAGAAGAGCCCAGAGACGCCGGTCACCCAGGGGTTCGAAGGCACGCTGACGATCAGGTCGTACTTCTCAGCAGACAACGTGAGGAAGGTGCGCGCGTCTTCGATGTGCACGTGACACCGCGGGTCTTCGAGCGCGTTGCGGTTGTCGGCCGAGAAGAGCTTGGCGGCGTCGAGCACCGCGGGGCTGATCTCCACCACGTCGAGGCGTTCGATGCCGTGCGCGAGCAGCGAGCCGGCGGTGATGCCTGCTCCGATGCCGACGAGCAGCACCTTCTTCACCTCGGCTGGATGGGTGAGCACCCCGAGATGCGCTGCGAGCGTCTGCGTGTCGAGATCGCCGCGGCCGTTCGAGCCGTCGGCCTTGCCGTTGATGCGAAGGAAGCGGTGCGTGCCCTTCTGCTGAGCCACCATGACGCTCGCGAAGACGTCGTCTGCGTAGAAGAGCGAGTCAGCGCGGGCGATGGCCTGCTTCTCGAAGGTGTCGAACCGGGTGAAGTGCCCGTGCCATTCGCGGAAACGGCCCGCTTGCGAGATGAAGGTCGCCCAGCCTCGGGTGGTGACGGCGCTGAAGACGACGAGCACGGCGACCGCGAGCAGCGGGGCGAGCCGCCTGCCTTCGCCCTTCACGGCGAACAGACAGATGGCGGCCGCGATCAAGTTGGCGACGAGGCCGACGGTGAAGTTTCCCTCGAGCCCGATGAGCGGCAGCAGCACCAGCCCGCCGGCGAGCGAGCCCAGAATCGTGCCGATGGTGTTGAACAGGTACACCCGGCCGACCTCACCGCCCACGCTGTCCTTGCTGCGCATCACCACGCGAGCGCCGAGCGGAAAACTCGCGCCCATCAACGCCGTCGGCGGAATCAGGAGCAGCCCGCAGAAGACGAAGGTGAGGAAGAGGTACACGCTCCACGAGTCATCGGGTCGCAGCACCTGCGTGAGCTGAAAGAAGACGAACGGCAACCGCCGGTAGAGCGGAATGGTCAGACAGACCACCACCACCAGGCCCAGCTGCAGCCAGCCGAACGTGCGCAGCGCATCGCCTTCCGGTCTGCGCGCGATCCAGAAGCTGCCGATCGCGATGCCTAAGATGAAGCACGAGAGGATCAACGTGAACGCGTACGACGTGCCGCCGATGATGATCGACAGCAGGCGGATCCACGTGACCTCGTAGAGCATCGCCGTGAAGCCCGAGAGCGCCGTGCCGATGAGCACCGCCTTCACCGCCAGGTCGGTGTACACGCGCGGAGGCGCGGCCTCTGCTGGTTCAGCCGCGACCACGGCCGGAGCCCGGCTGCCGAGAATCGCGATGACGCCCACCAGCAGGTTGAAGAACACCGCGAAGTGTTCGGTGACCGCCAGACCGGCGACGGGCACGAAGAAGACGCCCGCGAGCAGGCTGCCCACCGCGGCGCCCAGCGAGTTGATCGCGTACAGGGAAGCGAGCGTGCCCTTCGCGGTGGCGAGGCTCTGCGTGAGCGCGCGCGTCATCGCGGGGATCGAGCCGCCCATCAACAAGGTGGGGGGCAGCACCGTCACCGCCGCCAACACCATGCGCGCGGGGTTGCCGCCTGCGCTGCCCACCGTGACGTAGAGGGAACCTGCCAGCTCGAGCATGGTGGGAAAAAGCAGGGCGAGCAGGCCCACCCCGATCTCCAGAAAGCCGTACAGCGCCAGCGGCCTCGCAGACCGATCGGCCCGGCGTCCAAACAGCCACGCTCCGAGCGCGAGCCCGCCCATGAACGTCGCCAGCAAGATGGCGTGGGCCTGGCCGGTGTTGCCGAGCCAGTTGGCGAGCCGCTTCGACCAGCAGAACTCGTACAGCAAGCCCGTGGCGCCGGAGAAGAAGACCAGGGTCAGCGCCGTCGGTCGCGAGAGGGTGGGCATCGGCGGGCACAGCGTACTTCAGAGAATTTTCCTGCCGGGCATGAATGCCAGCACCCCCCACCGAGACAGACAGCCGCGAGTCGCCAGTGGATGGCCGGGGGGCTCGCGAACCACACACTTTCGAGGGGCTGAAAATGAAGACGACGACGTCTTGGGGATTCGTGTTGCTTGCGCTGGTCGCTGCGGGCTGTACCAACGGGTCGGGGCCCATTCTGGCCAGGCCCAACACCCAGAGCGTGAAGGCGCAGGCACGTGACGCGCTGGGCGGTATTGGGCTTGCGGCCACCGCCACTTTCGACGCGCCGGTCATCGACGCGAACACGCAGAGCAACCCGAGCATCGGCACGGGCAGCTTCACCGTGGCGCCGGCGACTTCGGGCGGCAACGGCTCGATCGGCGTGGTCGACAACTCGAGCTCTCCCTCGCTGCACTACGTGATGGTGGGTGACCTGATGGGCGCACCGTCGAGCTTCTTCGCGGTAATCGCCGACGTGCCCTTCACGGTGGGCGCGCACGCCATCGACAACGTGCACTACTTCGCGGGCCTCTTCGACGCGCAGAGCGGCAACCCCACGCACCTGGCCACCAACGGCTCGGTGACGTTCACGCAGGCCGGCGGCATCGGTGGCCGCTGGGTCGGCAGCTTCAGCGGCGACGTCGAGGCCGTGCAGACCAGCCCCGGTTGCCAGTCGACCGCTGACTGCGCGACCGGCGAGGTGTGCAGCAACGGCACCTGCGTGCGTGCGCCTCCTCCGCAGTGCACCTCGACCGCGCAGTGCGCCGCGGGCAACGTGTGCCAGGCCGGCGTGTGCGTGCCGGTGACGCCCCCGCAGTGCCAGGCCGACAGCGACTGCTCGCGCGGTGAAGTGTGCCAGGGCGGCGCGTGTGTTCCCCCTGCGCCCCAGTGCAGCTCGAACGCGCAGTGCCCCATCGGTTGGGTGTGCCAGGGCGGTTCGTGCTCGCCGGGCACCACCAGCAACACCTGCGAAGGTCAGCAGGGCGACGGGCAGCTCTCGGGTGCGGTGACCGCGGTGGCGTCGTGCGCGGCGATCCCCGCAGGCAGCGTCTCCATCACGCAGGGCATCGCGGCGATCGACGACGCGCTTCGCCTCGTGGTGTTCGACCCCAACGCGGGTGACGAAGGTGTGACGCTCGAGCTCGCCGTGTGCCCGGGCGCGCCTGGCACCTTGACGCTCGGCAACGGCCTCATCGCCGCCTCGCACATCAAGGACGTGCAGACCGTCGACCTGCGTCTCTACGCAGAGCGCAAGGCCTCGAGTGCGTCGCTCACGCTGACCCGGGTGAGCCCCACGTTGGCAGGTTCGTTCGCGCTGACGCTGACCGCGGGCGGCACCGTCAACGGCAGCTTCACCATGTACTGAGCCCGGGAAGGCTCGTTCAGGCGCGGCCCTCGTGAGGCGAACTCACGGGGGCCGTTCTGTTTGCGGGCGTGAAACTCTTCCGGAGCAAACGCCAGCCCGCGAGGCCGATGCCGATGCGAACCGAACTTCGAACGACGGCCGCCCAGGCCAGGAGCGCAAGGCCTGCGATTCCAGCCAGGGCGCGGAAACCCGGAAGCGAGGTCGTTCCTTCGCGACGTGCAGGTCGATTCATGGCGAGTCCTCCCAAGTGAAGAGGCAGCAATCGACGTGCCCGATGTCCCGCCCCCCCGCTGCATCAGGAGCTCCATCAGAATGATCGTGCTTCGAGGAGTGCACGCCTCGCAAGACCTCGGGATTCGGGCATCGCCGCGGGTGGCCCGCCGCGTGCTTTGTCGCCCACCAGACAGCGTCGTTCGCTCAGTCTGATTGGCAGCCCCCCCCTTCACCGAGGTTCTCCCTTGTTCAAGCAGTCGCTCATCGCGCTCACTCTCGCTCTTACTTCCTTCAGCTGCGCTCACCAGGCCGCGCCCCGCAAGCTCACGCCCTCGAGCATGACCGCGGTGCGGCTCGACGAGGCCGTTCGCTCGAAGTGCAACACCGCCTCGGCCGTGACGCCCGTCTTCGATTTCAGCTCCTCGGAGCTGTCGGCCGAAGCGAAGGACACCCTGGACACCGTGGCCACCTGCTTCACCACCGGGCCGCTCGCGGGCACCAACCTGCGCTTGATCGGCTTCACCGACCCGACGGGCACGCGCGCAGCAAACTACGAGCTGGGCCTGGACCGGGCGCAGGCGGTCGCGGCCTTCCTCGAGAAGCAGGGCATGAAGCGCTCGCAGTTGATCGTCGCTTCGCGTGGTGAAGAAGGCGCTTCGCCTGATGCCGCGCGTTGGCCGGCAGATCGCATCGTCGACCTGAGCCTCTCGAACTGAAACCCGGGGCAGTCACGAGCCGTCCGTCGATGAGGCTCGTGTAGTGTTCCGCGCGTGAGAGCGCTCCCCTTCGCACTGCTGCTGCTGACGGCTTGTCCGCGCGCAGTGCCCGTCATGGCCGATGACCCGGCGATCGTGGTGATCGCCGCGGGTGACATCGCTGAGGGCGACAAGGCTGGTCCGCAGCTCACCGCCACGCTCGTCGAGCAGCAGCACCCTGCGGCGGTGCTGGTGCTGGGCGACGCGCAGTATCCCAACGGCGCGCTGGAAGACTTTCAGCGCAGCTACGACTCGAGCTGGGGCCGCTTCAAGGACATCACGTGGCCGGTGCCGGGCAACCACGAGTACTGGGGCAGCGAAGCGGGCGGCTACTTCACCTACTTCGGTGCGCGCGCCGGCGATCCCACCAGGGGGTACTACAGCTTCGACTTAGGCCAGTGGCACCTGGTCGCGCTCAACACCAATCACAAGTGTGAGCACGTCGCGTGCGACGCCGAGTCGGAGCAGGTGAAGTGGCTCGAGGCCGACCTCGCGAAGAACACGAAGAAGTGCGTGCTCGCGTACTGGCACCACCCGCGCTTCAACTCTGGCAAGCACGGGCCCTTCAACTCGGCCAAGCCGTTCTGGAAGGTGTTCATCAAGCACGGCGTCGAGCTGGTGCTCAACGGCCACGAACATTTCTACGAGCGCTTCAACGCGGTCGATGAGTTCGGCGCGCCGTCGAGCACGGGCATCGTGCAGCTCACGGTGGGTACGGGCGGCGTCGGCTTTTCCGAGTTCGTCTCGACGCACCCGGCCAGCGCAGCGCGCCAGAACGACACCTACGGCGTGGTGAAGCTGCGGCTCGGCGCCAGGGGCTGGACCTCGGAGTTCCTGAGTGTTCCAGGCTCAACCTTCACCGATACCGCCGCAGGAGAGTGCCGCTGAGCCCGTCACGACGGTTCGACCCTCTCAGAGACCCCCATGCAGCGCGCTCTCCTCAGGAACAGCACCGTTCCCCCCGAGCAAGGAACCAGCTTCGCTGGCGATTTCGACCGAAGGAACACACCGGTCCTCCCGAGCGGAGTCGAGGGAGTACTTCTGCCTCGCG
>JBKJSE010000392.1:0-17920 GCA_046595925.1 Archangium sp. | reverse complement strand
CTCCCGAGCAGGGGACCGGCTTCGCCGGCGATTTCGTCCGAAGGAACAGCCCCACCGTTCGCATCGAGCGCAGTCGAGATGCCACCTCTGCGCCGCGCGGCAGGTGACCCCTCGACTTCGCTCGGGGGGAACGGTGCTGTTCCTGAGGAGATGCCACCTCTGCGCCGCGCGGCAGGTGAGCCCTCGACTTCGCTCGGGGGTGACCGGTGGGGTTCTCAATTTCTATTTCGGCCAAGCCTCTCGGGAGGACCGGTTGTTCCGTCGGATGAAATCGCCAGCGGGGTCACCGCTCAGCTCAACGCGAAGAACGAGCGGATGCGGGTGAGCAACGCGTTCGCTTCACGCGCCGCCCGTTCACGCGCCGCATCGGCACTCAGGTTCTCCTTCGCTGACTGCAACGCGACCCTTCGATCCGCCAGCAACCGCGCCAGCTGCTCCGCCAGCTCAGGCCGCGCGTCGATGATCTTCTGCACCGCCGCCTTGTCGAGGCGGAAACACTCCACCTCACTGTCCGCCACCACCGTCGCGCTGCGCGGTTCTCCCGTCAGCAACGACATCTCACCGAAGAAGCACGGCCCCTCCAACTGCGCGACCTCTCGATCGTGGAGCCCATCGGAGACGCGCACCACCGCCTTGCCGTCTTCCATCAGGTACAGCCAGTGCGCCTCGGCACCTTGCCGCGTCATCACCTCGCCCTTGGCGAACGGCGCATACTTCATCGTGCGCGCCAGCTCCGTACGCTCGCCATCTGACAGCCCGCTGAACAGCTCGAGGCTCGCGAGCAGCTGCCGCCGACGAACGACCTGCTTCTCGGTCTTGATCACCTTTCGATCGGTGGTCTCCTGCGTGACGAACACCGCGTGCGCGGGCATCGCCAGCGTCATGTCGGCGCGCTGCAGCGCGAAATACACGCACGCGCTCACGGAAGAGTCGGTCGCGTTGTCGACGGCGATGTCCGTCAGCCAGTAGCGGCACGCGTACTTGCCGTAGCTCTCGCCCATCTCGAGCAGCACCACGTTGGGCTGCGGCTCGCGGGCGACGTTGGCCAGCTGCGCACCCCGCACCGCGTTCTGCACCACCGTCACCACGTCACCGGGTTGAAAGCGCCAGTCGACGTTGAAGTAGATGAAGCGGCGCAGCTGCGTGGGTTGCCCGCGCCGCCTTCCCAGAATGGTGACGTTCGACTTGGTCATCACCGTGTTGGGAATGAGCACGGTCTCCCAGTTGCGCGTCTCGACCGAGGTGTGCCGCCAACGAATCTCCACCACCCGGCCGGTGACGTCGCCCACCCTGATCCAGTCACCGGTCTCGATCGAGTTGTCCACCTGCAGCGCGAGGCCACCGGCGATGTTGCCGATGACGTCCTGCAACGAGAAGCCGAGCATCGCGGTGAAGACGGCGCTGGTGGCGATGAGGCCCGAGAGGTTCACGCCCGCGCGGCTGAGCACGCCCAGGGTCGAGCCCACCATCGCGATGGCCACCACCACGTCCTGCACGATGGGCGGCGTGTGCAAGCGCATGCGCGGCAGAATCACCGCGAAGAGCAACGTCGCGCTCGCGCCCACGAGGCTGGCGGCCCCCAGAATCCACGTCGGGGTGCGGAGCAGCTCGCCCACGTCCGAGCCCACGCTCGCGAAACCGGCCGTGGCGACGAGGCCGATCAGGTGCGCCGCGATGAAGAAGAACATCGCCTTGAAGCGCGGCTTGTCGATGGCCACCCACTTCGAGAGCAGGAAGGCGAAGCACGCCAGCAGCAGGACCAGCGGCGTGAAAGAGCGGCTCGCTTCGGCCCACAAGATTTCGAAGAAATGCACGGCCGCCGACGGTACGTGAGTTGGCCTCACTTCGCGAGCGGCACTACTTCGTGGGCTTGCCTGCTCCGGGCCCAATCACCGTGACGCCAGCGGCGCCGAGCGCCTTCATGCGCACCGCCATGCCGATGCACTCCACCGTGGAAATCGACGCGTCCGGCTTGCCCAGCGCCGCGGCGATGCCCTTGCTCCGGGCGTCCTTCGCCTCGCCCAGCTTGCGCGCCTGTGCCTGCATCGCCTCGCAAGGCGGCACGGCTCCGAACGCCACCAGCCAACCCACCAGGCCCAGCAGCATCACCAGCCCGAAGCCGAGCAGTCCCTGCTTCATGGCGTGCCCACTCCACCGTCGACAGGCGCCTTGAGCGCGGCGGCGAACGCCAGCACGCCTTCGACGTACGCGGCCTCGTGGTTGTAGTCGTACACCGCGTCACGAGCGCTCTTCTTGAACCCCGCTGACGAGAGGTACTTGCCGACCGAGGCGATGGCGTCGTCCATGTCGAAGAGATCGATCTTCCCGTCTCCATTGCCGTCTTCGGCCCACCGCAGGCTCGCCGGCATGAACTGCGGAAAGCCGAGCGCGCCGGCCCAGCTGCCCTTCACCGAGAGGGGGTCGATACCGCGCGTCTTGCACTGGCGCACCAGCGCCACCAGGTTCTTCCGGCCTCGGTTGCGAATCGATTCCACCCGGTTGGCCTGCTTGCGCTCGGCTTCTGCTTTCGCCGCGGCGATCTTCGCCAGCTCTTCATCGGTCGGCTTCTTTGCCTTCTTCTTCGGGTCTTCCGTCACGCCCGAGAGCATCGCCTTCTCTTCTTCGCGCGAGAGCGCCACCGCGTTGGCCTCGTCGATGAAGAAGGCCTGGCTGGCGAGCGCGTTGAACGCGAAGAAGTCACCGGTGATGGTGCCCAGCTTCGACTCCCACATGAGGATGCCGATGATCACCTGACGATCGACGCCGGTCTTCTTCTCGGTGGCGCTGAGCACCGCGTCCTTGTCCTTCATGAACTTCGCGCCCGCCTCGACGCGCTCGGGGAGCAGGAAGCGCTTCATCAGGTCGACGTGCTCCTGGCGGTGCCGGGTCACCATCGAAGGCGCGACGATCGACACGGTCTTGTCGCCGTAGATCATCGCCGCGCGCGGATCGTCGAGCAGCGCTTCGGCCTCTTCACGCGTCAGCGCCGTCTCTCCGGTGCCCGACGCCTTGCGCGTGAAGTCGGAGATCAACGCCTCGCGAATGCCGCCGTCTTTGAACTTCGCGTCCAATCGCCACGAGGCCGGCGTGAGCGCGTCAAGGCCCGCGTCATTCGTCAGACCCGCATCGGCGGCCGCCACGGCCAGACACAACACCATCACCTGAATCATGGGCGCAGCGTATCGGTTGCGAGAAGGAATGCACTTCGCCGACCTCAGTCAGTGGGTGGCGCACTCGATACACCTGCGGGTCTCGGGCAACGCGCGCAGCCGGTTGGACCCGATCGCCCGGTGACAGCGCTCGCACTGCCCCCAGGTGCCTTTTTCCATCCGCTCCAATGCGTGCTGCAACTCGGTGAGCTCGTCGATCGACTCGTCGTCGCCGTCCGCGCGGGAACGCAGTTCGTCGCAACGGGCGCTGAGGAGCCGGCGGGCACTTTGGATCATGCTGCGGTACCCCTTCGAGCGCTTCACGTCGCGCGATGGCCACCAGGGCTGCAAAAAAGTTGCCGAGCACCCGTTACCGGCTCACCCCGCGTGTCGGCTGCAAAGGCTGCGCGGAAGGCCCGGTTCGCGCAGCATTTCCTCGTTGCGCGTGCCTCGTCGCCCACGCGCAGGTCCTGGCAGTGACGCGCTTCGATGAACGCCGCGGTCCCAGGTCCTCAATGCCCCCGATTGGCGTTCCATCGAGGAAGACGAGCCCGATCCGTAACTGCCCAATCGACCGGCCTGCAACGGCCTGAAGCCTGCAAAGTGAGTCGCCATGAAGAAGCTCCTTGCAGCCGTCGATGGGTCCGAGGCGTCGATGCACGCGCTCCGGAAGGCCCTCGAGCTGGGCGACAAGCTGGGCGCCGAGGTGACGATCGCGCACGTCGTCCCCAACGTCTTCATTCCCGCCGAGGTCCCCTTCGATGCAGGCCGGCTGGCGGAAGAAGCGATGCGCGCGGGCGAAGTCCTGCTGACTCAAGCGGCCGCTGAGGTCGCCAGGCCCAACCTTGCCCGCGTCTGCCTGCGCGGAAGCCCGGGTGAGGCCATCGTCGAGTTGGCTGAGACCGGCCACTACGACCTGGTCGTCGTCGGGAGCAAAGGGCGGGGGGCCGTATCCCGCATGTTGGTGGGCAGCATCACCGATCGAATCGTGCACATCTGTAAGCGCCCGGTGCTGGTGGTTCGCTAAATTTTCCCGCAAGACTTTCACCACGCCGGTTTGTCGCGCACCTTTTGCGCGAAGGAGCAGCTCCCAATGAAGCACCGCATTCTCGTCATCGACGATGAGCAGAACGCTCGTGATGCTCTGAAGACCATTCTCACCGAAGAAGGCTACGAGGTCGGCGAAGCCGGCGACGGTGAAGCGGGCCTCGCGGCGCTGAGCAGCTTCCGGCCCGACGCGGTGCTCTGCGACATCCGCATGCCCAAGATGGACGGGCTGACCCTGCTGGCCCGGGCGCGCTCCGAAGGCCACACGTGCACCTTCGTGATGGTCACCGCCTTCGCCTCGATCGAGACCGCCGTGCAGGCCATGAAGGCCGGCGCCGAGGACTACGTCACCAAGCCCGTCGACGTCAGCTCGGTGCTCGCCAAGCTCGAGAAGGTGCTCGAGAAGAAGGCCCTCAAGCAGGAAAACGAGCAGCTGCGCGAGCGCCTTCGCGAGAAGCACAAGTTCTCCAACATCGTCGGCGAGTCGAACGAGCTGCAGAGCGTGTTCGACGTGGTCGCCCGCGCTGCGCCCACCCGCGCCACCATCCTGGTGCTCGGTGAATCAGGCACCGGCAAGGAACTCATCGCCCAGGCCATTCACGAAGCCTCGCCCCGCCGCGACAAGCCCTTCATCAAGGTGAACTGCGCCGCGCTCACCGAGACCCTGCTCGAGAGCGAGCTGTTCGGTCACGAGAAGGGCGCCTACACCGGCGCGGTCGGCCGTCGCGAGGGCCGCTTCGAGCTGGCCAACACTGGCACGCTCTTCCTCGACGAGCTGGGCGACGTCAGCCCGGGGCTCCAGGTCAAGCTGCTGCGCGTGCTCCAGCAACAGGAGTTCGAGCGCGTCGGCGGCACCCAGACCGTGAAGGTCGACGTGCGCGTGGTCGCTGCCACGAACCGCGATCTCGAGGCCGAGGTGAAGGCGGGCCGCTTCCGCGAAGATCTCTACTACCGCCTCAACGTCGTCTCCGTGACCCTGCCCCCGCTGCGCCGCCGCAAGAGCGACATTCCGGCGCTGGTGAACCACTTCCTCGAGCGCTACGGCGAAGTGCACGGCAAGAGCCTCAAGGGCCTGGCCCCCGGCACGCTCAACGCGCTGCTCTCCTACGATTGGCCGGGCAACGTGCGTGAGCTGGGCAACGTCATCGAACGCGCGGTCGTGCTCGCCCGCGGCGCCGATCTCACCGCCGACGATCTTCCCATCGCGCTGCGCGGGCCGCGGCCGACCAACCGCACGGGCGATTCGCTGATTCCCGGCGCGACCCTCTACGACATCGAGCGCGAGGCCATCTTGCGCACGCTCGAGCTGGTCGATGGTTCGACCTCGCGAGCGGCCGACCTGCTCGGCATCTCGGTGCGCAAGATTCAGTACCGGCTCAAGGAATACGCCGACGCGCAGCACACCCCTGAGAAGCCGCACGTGAACTGAAGACGAATTACCTGCGCGGGAGCACGACTTCGAAGCGTGCCCCGCCCAGCGAGCTGCGACCCAGCTCGATGCGCCCGCCGTGCTGCGAGATGATCGCGTGGCTGATGGGCAGCCCCAGCCCTGAGCCCTGGGCCTTGGTCGTGAAGAAGGGCTCGAAGAGGCGGTCACGCTGCTCTGGCGCGACCCCCGGCCCCGAGTCGTCCACGGAGATGTGACTTCCCTCTGCGTCAGAGAAGTTCTCCACTCGCACCTTGCCGCCGGGCCCTGCCGCGTCGAGCGCGTTCAAGGTCAGGTTCATGAACACCTGGCGCAGCTGATCAGCGTCGCCTGAGGCGCCGGTCGATGAGCGCGCCACGCACTCGATCTCGATCTGCCGACGCTCGGCATCGCTGCGCAGCAGGGCCACCACGCGGGCGATCAGGTCGTCGATCGCCACCGGCCGCATGTTCACGTGCGCGGGGCGGGCGAACTGCAGGAAGTCCTGGAGAATGTGCTCCAGCCGACGAATCTCGTCGCGCACCAGCGTGAGCGGCTCGATGAGCGGGGCCTGCATGGAAGGCTCGAGCTTGCGGAGCCGTCGTTCCAGCACCGTCAGCTGCAGCGCCGCCGCGTTGAGGGGGTTTCGAATCTCGTGCGACAGGCCCGCGGTCAACGTGCCCACCGCCGCCAGCTTCTCGGCGCGTTGAGCCCGCCGCGCCAGCTCGCGCCGCTCGACCTGCCCGTCGACGTGGCGCAGCGCCTTGCTCAAGGTCGCCAGCAGATCAGGCGTGGCGCACGGCTTGATGAGGTAGTCCCACACGCCAGCGCGCACGGCCGCCGCCGCTGATTCGACCGAGGCATGGCCGGTGAGGAGAATGACCTCGCAGTCGGTGCTCTGCTCCTTGAGCTCTTCCGCCAGCCGGGTGCCATCGCCATCGGGCAGGCGCAGATCGACCAGCGCGACCTGCACCCAGTCACGGCCCAGCTCCAGCGCCTTCTTGCAGCTGTCGGCTGAACGCACCTCGTGGCCGAGGTCCACCAGGATCTCCGTGAGGTTCGCCACGAAGTCTTTGTTGTCTTCGACGATCAGCAGCCTCGCGGTCACGCAGCTCCTGCCTTCTGTGCAAGCGCCTCGAGGCGCGCGACCAGCTTGGCCGTGTCGAAGGGTTTACGGAAGATTTCCAGGCCTTCCCTTTCGAACTCGCGCGCACCGGTAACGATCAACAGCGGGGTGCCGGGAAACAGCTCCTTGACCCGCGCGAGCGCCGCTCCGTCGATGACGCCTGGCATGCGCACGTCCACCAGGGCGGCGATCGGCTTGATGGAGATCCCCTCGAGCTCTTTGATCGACGAGGCCGAGCACACCGTGAACCCCCGGGTGGCCAGCGCCTCGCTCAGGTTGTCCACCAGCGCGCGGTCGTCGTCGATCAACACCACGCTGGCGTCTCGGCGGGCGTGCTCCAGCAGCTCGATGAGGTGCGGCGTGCCGCTCGCCTTGCTCAAGAACGCCAACAGGCCCATGCGGCGGGCGGCTTCGACCTGCTCGTCTTGCGCCCAGGCCGAGAGCAACACCACCGGCACCCCGGGGTCGATCGCGCGCAGCTGCTCGATCATCTCCGCGCCGGAAAGCCCGGGCATGCGCATGTCTGTCACCACGCCGTCGAAGCGGGTGGTGCGCAGCTCTGCCAACGCCGCTTTGGCTTCCGAGGCGGTGCACACCTCGGCGCCCGCATCGGTGAGGATCTCAGCCAGGTTCTCCGCGAACGCTGCGTTGTCGTCGACGACGAGGTACTTGCGGCTCACGGCGCCGCTCCCACGCCGGGCAGTGGAAGCCGCACGGTGAACCGCGCTCCGCCCAGGGGCCCCCGCGACGCAGAAACCAGGCCGCCATGACGCTCGACCACCCGCCGCACCAGGGCGAGGCCCAGGCCGATTCCGCCCGGCCGCGTGGTGACCAACGGCTCGAAGAGACGGTTGCGAATCGAGGGGTCGATGCCCGGCCCGTCGTCGTCCACGGTCAGCGTCGCCTCGAGCGCCGTGGCCTGCAGGTTGACCTGGACCTTGCCCCCAGCGCCCGCGAAGTGAATCGCGTTCTGCGCGAGGTTGACCACCGCCTGGCGCAGCTGCGTGGCGTCGCCCTGCACCTCGAGCTCGGGCGGCGGGGTGAACACGATGGCTTGACTGACGCTGGTGAGCGCTTCTGAAACGAGCTGCCCGAGATCCACCGGCCCGGTCTTGAGCGGCTGATCACGGATCAGGTCGAGCAACTGCGTGATGATCTCGTTGGCCAGCGTCACCTGCAGCCCGATGCGATCGAGGTGCTTCATCGTGCGTTCGTCGGTCGAAGGCCGGCCCTTGAGCACGTAGAGCGAGGTCTCGATCACGCCCAGCGGGTTTCGCAGCTCGTGCCCGATGCTCCCCACCAGCTGGCCGAAGGTGGAAAGCCGCTCGGAGCGGGCCTGGCTCGCTTCGAGATCTTCCCGGTAGGTGTGCAACATCAACGCGAGATCGAGATCGCAGATGCGCTCCATCGCGTCGCGCGCCACCCGGCCTTCGGGCGACCGCTCGTCCACCACCTCGGCGATGCGATCGCGCAGCTGCACGCGCACCACGTTCATCGCCGAGACCATGTAGTGCTGCGGCAAGGCGATCTGCACGTGCACGCGGCCGATGCGCGCGCGCCGCTCCACGTAGGCCGCATCCCACGGGCCCAGGAAGAGCTCGTTCATCCACGTGACGAGCTTGCCCTTGAGCTGGCCTACGTGCTTCTCGCCCCGGGTCAGCGCGGCCCGCGCGTCGGCGTGCTCCAGCACCCGCTCGTAGAAGGCCTCGGAGATCGCCGGAAAACTCGCCGTCAAGCGAGGGTGCAGCGCCCTGAGCGCGTGTTCGTCGGCCTCGCCGAAGCCCACGTAGCGCTGCAGCTCTTGAAAGAGGGCGAACACGACAGAGCACTTAGCGATCACCCGCACCCGAGGCAACGACCCGCAGGCCTGCTCGCAGAAACGAGAGTAGGGTGGTGCCCTCGAAGGGCCGGAGGAGCAGCACCGCGATGCACTTCGGCTCCTTCCGAGGGCCCGCTCTCCTGGGCCACCTGGTCTGGTGGACAGGCGCCGCGCCGGTCTCCGTTCAAGAAGTGAGGATCGTTTGGTCTCGCGCGCGGCTTCCAACCGTCCCGAGCGGAATACCGGAAGCGCTGGAAGAGACCCTGAACGCCTGGCTGGCGGTGCCGGTGCTGGAGCGCAGCGGGGTGTTCTGGCTGGCGCCCGAGTACGACGCGCCCCTCGAGACCTTGCGCAGCGCCCTCACCCAGCTGCGAGGGTGGGAACTCCACATGGTGCCCGTGCGCGCTTCGGCCGACACCCTGCACGCGTTGCGAGCCTCGGCGCTGAGCGCGGTCCAGCTGCGCTTCGCCTCGCTCGCTGCCGAGCTCGAGGTGCTCTTCACCCAGCCTCGCCAACGCGCTTCCTTGTTGGTGCGCAGCCTCGATGTGCTGGAGCGGCTGCGCGGACAGGCCGCCCTGCACGCCCGTCACCTCGACCTGGTTCATGACGGTCTGGGGGCGCGCCTGGACGGGTTGGCCCAGCGGGTCGACGCCGCTTTGTGTGCGCGCATCGTCGCTTGAGAAGCTTCACCTTGGGGGCGGGGGTGAGGTGTGCTTCAAATACGCCCGTGGCCGACGTGCATGGACATCTGGTGTTCGCTTGCGGCTCCAGTCTGTACGCCGTGCCCGCAGACACGGCCTCTGAGGTCGTCAACGTACCGACGCTCACGCGCGTGCCCGGCTCGCCTGCGCACCTGCTCGGTGTCTTCGCGCACCGCGGCGAGGTCTTGCCGGTGGTCGATCTCACCCGGCTGACCGGTCACCCGCTCGACGAGGTGTTCAAGCGCGCGGTGCTGGTGCGCACGCCGAAGGGCTCGGTCGCGCTGACCGCCACCAAGGTGCTCGGCGTGGCCACGCTCGAAGGCTCATTCGAGCGGCTGGGCGACGTCGGCGTGCACCAACACCTGCGCGGCCCGGCGCGTGCTGCCGCGGGCGAAGTGGCGGTCATCGATACGCAGACGTTCATCGAGTTCCTCTCCACCGCCGGGTGAGCCCTCCGTGACGAACACCCCCGAGGTGATCGAGGTGATCGAGGGGCTCGTGCTCTGTCGGGTGGGCGCTGACCGTCTCGCAGTGCGAGCGCACGAGGTCACCTCCTTCGACGTGCCGCACCCCCACGCGCCCTACGCCGGAGTGGGCTTCGAGCCCGGCGCGGTCGCACCTGCCGACGGCAAGTTGCTGCGTCATCACGACACCTCGTTGGTGGTCGACTCCGTCGAGGTGCACGCCGAACGCTTGAAGCTGCTCGCCGTGCCTCCCGTGCTGCGCGAAGCGTGGGGCGGCGCTTTGTCGGGGTTCGTCGAAGCCGGTGGCGTGCTGTGGCCCGTGTTGTCGCTGGCACGCTTCGCGGCGCACGCACCCAGGGCCGCTTCGTGACGAACACGCTTCAGGGCCGGCATCGTTGGCTCACCAACCTGAGCACCCTCGCCGTGCTGGCGGGCCTGCTCATCGCCACCGCGTACGCGTGGGTGACCATCGAACTGCCCGAAGGCACGCGCCTCGTCTTCGGTATCACCCTGGTGGTGGTGATCGTCGTCTTCAATCTGACCGGCGACACCATCGAGCAGCGGCGCCTGGGCACTTTGCGCGCCCTGGGCGAAGGCACGTCGCCGCCGACCAACACGAACCTGCTCGTCGCCGCCAACGAAGTGATGCGCATGCCCGAGCTGGCCTTCTGGCTGTCGCTGGTCTTCCTGCTGCTGGGCCCGCTGGTGGTCGGCTTCTTCTGGTCGGCGTTCTCTCCGGTGCCGCCGCGCGTGGTGCTGCAGGTCAGCTTCATCGGGCTGGTCGTCGCGCCGCTGACCGCCGTGCTCGCGTTGCTGGTGAGTGTTCCTCGCGCTCGAAAGGTCTTGCGAGAGCTGGTCGCAGCGGGCCTGCCCGTCACCGAGCTGTACGCGGGCATTCCGGTCGCCTTCGTGCTGCGCCGCCGACTGATGGTCTTCGCCGCGGTGGCCGTCTTCACGCCGTTGTTGCTGGTGGGCGATCTGGCGCTCAGCCGCATGCGCACGCTGCTGGCGCAGTTGGTGGCTGCTCCTGATGCAGCCGCGATGCAGACGCTGGCTGACTCCCAGCGCAGCGGGGGACTTCTGCCGTTGGTGGGCCTGGTCGTGCTGGTGGTGCTCGCGGTGTCGGTCAGCGCATGGCTCTTCGGCTCCATGCTCGGTGGTCCTCTCAAGGAACTGGCAGAAGAGACCGAGCGGCTCGCTCGCGGCGATCACGGCGCCCCCCGGTTCATCGCCGGTGAGCACGAGACCTTCGCGGCCTCAGGCGCCATCGCCAGCATGGAAGGGCAGCTCGTCGCCTTGTTGGGGCGGCTGGGTCACGCGGCAGGGCAGCTCTCGGGCGCGACCGGCGCGCTCTCGGGCGGCCGCGGCACCACGCGCGTGCAGAACCTCGACACCGCTTCTTCCACCACCGGCGAGCTCGCCCGCAGCGCGCGGGAGATCGCCGTCAACGCCCAGCGGGTCTCCGAGCTCGCCAAGCAGACCTTCGGCGCCGCGCGCGTCGGCCGCGATGGTGCCGATGGCTTCATGACCGCGATGGTGCAGGTGCGCGAAGGCAACCAGGCGATCGCCGACTCGGTGGTGCGCCTCAACAAGCGCGTGCAGCAGGTCGGGAAGATCATCGAGTTCATCAACGGCATCGCCGACAAGTCCGACCTGCTCGCGCTCAACGCCGAGCTCGAGGGCAACAAGGCGGGTGAAGTGGGCCGTGGTTTCTCCCTGGTCGCCGCCGAGATGCGCCGCCTCGCGGAATCGGTCATGCAATCGACCGGCGAGATCGGCGGCCTCATCGACGAGATCCGCGACGCCACCAACGCGGCCGTGATGGCCACCGAAGCCGGCGTGAAGGCGACCGATGCAGGCGGGGCGCTCGCCCAGAAAGTAGGAGAGGGGCTCTCGCGCATCGTCGACTACGCCAACCAGTCCTCCGACGCGATGCAGAGCATCAGCCTCGCCACCGCCCAGCAGACGTCGGGCACCGATCAGCTCGTGGGCGCGATGGAAGAGATCGTCAAGAGCACCGAGGCCTCCGGGGCGGCGGCGCGCGACATGCTCTCGGCGCACGATCAGCTCATCTCCCTGGCGCGCGATCTCGAGCAGACGGTGGCCTCGGGCGGCAGCGACTCGGGCCTGCGCAAGGAGCCCACCTCGTGAGCCTCGAACACTGGCTGCGCAATCGACTGAGCTGGCTGCTGATGCCCACGGTGTTGGGCAACAGCCTCGCGGTCGGCGTCGCGGGCCCGTGGACTGCGTCGGTCGAGGCGCTCGAGGCCTCTTCGCTTCAGGTCTTCCTGCTGCTCACCGTCGGCATCACGCTCATGTTGCAGCTCTGCCTCAGCGCCGTGGGGCTCAACCGGATCAGCCGGTTTCGGGGGCTGGTCTCAGGCCAGTTGCCCGTCAATCGCGAGCACCGCCTCGCGGCCCTGGGCGAGCTGCGGCGTTTCCCGGCGCGCATGGCGGTGCTCTCGCTGGTCGGTTGGCTGGGCGGCGCCGCGTTGTTGGGCCTCGGCATGGTCGCGCTGGCCGATGCTTCGTGGACCGTCGCCTTGCGACTGTTGCTGACCGGCGCGCTCTTCGGGCCGATGGCCACCGTGCTGGTCTCGTTGCAGCTGACCACGCGGGCACATGAAGCCTCGGACCGATTGGCCGAGGGGCTCGCGCCTCACGACGTGATCACCGCCGCGCCGGGTGTCGACTGGAGCGTGCGCGGCCGCACCGTCGGCTTCACCGTGTTGCTCACCCTCATCCCGGTGCTCATTCTCGCTGACGTGGCGTGGGTCGCGTTGGGCCGTGCGCCCGCCGCGCTCGCTTCGGTGACTCCCGAGCTGCGTCAGGCCACTGCCGATGCGCTGCTCCAGGGCCTCGCGTTGAGGCTGGTGGGCCTGGGCCTGCTCTCGCTGGCCTTCGCCGTCATCGCCGCGGCCGCCGCTGCGCAGACCATCGCGGGGCCCATGCAACGTCTGGCCGCCGAAGCGCGCCGGGTGGCCGAGGGGCATCTCGACGCACCTCGGGTGATCGCCGCGGACGGTGAGGTGTGGCGCGTCACCAGCGTCTTCGCGCAGCTGCAGGAACGGCTGGTCGGCCTCGTCGCCAAGGTGCTCGACGCCGGCGCACACGTGGGCACCGCCACCGATTCGTTGCAGCGCACCTCCACGCGCTCAGAGGCCACCGCTGCCGAACAGGCCGCTGCGCTCAACGAGACGTCCGCGACCACCGAAGAACTCGCTCGCAGCGCCCGCCAGATCGCCGCCAGCGCTGGCTCCGTGCTCGAGCTGGCCCGGCGCACGCTGGAAGCCGCCCAGCAGGGCCAGGACGACGCGGCCGCCTTTCAAGCGGCGGTCGATCGCATGAAGCAGGACAACAAGAGCATCGCCGGCGCGGTGGACCGATTGCAGCGCCGCGTGCAGCAGATCGGCCGCATCGTCGAGCTGATCAACGCGGTGGCCGATCGAAGCGATCTGCTCGCGCTCTCCGCTGAGCTCGAAGGCACGCGCGCAGGTGACGTGGGCCGCGGCTTCTCGTTGGTCGGCGCCGAGATGCGAAGGCTCGCGGAGAACGTGCTCGAGTCGACGGCCGAGGTCGAAGAGCTGATCGCTGAGATCCGCGATGCCACGGTGCGCACCGCCGAGGCCACCCAGCGCGGGAGCGTGCTGACCGAACGCGGCACGGCGCTCGCCGACGAGGTCACCTTCTCGCTGTCACGCGTGGCCGAGCTGGCGCTGGAGACCTCCAACCAGGTGCGCACCATCACGCTCGCCACCCAGCAGCAGCAGAGCGGAACGGATCAGCTCGCCGAAGCGATGGCCGACATCCTCGCGGGCACTCAGGGTGAGCTCGCCACCACGCATCGGCTCGCAGAAGTGAACCAGCGGCTGCTCGGTCTCTCCACCTCGCTGCAGACCGCGGTCGGCCGCTTCACCGGAGCCAAACGCTCGTGAGCAGCGGGAGAGAACGGCTGCTCACCCAGTTCCGCGAGCTCGTCACCGAGCGGCTCGCCCGCATCAACCGCGCGTTGATGACGCTCGAGGCCGGCGCAGACGAGGAATCGGGCCGGCTGGCGTTGCGCGAGCTGCATGGGCTCAAAGGCGAGGCCCGCATGATGGGCTTTGCCGAGATCAATTCGCTCGTGCACGAGATGGAAGAACTCGTGCGTGCCGCTCAGCGTCGCGGGTATGCGCTGGCCGGCGGCTCGGTCGATGCGTTGCTCGTGGTCTCCGACGCGGTCGCCGTGCTCGCGGGTGCGGTGCCAGGCGAACCGCCCGACGTCGAACGGCTGCTCGCCTGGCTCAAGCAGGCCACCACGTCCGAGCAGGAACTGGGAGGCGCTCCTTCGCCCATCCCCGCTCCACCTCCTTCCGTTCCGTCTCCGCCCCCCTCGGTCCCGCCAGGAACCTCCGACTCGCGCGTGACCGTGGCCGCCCGCGGCGTCGAGCCCGCGCGCCCCGTCGATGCTTCGATTCGCATCACCCAGCACAGCCTCGAGGTGCTCACCTCGACGACGAACAATCTGCAGCAGCGCGCCCGCCAGAATGAGATCACGGCCGCCCGCAGGCGCCAGCTCTCACGCGAACTCACCTCGCTTCATCGCCTCGCTGAGGACCTCGGTCCCACCGTGGCTGAGTTGGCCGCCCGCCTCGGCCGCGCGAAGGAGCTCGCCTCCGAGATCAATCGCCGCTCCTCCATGCTGGCGACCGAAGAGCTCAAGGATCTCTCGGTGCTCGCCGAGGAGATCACCGCGCTGCGCATGGTGCCCCTCTCGGTGCTCTTCGAGTCGTACCCGCGCATGGTGCGCGAGCTGGCGAAGGATCTCGGGAAGGATCTCGAGCTCGTCGTCGAAGGTGAGGACGAACGCGTCGATCGGTCCGTGCTCGACGCACTCAAAGATCCGCTGCTGCACCTCGTGCGCAACGCCATCGATCACGGCCTCGAGTCCCGCGAGCTGCGCGTCGAGCAAAACAAGAGCCCGCGCGGCAACCTGCTGCTCCAGGCCCGTCGTGAGGGCGAGCGGCTGGTGCTGCGGGTCAAGGACGACGGGCAGGGCCTCTCTGCGGCGCACATGCGGGTGGTGGCCGTGCGCAAAGGGCTGCTCGACGCCCAGAGTGCCGCAGCTCTCTCCGACGCTTCAGCGATCGATCTCGTCTTTCTCGCCGGCTTCTCCTCGCGCGAAGAGGTCAGCGACGTCTCTGGCCGTGGCGTGGGGCTCGATCTCGTGCGCACGCGGCTGCTGGCCATCGGCGGCGAAGTGACCGTCGACACCACGCCGGGCCTGGGTTCGAGCTTCGAGCTGCGTGTGCCCGTCAGCCTCACCGTGGCTCCCGTGCTCTTCGTGCAGGTCGGTGACGAGCGGCTCTGTCTGGCCGCCTCCAACGTGGTGCAGGCCTTCACCGTCGAGCCAACGCAGATCCGCGAAGTCGCCGGCAAACCTGCGCTGCTGGTCGGCGACGAGGTGTTGCCGTTCTCGTCGGTCGCCTCGCTGCTCTTCGCCGCGCCTGAACGGCCGCCTTCAGAAGGCGAGCTGGTGCTGGTGCTGCGCGGGCGAGGCCAGTCCGCGGCCATCGCCGTCGATCGCGTACTCGAGGAGCGGGTGCAGGCCGTGATGCCGCTCAAGGGCCTGCTCTCCCGCTATCCCCACCTCAGCGGTGCGACGCCGTTGTCCGATGGTGAACTCGCGCTGGTGCTCTCGGCACCTCACCTGGTCGCCACCGTGCACGGGCGCGAACTGCGGCTCGGTGCAGGCGCCTCACGCCGCAAGCAAGTCCGTAAACAGAAGGTGCTGGTGGTCGACGACTCGCCGCTCACCCGCGAGCTGCTGGTCTCGCTGTTGGAGTCGGTCGGGTACCAGATTCTCCAGGCCGCTGATGGTGCGCTCGCGATGGACCTGCTCGCGCGCGAGGCGGTCGACATCGTGGTCACCGATCTCGAGATGCCCCAGGTCGATGGGTTGGAGCTGACTCGCCGGCTCAAGAGTCACGCGACCTGGCGGGCGTTGCCCGTGGTGATCGTCACCACCCGAGGCAGCGAGGTAGATCGGCGCCGCGGCATGGAAGCCGGGGCCGACGGCTATGTCACCAAAGGCGACCTGGTGCGCCAGGACCTGGTCGACGTGGTGGCGCGTTTGCTGGCATAGGGTAGAACTTACAGATGTCAGGAGGACTGCCATGCCGGTGAAGGTCCTCGTCGTCGACGACTCGCCGCTGATTCGTCAGCTGATCGTCGAAGCACTCGAGAAAGATCCCGACGTCCAGGTCGTGGGCACGGCCGAGAACGGCCAACAGGCGATCGAGCAAGCCGCTGCGTTGCGCCCGCACGTCATCACCATGGACGTCGACATGCCCGTGATGGACGGGCTCACCGCTGCCGAGCAGATCATGGCTGACCACCCCACGCCGATTCTGGTGCTCACCGCCGACCCGCGAAAGCAGGCGCCCGAGCTGACGCATCGCGCCCTCGCCGTCGGAGCGCTCGCCCTTCGGGTCAAGCCTGCTGCCGAAGCCGAGATGGCCAACCTCGCCCGCGAAGTGAAGCTGCTCGCCACCATTCGGGTCATCCGCCACGTGCGCGGTGTGAAGAAAGTGCCCGGCAGCAGCCCCTCTTCACCCTCGCTTCAGCTGCCCGTCGCGCAGCCCTTCGCCGCCACCTCGCTGGGCGTCATCTGCATTGCCAGCAGCACGGGGGGCCCCCAGGTCGTGCAGAAGCTGCTCAGCGAACTACCCGCCGACTTCCCCGTGCCCATGGCGATCGTCCAGCACATCAACGCGGCCTTCTCCGATTCGCTGGTGGGCTGGTTGGCCAGCTCTTCCAGGCTCAAGGTGCGCGTCGCCAAAGACAACGATCTGCTCACGCCCGGTACCGTGCTGCTCGCTCCGCCCGATGCGCACCTGGTGATCTCGGGGCGCGGCAAGGTCTCGGTGACGGCAGGCGGCCCCCGCGATGGCCATCTGCCGTCCGCGACCCTGTTGCTCGAGTCGGCTGCGAAGGCCTACGCAAAGCGCGCGGTCGGCGTCATCTTGACCGGCATGGGCAGCGACGGCGTCGATGGCCTGGCCGCGATCCGCACCGCGGGCGGTATGACCCTGGCTCAGAACCAGGAATCTTCGGTGGTGTTCGGCATGCCGGGCGCTGCGATCTCCCGGGGCATCGTGGATCACGTGGTGGCTGGTGACGAGCTCGCCGCGACGTTGATGAAGCTGGCGCGAGGTCAAGAAGTCGCGCGGGTCTGAGCCTCGACATGAACGCGCCTGAGCTCGAGCCGCTGCTGCAGTTCGTGGCGCAGCGCACCGGCACGCGGCTCTCCAGGCAACAACGCGAACGTCTCTGCGCCGAGCTGGCGAAATCTGTCCACGCGGGGGAAGCACCGCTGCATCTGGCTCGCTTGCAGTCGCGTGAAGGCGCGTTGGATCTCGCCCGCTTGTTGGCCGTGGTCTCCGTTCACAAGACCGATCTATTTCGCGACGAGCCGCAGCTCGAGGCCCTCGCGACGCACGTGCTGAGGCCCCTGGTGGCGCTCGGCCGACCCCTCTCGTTGTGGAGCGCGGGCTGTTCTACCGGTGAAGAAGTCGCCACGCTGTTGATGCTGCTCGCCGAGGCGGGGGCGCACTCGCAGAGCACCGTGTTGGGAACGGATCTCTCAGACGCGGCGCTCGCGCAGGCCCGGCGACTCTCGTTCACGCCCGAGGTGCTCAAGCGCGTGCCTCGTGAGCTGCTGGGGCGCTACTTCCGCGACGGCACGTTGATCGCGCCCTTGCTGGCCCGCGCGCGTTTCAACCAGCACAACCTGGTGGACCGGCCCTATCCCTTCGCGGGTGACGATGGTCCGTTCGACGTGATCGTCTGCCGCAACGTGCTCATCTATTTCACCGCCGAAGCAGCGCGCGACACGGTGAACGCGTTCGTCGAGCGGCTGCGGCCGGGTGGAGTGCTGGTGCTCTCGACTGCCGAACCCCTGCTCGAGCCCGTCCCCGAGCTGACCACCCTGCGGCTACCCGGCGCGTTCTTCTATCAACGGGACGCAGGCACCACCGCGCCCGCACCCGGTCCCGAGGTGAGAACTGCACCGCGGCCCAGCGCACCGCCGCGACCCCGGCCGGCCATCACCGGGGAAATCCCCGTGGTCCTCACGCCTGAAGAGGAAGGCCAAAGGCTCTTCGAGCTCGTGCTCGAGTGGGCCGCGACCGGCGAAGACCACCCGGAGACCGAAGCGGGGCTGCGCAAG
>JBKJSE010000413.1:0-8920 GCA_046595925.1 Archangium sp. | reverse complement strand
AGTCGAGGGGTCACCTGCCGCGCGGCGCAGAGGTGGCATCTCGACTGCGCTCGATGCGAACGGTGGGGCTGTTCCTTCGGACGAAATCGCCGGCGAAGCCGGTCCCCTGCTCGGGAGCAACGGTGAGCGCCTCTTACGTCGATCAACCCTGTGACTTGCGGCGCCGCAACAACGCCAGCAAGACCAGCGGCAACAGACTCTCGACCGGCACCGCCGCGCACGACACGCCGCCGCCCGCGAGGAACCACGTGAAGCCCGCCTCCACCAACCAGGTCGAGCTCGTCTCGGTCACGTTGCCCGCCTCATCAGTGCCACGAACCACGACGGTGTGTTCACCCGGCGGGAGCCCGTTGAGGTTGAGCGGGTTGGTGCACGACACGAACGCACCACCATCCACGCTGCACTCGTAGGTGGTGTTCGGCTCGCTCGACCACGTCACGGTGGTGTTGGGCGTCTTGTTCTCGGGTTCCGGCAGCACGACGGGCGGCGTCGTATCGATGGACACCTGGTGCGGCGCTGAACGCGAACTCTCGACGCCCTCATCGCTCGCGCTGGCCGTCAACGAGTGCACGCCATCGCTCAGCATGCTCGCGTCGCACGACCACGCGCCACTCGAGTCGGCCACCGCGCGGCAAATCACCACTTCACCCTCGCGCACCACCACCGCCGAGCCAGGCAACGCCGTGCCGCTGATCGTCGGAGTGGCATCGGAGAGCACCACGCTGGAAGACGGCCCGGTGATGACCGGCGCAGGCGGGGTCATCGCGATGACCGTGAAGCTGATCACCGGGGACGACGGCGAGACGTTGCCCGCGGGATCCGTCGCCGTGGCGGTGACTTGATGCATGCCTCGCGGCAGCGCCGTCATCGCCTCGCAGGAGAACGCGCCCGCGCTGTCAGCCACGGCCACGCACACCACCACGCCATCGACGCTCACCCTCACCGTGCTCCCCGGCTCAGCGCTGCCTTCGAAGCGCGGCGTGGTGTCGTCGCTGCTGCTGCCGTGCGCAGGCCCGGTGATGCTGGGCGAAGGCGGCGGCGTGCGGTCGACCGTGAAGGGCACCGGCGCGCTGGGCTGCGACACGTTGCCAGCCACGTCGGTCGCGGTGGCGACCACCTGGTGAGCCCCCATCGACAACGGAGCGGGAGGAACACAGCTCCACTCACCTGACGAGTTCGCGAGCGTCACGCAGACGGCAACACCGTCGACCTTCACCTCGACGCGCGCGCCCGGTTCGGCCGTGCCGCTGAGCGTGGGCAAGACACCGGTCAATGCGTTCGGCGCCGGCGACACGATGACCGGACTTCCCGGAGCGATGGTGTCGACGATGAACGAGACAGGCGTCGCGCTGGTGGTCGAGCCCTGCTCACGCGCCGTCACGACATGCGTGCCTTCGGTCAGCGCAGTTGCCGGTACGCAGCTCCACGCGCCACTCGCAGTGGCCGTCGCGGTGCAAACGACCACGCCATCGACGAGCGCCTCGATGGTCGCGCCCGGCGTGCCGGTGCCCGAGATGAGCGGCGTCGAGTCATTCGTGCTCGAGCCCGCGGCGGGCGTGAGCACGCTGGGCGTGCTGCTGGGCGCGGTGATGGTGAAGCGCGAAGCGGCCGACGGCGCCGAGACATTACCCGCGCGATCCGCAGAGGTCGCCGTCACCACGTGCATGCTCAACGTGAGCGGTGCGCTCGGCGTGAAGCTCCACCGGCCATCGACATCGACCGTGGCAGTCCCTGCCTGCAGGCCGTCGATGAACACCGCGACGGTAGAGAGAGGCTCGGCCGTGCCGCTGATCTCCGGCTGGGTGTTCGAGGTCGAGCTCGCGTCGACGGGGCGGCTCACCACCGGGCTCGCAGGCGCGACGGTGTCGACGTGGAACGAGGTGGTGTTCGAGGTCCCACCGCTCGTCTGCGCGATGGCCGCGTGCGGGCCGTCGGTGAGCGCGCTGGTGGGCGTGCAGCTCCAGGCGCCGCTCGTATCGGCGGTGGCCACGCACACGGGCGCGCCGTCGACGAGCACGGTGACGCTGTCACCCGGGAAGGCCGTGCCCGTGAAGGTCGGCCGCGCGTTGGAGATCGACGCGTTGTCCGCGGGCGAGCTCAACACCGGCGTGGCCGCGGTCGCGGTGATGATCGTGAAGGTGTTGGTGTTCGACGGCAACGACACGTTGCCCGCGGCGTCGGTGCTGATCGCGCTGACCGCGTGCGCGCCCAGGCTCAACGCCGTGGTCGAGGTGAAGCTCCAGCTCCCGTCGGCCGCGACGGTGGTGGTGCCGAACGGCTGGCCGTCGACGGTGAGCTGCACGCTGGCCCCCGGCTCGCCCGTGCCCGTGATGGTGGGCGTGGCGTCAGTGGTGAGGCTCGCGTTCGCAGGACCCGTGAGCGTGGGGGTCAGCGGTGCGCGGCCGTCGATGGTGAACCGGGTCGGCGCGCTCTCGGGCGAAGAGCCACCCGCGTTCGTCGCAGAGACGGTCGCCGTGCGTTGACCGTCGGTCAGCGGCGCAGAGGGCGTGCACGAGAAGTCACCCGCGGCCGTCGCCGTCGTGGTGCACACCACATTGCCATCGACCCGCACCGTCACGGTGCTGAGCGGCTCTGCGGTGCCGGTGAAGCTCGGCGTGGTGTCGGCGGTCAGACTGCCTTCCGCCGGCGCGGTGAGCGTCGGTGCCGCGGGCACGAGGGGGACCACGGTGAAGTCGTGAGTCGCCGAAGCGACTGAGAGATTCCCCGAAGCATCGGTCGCCCGTGCAGACACCGTGTGGGCTCCGAGCGTGAGCGTCGAGGCATCGAAGGTCCAATCACCCGCGGCGTTCGCGGTGGTGGTGCCGACCTGAACTCCGTCGATGAAGACCGCGATGGTCGCCAGCGCCTCGGAAGTACCGGTGATGGTGGGCGTCGCGTCAGCGGTGCTCGACTGAGGTGCAGGTGAGCTCACGACGGGCGCGGAAGGCGCGGTGGTGTCGACGGTGAAGTTCGTCGTGCTCGAGCTGGCAGAAACATTGTTCGCCGCGTCGGTCGCCGTCGCGCGGATGGCATGGGCCCCATCGCTCAGCGTGGCCGCCGTGAACGTCCACGCGCCGCTCGCGTTCGCGGTGGTGGTGCCTGCCTGCACGCCGTCGATGAAGACGGCCACCGTGGCGTTGGCCTCTGCAGTGCCCGTGATGAGCGGCGTGTTGTCGCCCGTGGTGGAGCCGTCGACAGGGGCCGTCACCACCGGCGCCAAAGGCACGTCGGCGTCGACGGTGAAGCTGTTGGTGTTCGAGCTCAGCGAGACGTTGCCAGCCGCGTCAGTCGAGGTCGCGCGAGCGGTGTGCGTGCCATCGGCCAGGGTGACGGGAGCATCGAAGCTCCACGCGCCCGTGGCATCGGCGAGGGTGGTCCCGGCCGCGACGCCGTCGATGAAGACGGTGATCGTCGCGTTCGCCTCAGCGGTGCCGGTGAAGGTGGGCGTGTTGTCAGCGACCACCGAGCCGTTGAGCGGACTGGCGACGACCGGGGCCGCGGGGGCGGCGGTGTCGACCGTGAAGGTGTTGGTGTTCGAGCTCGCCGACACGTTGCCCGCTGCGTCGGTCGCGGTGACGAACGCGCTGTGCACGCCGTCGGTGAGGCTCAGGGGGGCATCCAGGGTCCAGGCGCCCGAAGCGTTCGCCGTCGTGGTGCCGACGGAAGCACCATCGATGAAGACGGTGACCGTGGAGTTCGCCTCGGCCGTGCCGGTGAGCGTCGGCGTGTTGTCAGCCGTTTGCGACCCGTTGGCCGGACTGGCGACGAGCGACGCCGCGGGAGGCGTGGTGTCGACGGTGAAGGTGTTGGTGTTGGAGCTCACCGAGACGTTGCCCACTGCATCTTGCGCAGTGGAGCGCGCGGTGTGTGCGCCGTCGGAGAGCGTGGCCGTCGTGAACGTCCACGCGCCCGAAGCGTCGGCCGTCGTGGTGCCTGCAGAGACGCCGTCGATGAAGACGGTGATCGTCGCGTTCGCTTCTGCAGTGCCGGTGACGTTCGGCGTGTTGCTGCCGATGAGCGCGCCGTCGGCAGGGGCAATCACCACCGGGGCCACGGGCGGCGTGGTGTCGACGGAGAAGGTGTTGGTGTTCGAGCTCACCGACACGTTGCCCACCGCGTCGGCCGAGGTCGCACGCGCGGTGTGCGCGCCATCAGCCAGGGCTGGGCTGGTGAACGTCCACGCGCCTGTGCCGCTCGCAGTCGTCGTGCCCGCGGTGACGCCGTCGATGATCACGCTGACCGTCGAGCCGGCCTCAGCAGTGCCGGAGATCGACGGCGTGCTGCTCGCCGTGCGCGAGCCGTTGGCCGGAGCAGTCACCACCGGGGCCGCGGGCGGGGTGGTGTCGACGGTGAAGGTGTTGGTGTTGGAGCTCGCCGACACGTTGCCCACCGAGTCGGTAGCGGTGACGCGCGCGGTGTGAGCGCCGTCCGCAAGCGTGGCCGTCGTGAAGGTCCAGGCTCCAGAGGCATTGGCCGTGGTGCTGCCTGCCGAAACACCATCAATGAAGACGGTGATGGTCGAGTTGGCCTCAGCCGTGCCGGACACCGTGGGCGTCGTGATGGCGGTGCGTGAACCGTTGGCCGGAGCAGTCACCACCGGCGCCGCGGGCGGCGTGGTGTCGACCGTGAAGGTGTTGGTGTTCGAGCTGACCGACACGTTGCCTGCGGCGTCCGTCGCCGTCGCGCGCGCGGTGTGCGAACCGTCAGCGAGGGTCGCGCTCGTGAACGTCCACGCGCCAGACGCGTTGGCCGTGGTGCTGCCCGCCGCGACGCCGTCGATGAAGATGATGACGGTCGAGTTGGCCTCCGCCGTACCGCTGACGCTCGGCGTGCTGCTCGCGATGCGCGCGCCGTTGGCCGGCGTGAGCACCACAGGGGCACCAGGCGGAGTCGAGTCGACCGTGAAGGTGTTGGTGTTCGAGCTCGCCGACACGTTGCCAGCCGCATCGGTCGCCGTCGCGCGGGCGGTGTGCGAGCCATCAGCCAGCATTGCGCTGGTGAACGTCCACGCGCCCGACGCATTGGCCGTCGTGCTGCCCGCCGAGACGCCGTCGATGATGACGGTCACCAGCGAGCCCGCCTCAGCCGTGCCAGAGATCGAAGGCGTGGTGCTCGCCGTACGCGAACCGTTGGCCGGAGCCGTCACCACCGGGGCCGCAGGCGGCGTCGCATCGACGGTGAACGTGTTGGTGTTGGAGCTCGTCGACACGTTGCCGACCGAGTCCGTCGCAGTGGCGCGCACCGTGTGCGAGGCCTCGCTCAAGACGGCCGTGGTGAAGGTCCAGTTGCCCGACGCGTTCGCCGTGGTGGTGCCGGCGGAGACGCCGTCGATGAAGACGGTGACGGTGGCGTTCGCTTCGGCCGTGCCGGTGACGGACGGCGTGGTCGTTGCGACGCGCCCGCCGTTGGCCGGGGTCGAGACCACCGGTGCGACCGGCGCCGTGGTGTCGACGGTGAACGTGTTGGTCGCGGAGTTGATCGAGACGTTGCCGGCTGCATCGGTCGCCGCCGCCACCACGCTGTGGCTGCCGTCGCTGAGCGCGACGAGCGCGGTGAAAGACCAGCTGCCCGAGCCGTTGGTGGTGGCCGTGCCGACGAGAAAGCCGTCGACCATCACGCTGACGGTGCTGTTCGCTTCAGCGGTGCCGGTGAAGACGGGCTTGTTGTTGGCCGTGCGTGAGCCGTTCGCGGGCGTCGAGACGACGGGCGCGGCGGGCGCGATGGAATCGACGGTGAAGGTGTTCGTGGCCGACGCAGCCGAGGTGACCCCGGCGACCGTGGACGTCGCGGAGACGGTGTGACTGCCCTGCGCGAGCGCCGAAGAGACGCGGCTCCACACACCCGACGCGTTCGCGGTGGCGGTGCCGATGGACACGCCATCGACATAGATGGTGATGGTGGCGTTGGCCGGCGAGGTGCCGCTGATGGTGGGCGTGGTGCTCGTGCTCCTCGAGCCATTGGCCGGCGCGACCACGACGGGGCTCACCGAGGCAGAGCAGGTCCCCTCGGCCGACGTCACCGAGCTGCACACGTAGCCCGAGGTGCACGCATTGCCGCCCGTGCCGCGGCAGCCGTCGACGCACGTACCCGAGCTGCAGATCTTTCCCGAGGTGGTGCCGCCGCAGGCAGAGTCCGCCGAGCAGAGCAGCTGCGGTACGGACACGGTGCCAGCGAGGGTGCCGGGGCCAGGCGCAGTACCCGTACCGCCGAGGTCGACCTGAATCTGCCGCGACGAGTTCGAGACGCCGACCCAGAAGCGAAGGACGGTCGAGGGGCTGAAGTTGGTGTACGCGCCGCCGTCGGGGTTCGCGCCGTAGAAGACGCTCAGGGGCACCGCGACGTCGAGGAAGTAGTCCTCGTTTCCGCTGAAGCCGGCCGCCCCCGCACCGAGTGGGGTGATGGCCACGTTCTGGGTGGCCCCCGTGTACGAGGTCGGCGTGGCGTTCAGGAGCAGGTCGGCGAGCTCGCTCGGATCGCCCGCGAGCGTCTTGGTGGTCTTCCGGCTGTAGTCGATGGTCTCGCCGGTGCCGTTGATCATCAGCGCATAGTCGTAGTCGCGGATGTCGCCGTCAGCGTCGATGAGGATGCCCCAGCCGTAGGAAGCCAGGCCGCCGGGGCCCGACGGATCGGTGTCGAGCCGCATGCGGAAGAAGAAGTGGGTCGAGTCACTCGCCGTGTAGAAAGCCGGCCGCGTGTTGTCGCCCACGATGTTGCGGCCGTTGTTCGAGCCGTCGCTGACGGGATCGCCCAGGTTCACCACGCCGCCATCAGGGGCGTTGATGGCGACGGGGCTCCACGTGGTGGGAAAGGTCGCGGCGCTGGTGGAAAGCGAAGCGAGAGCGATCAACACGGCCACGACGTTCGAGATGCGCATCACCTGGTCTCCGGCGCCGAGCTGACGAACTCGACGCGACGATTATGTTCACAGCCGGCGCCCTTGTTCTGGGAGTCCAAAACGACCAACGGGGCGTGTTCGGAATGACCCATGAGGCCGAAACTGACCCCGGTCTCCTCGGCCAGCCGTTCGAGATCGAATGACGGCGCGGAGGAGCGCTGGGCCGCGGAGGCTGCGACGAAGGACAGAATTATCGCCGCGAGAACGATCGCTGGGCAGCGCGGTGCGAGGGGCATGCCTGGCTGTCGTGCAAGGAGGGTGCGCGGTGAACGGCGTCAACATTGTGACGCAGTCCAGGCCAGGGAAATGAGGCCCGACCGCGCGCCTGCTCTGATAGCGGGCCCAGTCGCAACCGGCCGCGAGGCTGTGCTAGGGCCGCCAGACGATGTTCCTGACCACTTTCCTGACGGCCCTGCTGGCTGCCCCTGCCGCTCCGAACGCCGAAAAGCCGATCAAGCCCTTGCCCACCGTGAGCAAGGAGCCCAGGGTCGACGGTGACCTGAAGGACCTCGTGCCCTCGACGGACTTCAAGATGCCCGAGTCGGCCAGCGGCTCGTCTTCGAGCCTGGGTCTCAAGGCGGCGTTCAAGAAAGACACGCTGTTCCTGGGCGTGACTGTCAACGACGACAAGCTGCAGGGCGGCGATCAGCTCGACGTGTCGCTCTACTTCCCTGATTCAGGCACCACCTCGAAGGGCGTGGTGTACCGCTTCGGCGCTGACGGGCTGCGTGACGCACCGGCCGACATCGGCGCGCCCGCCTTCGCGCAGGCGTTGGTGAAGGCCGCCGCGCAGCCGAGCAAGACCGGGTACGTGCTCGAGATCGCCGTGCCCGCGCGCGCCCTGCCCCGCTTCCAGGCGTTCAAGCAGCTCGCCGTGTCTATCTGCGTCGACTACGCCGACGTCGACATGGAAGGTGGCGAGGCCTCGAAGATCACCACCTGCCCCACGGCCGAGATGGTGGGCGGGCCGACGCGCCTTCCCGATGAGCTGCGCAAGACGCTCAAGCTCACGCCCACCGCCGACGTGGAAGGCATCGAGGCGCGCGAGAAGGGGTGGCTGGGTTTCTCGAAGCTGCACTACCCCACGTGGGCGCAGGCCGATGACGCCTTCACGCAAGAGTCGCTCGCCACGCTCATCGCCGGTGACACCGCCATTCCGCCCGCTTCCGTCGCGTTGCCGTCCGTGAAGCTGGTGCTCAACGACAACCGGCCGATCTTCACGATCCTCACGGGCAAGAACCCGTACGTGAAAGAGAAGTGCGTCTCGGAGAACGAGCTGCGCATGGCGATGTACGTGACGAAGGATCGCACGGCGAGCCGGGTGCTGGAGTGGCCCGCGGCGACGTGCAAGCTGGGCCGGGCGATGCGCCTCGAGCTCGGCGCAGAGGGATCTCTCGAGATCGGCTACACCAGTGGCACCACCCACCACTTCACGTGGACGGTGGATCATTTCGAACGCAGCGAGCTGGGGATGAGGCAGTGAAGAAAGCAAACGTGTCGAAGAAGTCGTCGAAGAAGAACCTCTACATGATGACGCTGGGGTGCCCGAAGAACCGGGTCGACAGCGAAGTGATGCTCGGCTCGCTCCAGCACAAGGGCTACACGCTGGTGCAGGAACCCGACGCAGCCGACGTGATCGTCGTGAACACCTGCGCGTTCCTGAAGGCCGCCGAGAAGGAATCGGTCGACTCGATTCTCGAGATGGCCGAGTACAAGAAGGCCGGCACCTGCAGCACGCTGGTCGTCACCGGCTGCCTGGTGCAGCGCCACGGCGACGCGCTCCTCAAGGAGCTGCCCGAGGTCGACCACTTCCTGGGCACCAGCGCCTACGTGCAGATTGGCGATCTCCTCGCGGCTGAAGCGAGCCCGCGCCAGGTGATCCCCGACCCCGAGTACATCCACTCGGCTTCGGTGCCGAAGGTGAACTCGATGCCCGGGTACACCGCGTACCTGAAGATCTCCGAGGGCTGCGACAACAAGTGCGCGTTCTGCATCATCCCCAAGCTGCGCGGCCTGCAGCGCTCG
>JBKJSE010000387.1:0-2832 GCA_046595925.1 Archangium sp. | reverse complement strand
GTACCTGTTCGGCACCCTCGACGTGTTGATGAGCGCGTTCAGCTCATCGTTCGCCGCGGCCTTCTTCTTGTCGGGCCCGGGCCACGGCACGCCGAACTGACCTGCGATTTCACGCAGCGCGATGAAGGGCACCAGCCGCGACGACTGCTGCTCGAGGCAGCCGTACGGGTACTCGATCAACTGCTGGAAGCCGCGATCGAAGCCGCCCAACGACGTGGACGACATCGAGACCGTCAGGCCGCCGAGATCCTCGTACACGTCTTTCGGGGGCGTGATGCCTTCGACCCGTTGATCCGTGGTGTCGCCATACGTCGCGACTGCGTCGGTCTCGACCGGCAGCTCGATGGGCAACTTCTCCTCGACGCCATCCGTCGCGCCGCCGCCCACGACCTTGAAGCGGAACGCCGTCACGCCCGGCTTCATCGCCTTGAACGAGAAGCGCACCTCGCGGGGGCTGCCTTCCTTGAGCGCAATCTTCTGCTCCGCGGGACCCGTCAACTGCGCGCCTGCGCCTTCGATGGTCGCGGTGACCGTCACTTCACTCTCGGGAATGCCGTGCGCGTGCACCACCACGCCAGCCTCGAACACGTCACCGACGCGCGCGAACCGCGGCATCGCAGGCAACGCCATCACCGGCTTGTTCACCTGCACGCTGGTCTCACCGCTGCCGAAACGATCGGTCTGGGTGATCACCACCGCCATGATGCGGAAGGCCGTCAGGTTGTCGGGCAACGAGAACGAGGTGGTGGCCGAACCATTGGTGACCTCGAGCGTGGGGTTGAACAGCACCGTCGTCTTGAACTGGTTGCGGAAGCCGCCGCCTGAACCATCACCACCACCACCGCCCGCCTCTTCACCCTTCTCTCCATACGAGCGCTTTCGCACCAGGTGCAGCAACGGCTCGCCCAGGCGCATCGACAGCGGACGCTCCGGGTAGATCGACGCGATGGGGTCGGGAACTTCGTAGCTGGTGAGGCGCAGCACGGCCTCGTCGACCACGTAGAGCGTGACCTCGCCCGACGCAGGCTTGCCCGCCGAGTCCTTCACGTCGAGCGTCACGTTGACCGTCTCGCGCGGCTGGTAGTCCTTCTTGTCGGTCTTCACCAAGACCGCGAGGCGCTTGGTCTTCTTCTCCACGTTCAACTTCACCAGGCCGATGCGCGCGTTGGGCCTGCCGGGATCGTCACCGGTCTCGATACCGCCGTCCTTCACGCGCGAGCGCATGATGAGCACGCCAGCGAACACGTTGGGCACCATCTCTTCGGTGATCGGCACGTCGATGGTGACGACCGAGCCCTTGAGGTCGACCAGCTTGCGCGTCAGCACGCCTTCGCGCTCGACGGTGAACATCGCCTTCGCCTCGGGATACGGCGACTTGATGAGCACCCTCGCGACGTCGCCCACGTTGTAGGTCGGCTTGTCGGTGATCAACTCGACGCGATCGGTGTCGTTGCGCTGCCAGGCCACCCACTCGTTGCCGGTGGCGTACACGCCCATCGACGACGAATGCTGGCGGCCCTGCTCGTCCTTCACCGCGCCGCGCACGATGTAGAAGCCCGCGTTGGCCGGCTTGAACGCGCAGGGCACCACGCCCTCGGCGCTCTCCAGCTCACACTTCTTGACCTCGGTCTCCACCGGCTCGGAGATGGTGCTGAAACCACCCGAAGCGTCCTTCTGCTTCACGGACTTCCAGGTGCGGCTCGTGATGGTGACGGTGACCTTCTTGCCCTTGGTGCGCTTGCCTTCGGTGTCCAGCACCAGCGCCTCCATGCCGTACTCGGTGCCCACCTGCAGGAAGTAGGCAGGCGAACGCAGCCCCACGTAATAGCTGGCCGGGTGCACCATCACTTCGGCGCGGCCAGCGACCGACTGCCGGTTCACGTCGGTGACCTCAGCCTCGAACGTGTACGTGTAGGGCTTCTCACCAGGCGCTTCGGTGTTGCCCGCCTTCACGGCGAGCGCGCCCTGCGTATCGGCCTTGCCCTCGCCTGACGCGAAGAAGCCGCTCGCGTCGTGAGGCTGGTTGTCGTCCCACCACCAAGTCTCCTGGGCGAAGGTGAAGCCCACGCCCGACTCCGAGGAGAAGCTGGTGCTGGTGCGCTGCGAGCTCCACTTCACCTGCACGTCGTTCATCGCGCCGCCGAAGAGGTAGCGCGCGAAGACGGTGGCCTCGAGCGGGTCGCCGGCGATGAGTGACTTCTTCTTCGACTCCACGTCCACGCGGAACTGCGGGGCGCGGTACTCCTCGACACGGAACTGGCTCGAGACGTTGAGGTCGCCGCCCGCGATCTTCCCGGCGGTCTGCACGGAGTAGTAGCCGGTGGGCGCTTCTTTCCCGATGGTCGCCTTGAGCGAGAAGGTGCCGTACTTCGTCACCTTCACCGTCTCGGTCTTCACCTTCTCGCCCTTCGAGTCGTTGATGGTCACCGTGAGCGAGCTGCCTTCCGAAGGCGCGCGCAGTTCACCGAGCACGCGGTACCGAACAACACCCTTCACGAAGACTTCGTCGCCCGGCTTGTAGATGCCGCGATCAGTGAAGGTGAAGCTCGCGGAGTCCGGCCGTTCGCCTTCCCAACCCTGGCTCAGGCTGAACTCGTACGGCTCGACGCCGCTGTCCCAGGTGCTGGCCGTCGCAGAGATGTCACCGTCCTTCTGCGCGACCACCAGAGAGAACGGCACTTCCCACTGGTAACGCGGGTTCTTCAACTTCATCGCTACGGCGCCCGGCGCATCGGCGAAACCATCAGCGTTCGACTTGCCAGCCCACACCTGCGTGCCCGCGGAATCGAAGATGGTCACGTCGGCATCGGCCACCGGCTTGCCATCGGAGAG
>JBKJSE010000384.1:0-9437 GCA_046595925.1 Archangium sp. | reverse complement strand
TGACAGCGCCTCAACGAGCGCGTAGTCACCAAGAACAGCGACACGGAGGGGAAACGTCTTCGGGGGCAGGCCTCTCATAAGACCTCATTGATAAAGCAGGTTCGGTTCCACGCAAGGTGCCGACGGCGCCTCGCACACGGAGTCACAGATGTTTCGGCCATGAGTTTTGGTTTCCTCAGAAAAGGTGAAGACCATGCTTGGAGGTGCAACATCGGCCCCCTCCCGATCAGTCCCGCCCGAACGCGCCCATGAGGCGATCTCATGGAGTTCCACGCAGGCCGTAAACGACTGTCATCGCTGCGTCATTTCGTTGGAGCGTGGACCCGCCAGTGAGGCGTGGATGTCGAAGCGACCCCACCTCCGCCGCACCGCAGCCACAGCTCAATCCGCCCTGGGTTCAGTTTGCCGGGGGAAAGGGTCAGCCGATGAGCGCGTGGTGCAGCGCCTTCGTGAGATTTTTCACCTGATCGCGTTTGACGATCAACGTGAGCTGGTGCGCCGAGCCGTAACTTGCGGCCACGTGCGCACCAAGTGCCGTCGCGGTCGCCAGCGCCTTTCGCGAGATCGACCAGTCGGCGTTGAGGCCGGTGCCCACGCAGGTCACGGTTCCGTGATCCTCGAGCAACGTCACGCTCGCAGGTAACTTCGCGCGCAACACCTCGGGCCCGTGCACGTCGTGCAGCGGCACCACGACCAGCGTGCGGCCCGCTTCGTCCCACAGAAGATTGCGGCCCTTCACCTGTTGGGCCTCGAGCAGCTCGAGCAAGGCGTCGGGCGCCGCCGCGGTGGTGAACACCCAGACCTCCGACTCGCAGGTGACGCCCTTGACGCGCGAAGGCCCGGTGGTCGATTGAATCGCCGTGCCCGTGCCGCTCGCGTGCGTGCTGCGCGCGTGAATGACGATGTTCTTTTCGCGGGCGAACTCAACGGCCTGCGCGTTGAGCACCTTGGCGCCCGCCGCGGCGAGCTCCTGCATCTCTTCGAACGAGAGCGACTCGAGCTTGATCGCGCTGGGCACCACGCGCGGGTCGGCCGAGTACACGCCGTCGACGTCGGAGTAGATCTCACAGTCCGCGTTGAGCGCCGCCGCCAGCGCCACGGCGGTGGTGTCGGACCCCCCGCGGCCCAGCGTGGTCACTTCGCGATTCTTCGAGACGCCCTGGTAGCCCGCGACGATCACCACCTTGTCGCGCGCGAGCTCTTCTTCGATGCGCGCCGGCTTCACTTCGATGATGCGGGCCTGCGCGTGCGTGCTGTCGGTGATGATGCCGCTCTGGCTGCCGGTGAAGCTGATCGCCGCGACGCCCAGCTCGTGCAAGGCCATCGACAACAACGCCATCGAGATGCGCTCCCCACACGAGAGCAGCATGTCGAGCTCACGCCGCGGTGGATCGGCGCTGATCTGTTTGGCGAGGCCGAGCAGCTCATCGGTGGTGTCGCCCATCGCAGAGACCACGACGACCAATCGCCACCCTTCATCGCGGCGCGCTTTGACCCGGGCGGCGACCTTGCGGAGCTTCGCTGCATCCGCAACTGACGACCCGCCAAACTTCTGCACGACGATGCGCGACATGTGGCTCCTTGCCCTCGTGCGCATAGCCCAGTGCACGATTTCGGCCAACCTACGGAATTCATTCCCGAACTCGCGTTGACTCGCCGGAAATGCTCCCTATATTCCGCGCGTTTCCAGCGACCCTCTTTGTCAGGCGGAGCGGCACCCATGGCGATGATCGAGGTCGAGAACCTCACCAAGAAATACCGGGATCGCGTCGCCATTGACGCGCTCACTTTCCAGATCAAGGAAGGCGAGATCGTCGGCTTCCTCGGGCCCAACGGCGCCGGCAAGTCGACGACCATGAAGATCCTCACGGGCTTCATGCCGCCCACCAGTGGCAAGGCGCGCATCGCGGGCTTCGACATCTTCGAGAAGCCGCTCGAGGCCAAGCGCCGCATCGGCTACCTGCCAGAGACGCCCCCGCTGTACCCAGAGCTCACCGTGCGCGGGTACCTGCACTTCGTCGCCGAGCTCAAAGGCATTCCCCGCGCGAAGGTGAAGTCTGAGGTCTCGCGCGTGGCCGCGGGCACCGGCATCGAGCCCGAATTGGGGCGACTCACGGGCGTGCTCTCGAAGGGCTACCGGCAACGCGTGGGCATCGCGCAGGCCATGCTGGGCAACCCGGCGCTGTTGATTCTCGACGAGCCGACCGAAGGCCTCGACCCGCGGCAACGCAAGGAGGTGCTCGAGTTGGTGAAGTCACTGGCCGGCGAGCACACCGTGGTGCTCTCGACGCACATCCTCTCGGAGGTGAAGGCCATCTGTCGACAGGTGCTCATCATTCACCGCGGGAAGATCGTGGCCGACGAGTCGATGGCGGCGATCACCGGCGGCAAAGAGACCGGTCTCGAAGACAAGTTCATCCAACTGACGGCGGAGTGAGCGATGAGAACCATCTTCGCGATTTTCAAAAAAGAGCTGACCTCGCACCTGACCACGCTGTGGGCGTGGGTGGTGTTCACCGTGATGGCCCTGCTCAGCTCGGCCTTCTTCGTGCTGCTGCTGGGCGGCTTCAAGCAGGCGCAAGACATCGCGCGCGAAGTGCCCGGTGGTTGGTCGGCATTGCCCCCTGAAGCGCAGCAGTTTCGAAACCTCACCGACGGCGTGATGATCAGCCTGTGGGGCACCATCCTGGTGGTCACGCTCTTCGTCGCGCCCTTCTTGTCGATGCGGCTCTTCGCCGAGGAGCGGCGCAACAAGACCTTCGAGCTGTTGATGACCACGCCCATTCGCCCGATCGAGATCGTGCTCGGGAAGTACTTCGGCGCGGTGGGGCTGATCGTCTGCACGCTGGGCGTCACCATCGTCTTCCCGATCATCCTCTCGCTCATCGGCAGCTCGGAGTCCGGCTCGGCGCTCGAGTGGCGCACCGTGATGCTGGGCTACTTCGCGCTGCTGCTGTGGGGCGCGACCAACATGGCCATCGGCATGTTCATCTCGTCACTGACCGAGTCGCAGATGGTGGCCGCCTTCGTGTCGTTCGCGGTCGCCCTGTTGTGGATGTTGGTCAGCTCGGTCGCGCCGCGGGCGGAAGAGCCGCTGCGTTCGGTGCTGAACTACCTCGCGTTCGACTCGCAGCTGCAGAACCTGATCAAGGGTGTGCTCGATCTGAAGCCCATCGTGTTCTTCACCTCGGTGATCGCGTTCTTCGTGCTGCTCACCCACCGCTCCATCGAAGCCCAAAGGTGGACCTGATCATGAAGAAGACTCTCGGAAGCATCGCCGGCGGTATCGGGCTCTTGCTCGCCATCACCTCGGTCATCACGTTCTTCGTGACCTCAGGCTCGCTGGTGCCGTTCTTCGTGAAGCTGGGCCTGGGCGGGTTGCTCATCGGCTTCTGGGCGATGACCGCCGGCGAGCGCGCTGGCACGTGGGCGAAGTCGGCGTTCTTCTATTCGTCGTCGGTCGGGCTCGGGCTGGCGTTCATCGGCGTCTTGTTCGCTGCGAACTTCATCGTCGCCAAGCGCACGCCCACCTGGGACCTGACCACCAAGAAGGTGTTCTCGCTGTCCGCGCAGACCCAGAACACGCTCAAGGACCTTAAGAACCCGGTGAAGATCATCGCCTTCGTCGAAGGTGAGACGCCGCCGCAGGTCGAGGACCTGTTCAAGCGATACACGGCGCTGAGCGACAAGTTCAGCTTCGAGTTCAAGGATCCGCGCAAGACGCCAGATCTCACGATGCAGTACCAGATTCGCCAGGGCCAGCCCGCGGCGGTGCTCGTCTCTGCTCAGTCGCACACCATGCTCAACCTGCAGCGCCTGGGCAGCCCGGTGCTGGCCGAGCAGGAGCTCACCAACGGCATCATCAAGCTCGAGAAGGTCGGCGAGCAGAAGCTCTACTTCCTCGCAGGTCACGGCGAGATCCCGCTCGACCCGGTCGGCGAAGGCGAAGACGCGATGCTGGCCTCGCTCATCACGCTCAAGCGCATGCTGCAGGACGAAGGCTACGCCCCGACGGCGCTCAACCTGATTCAGGGCGGCGAGATCCCCAGCGATGCCTCGGCCGTGGTGATCGCGGGCGCACGCAACAAGATCTCCGACAACGAGCAGAAGATCCTCGAGCGGTACCTCGAGCAGGGCGGCCGGTTGATCTACTTCGCCGAAGCGCAGGCCGAGCCCGAGCTGACCTCGCTGCTGGCGAAGTACGGCGCTCAGATCGAGCCCGGCATCGTGGCCGACTCCAAGGTGAACCCTGAGCAGCCCTACATCGTCTACTCGCCCTTCTTCGGCGATCACGAGATCACCAAGCTGCTCCAGAAGGGGCAGCAGAACGTGGTCTTCGCCACCTCGCGGGCCATCACCCAGCTGAAGGAAGGCACCCTGCCCGACCTCACGCTGGCGCCGCTGGTGCTCTCGACGCCCTACGCGTGGGTGGAGACGTCGATGGGCGAAAACCCCACGAAGGATCCCGAAGAGCGCACAGGTCAGCTCGTGCTCGCGCTCGCGTCGACCCGCTCGGCCATTCACGCCGAACAGCGGCGCGCTGATGAAACGCGCGTGGTGATCTTCGGCGACAGCGATCTGCTCACCGGCACCTTCGGGTACGAGCCGAACCGCAACATGGTGATGAACGCCTTCGCGTGGGTCACGCAGCAACTGCAGAAGATCACCATTCGCCCGCCTGACCGCGACATCTCCACCATCGACCTCACCGAGGCGAAGCTCGGCACGATTCGCTTGCTCGCGATGGACGTCTTCCCCACGCTGCTGATGGCCATCGGGCTGACCATCTGGCAGGCCCGGCGCATGCGATGAGTCAATCGACCAAGACCCTGCTGACGTTGATCCTGGTGCTCGGCGTCGCTGGCGGCATCGGCACCTACGCGTACTTCGGCGTGTACCAGCAGGATCAGAATACGAAGAAGCAGCAGGACCACGAGCTGCGGCTGTTCGCGCCGCAGAAGCTCGACGAACGCACCGCCGATGGTGGCTCGCCCCCGGCCGAGTTCACGCGCCTCGTGGTGACCGCGGGTGGGTCCGTCACCACGCTCGAGCGGGTGCCCGGCAAAGACTGGTGGATCGTTGAGCCCGTGAAGGCCCACGCGGACCGGCTGGTGATCGATGGGATCATCAGCTTGCTCCAGACCTCGAAGTTCAAGTCGACCCTCGAGGAGAACCCCGACCCGGCGGCGCTCGAGAAGTATGGCTTCACCGAGCCGAAGTTCATCGTCGAGGCCACCGCGCAGGTGAACTCAGAGACGCGCAGCGTGAAGCTCGTGGGCGGCATCGAGAACGTCTTCGATGGGTCGATCTACGTGCGCCGGAACGACGAGAAGACGGTGTTCACCGCGGAAGGCGGCGTGCGCTTCACCATGGCGAAGACCACCTTCGATCTGCGCGACAAGCAGCCGTTCGCCGTCGAGGAAGCGAAGATTCAGAAGATCGCCCTGAAGTCGGGTGCGAATGACTACGTGGTCGAGCGCACGGGCGACAAGCAGTGGACGATGACGAAGCCGAACAACGAGCCCGCCGACGCGGCGACAATCTCGGCGATGATCTCGGCCGTGGCGCAGGAGCGCGCGCAGGCCTTCCCTGACGACTCGGAAGCCAGCAGGAAGGCGCTCGGCTTCGATGCGCCGTTCAACGACGTCACCCTCACCCTGGAAGACGGCAAGGCGGTTCGACTTCGCGTGACGCGGCAGCAGGTCGACGCGGGCGACGAGTTCTTCGTGCTTCGAGAAGATGAGAACGGCTCGACGCTCGCCCAGGTCGGCGCGGGGGCGACCCAGTTCGATCGCAACCCGCTCGACTTGAGGGACAAGAGCCTGCTTCGGTTCAAGCGCGAGGCGGTCACCAAGATGGTGTTCCGCGACGTCGATGGGCCGGAGATCGTGGTCTCGAAGGGTTCAGTGACTGCGTCGGCCGAGGCGTGGCGGGTGGTCGCTCCGCGCGAGGGCAAGGCGAAGATCTTCAAGGTGACCTCGGCGCTGTGGACTCTGGGCAGCGCGAAGATCCTCACGGCCGGTGAGGAGAAGCCGAAGGACTGGGCGAAGTACGGGCTCGACGCGAAGGCGAAGTACATCGCGCTGTTCGGTGAAGACGGGAAAGAGCTCGCCCGGTTGGTGATCGGCAAGCCGGTTCCCGAGACGCCCAGTGGGTTCTACGTGCGCGGGTCGCGAGATCAGGTGCTGCAGTCTGACGGGAGCCGGTTTGCCGAGTTCCCGTTCCGGATTGAGGACGTGATCGACGAGCCGTCGGTGGATGCAGGGAAGCCGTAAGTAGAAAGGGCAGGCCCTGGGGAAGGCGGTGGCTTTTGATTCAGAGCCACGCGCGACCCCGAACAGGCCTCCCCGCGCGGACTTTTCGTACGCAAAGTGAGCCAGGCTTCGACGAAAGTCACAGGCGTACAGCGGCCTGTACGCCCGGAGCGCCACTCGGTTGAACGCACAGAATGGGTCCCGTAAACGTCCTCGCCCGAAGCCCAGAGGCTGGCGCGAGGCGAGCAATGCCGTGAAGACCAACTGCCCACGCACCCGAGGGCTGTCGCCTTACCGCTACTTCCCTTTGACCAGCCTGGCCTTGATGGCGCCGACCAGCATGTCGATGGCGATCTCGTTGTTGCCGCCGTGCGGCACCACGATGTCGGCCCAGCGCTTCGACGGCTCGACGAAGGCCATGTGCATCGGCCTCACGTGACGGAAGTACTGGTGAATCACGTGATCGAAGTCACGGCCGCGCTCTTTGATGTCACGCGTGAGGCGCCGAATGATGCGCACGTCGTCTTCGGTCTCCACGAAGATCCGCACGTCCATCTCGGTGCGAAGCGCGTCCATGTGCAGCACCAGGATGCCTTCGATCAGGATGAGGTCGGCTGAGTTCACCAACAGCGTGTTCGCCTGCCGCGTCGACGAGACGAAGTCGTAGACCGGCTTCTCCACCGACTTGCCGGCCTTGAGCGCCTTCACGTGCGCGACCAGCAGCTCTGAGTCGAACGCGTCGGGGTGATCGAAGTTCACCTCGCGGCGCTCCTCGAGGCTCAGGTGATCGAGCGGCCGGTAGTACGAATCTTGATCGATGAAGGCGACGCGAGAAGCGAACGCTTCATGGATCTTCCGGGCGACCGTGGTCTTTCCCGAGGCAGTCCCACCGGCGATACCTAAGACGAGAGGTGCGGGCACGACGGGGGCGCTATCAGAAGTCGAATTCTTCGCCCAGTTCCGACACGTGCACCGGCAGGTGCCGAACTTCCTTTTTCAGCTGAGCCACGAAGGCCGGCTTGAGGTGGTACAGCAGCACCTCGCAGCCCCGGCGGTCGAACTTCTCGAGCTCTTTCTCGATGGTCTGGGGCGTGAAATGGCCCGAGATGTCGGCCAGCGCCTGCAGCTGGTTGGGGAAGCTGCACTCGAGCAACAGCACCTTCAAGTCCTTCACCTTGTTGAGGACCTTCCAGAACTTTTCAGTCGGCCCCGTGTCTCCGCTGATGGCCATCGAGACGGCGCCGTCGGTGATCACATACCCGCACGATTCGACGGGGTGGCTCACCAGCACCGACTTCACGGCGTAGGGCCCCACCTTGAAGCTCGAGCCGGCCTTGAAGGCGCGCAGCTTGTAGACCGGGTTCTTTTTGCTGGGGATCTTGGTGAAGTCCGGCCAGAGCACGTTGTTGAAGATGTTGTCCTTCAACGTCTCGATGCACTCGGTGTTGCTGTGAATGGTGACCGGCGTATCGCGGCGCCCGACGAGCACGTCGGACAGCATCGGCAGGTCCTTCACGTGATCGAAGTGCGAGTGCGTCAGCAAGATGTCGTCGATCTTCGCCAGCGCCGGAAGGTCCAGCATGCTGGTCAAGGCGCCGGCGTCGAGCGCCAGCCGATCGTCGACCACGAAGCAGGTGCTCTTGCACCCGGGGAGCTCGCCACCGTGTGGCCCGAGAATTTTGAGTTTCACGGCTTCAGAGTTCCCCGAACTTCCACTTCATCTCGAGGTAGCGGAGGAAGTCGAAGAGGCGCGCGGTGTCTCGCACGGTGAGGCGGTCACCTGAGGTCTCGACCAGGCCCGCACGCTCGAGCCTGTTCACCATGAATCGAATCGCCGGCTCGCCCACCGCCAGCTCACGTGGAAGATCTCTGACCGGAAAGTCCACCTCGATGCCCTCCTCGCCCTGACGGCCCCGCGACTGGCAGAGCTGCAACATGTGATGAACGATGCGGCTGTTCGGATCGGAGAGCAGCAGGTTCTCGATCTGAGCGTCGGCATCAGAGAGCCGCTCTGCGAGCTTCTTGATCATGCGCACGGCGATTTCCGAGTTGCCGCGGATCATCGCCTCGAACGTGCGCGGGTCGATCACCAGCACGCGCGCTTCTTCTTCGACCGAGGCCGAGGCGTTGCGAGGCTTGTTCGAGATGATCGCCATCTCGCCGAAGAACTCGCCCGGCCCCAGGATCGCCAGGACCTTCTCGACGTCGCGCACCTTCTTGGAGATCGCGACCTTGCCCGACTGGAGGACGTACATCTCCTTGCCGGGGTCGCCTTCGCGAAAGAGAACCGTCCCCTTCGGGATGTCTTTGCCAAACCGTTGAAAGAGGGCTTCTTCGGCGCTCATTGAAAGTCCCTGACTCTCACCTGCAACGAGGGGGGCGTCAATTTGAAGATCTTCACTTGGTCTTGAGGGACACCACCCCGTCCCAGTCGGCGGGGGGCGGGTTGAGGGTGAACGTCTCGAGCTCTTCGAGGTAATTCCGGGCCGGGCCGTCGTTGGGCCACAGCGCCAGCACCTCGGTGAACGAACGGGTGGCGTCGGTGAAACGGCGCTCGGTCATGGCGATCAGCCCGGCCTCGAAGGCGGCGATCGCCTTGCCGTCGGCCTCGTTGGGCAGGCCCAGGCCGCGCAGCTCGAAGATGCCCACGGGCACCTTCTTGCCTTTCACCCTCACCGCGCCGAGCCGCCGCGTCACGATGCCGTCCTTCACGGCCCCCCGCGTCCACTCGCTGATGATGATGCGGGTCTCGTATTCCTTGTTGGTGCCTTCGAGCCGGCTGCCGAGGTTCACCGAGTCGCCGAGCACGGTGTAGTCGACGCGCACGTCAGAGCCCATGTTCCCCACGACCATCTGGCCGGTGTTGATGCCGATGCCGATCTCGAGCTCGGGCAGGCCGTTGGCGCGCCATTGGGCCTTGAGCTCCTCGAGGCGCTCGAGCATGTGCACCGCGGCGCGGCAGGCCCGCAGCGCGTGATCGTGCTGATCAAGAGGCGCGTTCCAGAAGGCCATCACCGCGTCGCCGATGTACTTGTCGAGCGTGCCCTTCTCGTCGAACACGATCTGGGTCATCGGCGAGAGGTACTGGTTGATGAAGTCGGCCAGCTTCTCGGGCGACATGTGCTCGGACAACGAGGTGAAGCCGCGAATGTCCGAGAAGAGCACCGTCATCTCGCGCTTCTC
>JBKJSE010000386.1:0-9340 GCA_046595925.1 Archangium sp. | reverse complement strand
TGCGCTCGATGCGAACGGTGGGTCTGTTGTTTCGGACGAAATCGCCGGCGAAGCCGGTACCCCTGCTCGGGAGGAACGGTGTTCGTTCGTATTGTCGAAGCCTTCTTCAACACCCTCCCGAAGGGAGTCGGAGCAGCTAGCTGAGCTGTGCGTAGCTGACCAACTCGATGCCTCGCGCGGCGATTGCGTCTCGCACGCGGGGGCTCAGCACGGCGGCCAGCTCTTCTTCCCACTGGTAGCGCCAGCTCGGATCCTGCGGCACCACGCCCGGCTCGAGGCCCGGGTGCGTGACGATCTCGTTGTCGCCGTCGCGCAGGTTCGCGATCAGCCGCAGCAACCGCTTCTCATTCAAGCGACCCGACTCGAACACGCCGACCGCGCGCACCCGCTTCACGCCGCGAGGCTGCTTGGCCCGGGCGAGCGCACCCAGCAGCGCAGACTTCATCGCCGACCGCGGGTGCACCAACCAATGTGCAGTGGGGCGCTCTGAAGGCCAGCGCATCGGCAGACCCAGCTCAGCGGCGAGCACCTCGACGATCGACGTCATGCCCGGCAGCAGGTGCAGGTGCTGGTGCGTATCGAGGTGATCGATCTGCGCGCCCAGCTCTTGAACCCTCCGCGCCTGCGCCCTGAACTCGGTGACAATCTCTTCCGCCGGAATCAAGCGGGCGAGCCAGGCGGCCGACAACTCCGTCCAGCTGCCGCGGAACCGCCCACCCGGCGCCAGCCACCGCACGTCACGGGCCGGAGCAGCCGGGCTCAGGTGCGTGGTGAGACAAAGATGAAGGCCCAGGCCCAGCTTCGTTCGACTCGCGCGGCGAATCGCTTCGGGTGCGGTGGGGCCGGTGGCCAGCACGGTGGCGCTGGTGACCACGCCATCGGTGTGCGCCGCGAAGATGCCTTCGTCGATGCGCGGGTGAAGCCCCAGATCGTCTGCGTTGATGACGAGCCTGATCAAGAGGTTCCGGACGCCTTCTTCGACGGGAACGCCGCGACGTCAGGGGGCAGCCGCACGGGGCGGGCAGGGTTCTTCGGGTTGCGCGTGTCTTCGAACAGCGCGCCCAGTTCCTTGATCATCTTGACGATCACCTGCGGGCTGGCGAGCGTCGAGATGCCGCGCGTGCGCGGGAAATAGTCGACGCCCATCTGGAAGACCTTGAAGCCCTTGCGAATGGCCTTCACCACCAGCTCAGCGTCGATGAACGAGCCCTGCGCCTTCAGGTCGATCGCCTCGAGCACGCGGCGGTGCACGACCTTGAAGCTGAAGTTGATGTCTTTGATCGCCACGCCGAACACCGAGCTGATCAGCGCGTTGTAGACGAACGAATAGAGGATGCGCTTGGGGCCCTCGCTGGTGCGGTCGAACCGGAAGGCGCAGATCATGTCGGCCTCCAGGTAGTTCATCAGGTGGAGCGCGCGCTCGAGCTCGTTCAAGTCGAACGGCAGGTCCATGTCGGAATAGATGACGATGTCCTTGGTGCTCGACGAGAAGCCCGTCTTCATCGCGCCGCCGAGCTTCTGGTTCACCTCGTGAGACACACAGCGGATGCGCGCGTCGCGGCGGCTGAGCCCTTCGGCGATCTCCCTGGTGCGATCGGTGGAGGCATCGTTGACGACGATGATCTCCCAGTCGTCAGTGAGGCGATCGAGCACGGTCTTGGCGCGGCTCACGGCGCGCTCGACGTACTCCTCCTCGTTCCAGGCGGGGAAGAACAGGCTCAAGCTTGGGCGGGCCATGCCCGGCGTATCCCACACCTCTTTCACCGCGCCAAGCATGCGCCCAGCCCCGAACAGAGGTATGCCGTCAACATGGGGGCTCGCTGGACAGCGCTGGTCGTCACGGGGGCGGCCTCACCGGCCGGTGAGCTCATTGCTGAGCTCGAAGACGCGGGCGCGAAGGTGCTCACCGCGCGCACCGCCTCGGAGGGCATCGGTCACCTGATCGACGGCCCCATCGACGTGGCGATCGTGGACGTCGAGCTCTCCGCCGAGAGCGGGCTGTCGGTGCTGCACCACTTCCGCTCCGAAGGCGGGCAGACGCCGGTGCTCCTGATCTCGAGCACCGACGATCTCGTGGTGCGTGCGTCGGCGTTCGGGCAGGGCTGCGACGACTACTTCGTCAAGCCCGTGGTGCCCGGTGAAGTGGTGGCCCGCGCGCTGCGCCGCCTGGAAGTGCACCAGGCCCTTCGCGCCGCCAAGCTCGAATCGGAGCGGCTGCACGAGCTGGCCGTCACCGACGGGCTCACCCAGGTCGCCAACCACCGTCACTTTCAAGATCGCCTGCGCGAGGAGTTCCGCCGCGCCCAGCGCTACGACGACCCGCTCGCGCTGATCCTGGTCGATCTCGATCACTTCAAGAACGTGAACGACAGCTTCGGCCACCAGGTGGGTGACGAGGTGCTCTTCGCCACGGCCGCGTGTGTGAAATTGGCCGTTCGCGAGACCGACTTCGTGGCCCGTTACGGGGGGGAAGAGTTCGCCGTGCTCCTGCCGAAGACCCACCTGGCCGGCGCGTTGACCGTGGCCGAACGCATCGCCGCCGGCATGCTGGGGATCAAGGCGGGTCCCGGAGCGCTCAAGGTCACCGCGTCCTTCGGGGTCTCGGGCTTCCCGGGGAGGTCAGTCAACACCTCAGAACAGCTCGTCCGAACGGCGGATGAGGCGCTCTACCGGGCCAAGCGCGAAGGCCGTAATAAGATCAGTCTGTTCCAGGCACCCGTGCTCGCTTCCGCCAGCTAGCCTCCCTGGGTCGACTTGACCCCGAATACCACCCGGTGGGTTACTGCTGACCCCATGTGGCAGCGCCCCTCGGAAGCAAAGTTCCAACAGATCAAGCGGTTGCTCCGACTCATGGGTTGGCAATGCACTTGCTCCGTCTGTTGACCCGTGGACATGGCAGCCAACCTCAACGCTGAGCCTTCGACGCCCGGGAAACTGCTCCTGGTGGACGACGAGGAAAACATCCTTCGTTCGCTGCGCCGGGTGCTGCGCCGCGGCGAGTGGGAGATCGAGACCGCCCCGGACGCCGAGACGGCGCTCAAGCTGTTCGATCGTTTCCGACCGGGCGTGGTGATCAGCGACTTCCGGATGCCGGGCATGAACGGCGTCGACTTCCTCGCGCGCGTCAAAGACCTCATGCCGCACGCGCAGCGCATCATGTTGACCGGCCAGGCCGATCAGCTCGCCATCGAAGAGGCGATCAACCGCTCAGAGGTGTTCCGCTTCATCAGCAAGCCCTGGAACGACGCGCAGCTGCTGCTGACCGTCAAGAGCGCCTTCGAGCAGCACTCCCTCGTCACCGACAACCAGCGCCTCGCCGTGCTCACGCGGCAGCAGAACACCGATCTTCGCCAGCTCAACGCCGACCTCGAGCAACGCGTTCAGCAGCGCACGCTGATGCTCTCGCGAGCCAAGCGTGAGTGGGAGCTGTCGTTCGACACCATCGACAACCCGCTCGCCGTGGTGAGCACCGACGATCTCGTGATTCGCCGTGCAAACCGCGCCTCGGCGAAGGTCTCGAACCGCGACGTGCATGAGGTCGGCAAGGGGCTCAAGTGCCACGAGTTCCTCTTCGACCGCCCCACGCAGTGCGCAGGTTGCCAGGTCGGCCCCGCGCTCAAGGCGCAGGCGACGACAGAGATCACCCTCGGCCCGCGCACCTACGTGGCGAACGTCTACCCGATGGACGACGAGCCCAGCGCGGTGTGCCACTACCGCGACGTCACCGATGAACGAGCGCTCACCCGGCGGATGATCGAGAGCGAGAAGATGATCGCCATCGGCAGCCTGGCGGGCGGCGTGGCGCACGAGATCAACAACCCGCTCGGCGGCATTCTCGCCTTCTCGCAGTTGATGAAGCGCGATGCGGGCCGTACGCCTCAAGATCTCGAGGCGCTCGATCTCATCGAAGAGAGCGCGATGCGGTGCAAGCGCATCGTCGAGAGCCTGCTCAAGTTCAGCCGGCGCTCGAAGGTCGAAGATCGCCGTACGTTCGACTTGAGCAAGTGCGTGGAAGACGCCGCCGTGCTGTTCCGCGCGCAGATCAAGAAGCACCCCCGCGCGAAGCTCGAGCTGCGCTTGAGCAGCTCGGTGATCGACGTCTACGGCGACCCGTCACAGCTGGGCCAGGTGGTGCTCAACCTGCTGCACAACGGCCTGCAGGCGTTCAAGGACTTCGAAGGCACGCTCACCGTCGAGACCGGGCTGACCAAAGAAGGCACGAGCTTCTTCCGCGTCACGGACACGGGCACGGGCATTCGAGAAGAGAACCTCTCGCGCATCTTCGAGCCGCACTTCACCACCAAGCCGCCGGGCGAAGGCACGGGGCTGGGGTTGTCCATCGCGTACCGCATCGTCGAGGACCACGGCGGCCACTTCGACGTGAAGTCGACCCTCGAGGTCGGGAGCGTCTTCGAAGTTCAAATTCCCGTGCAGCGCGCGGAAGGAAATTCATGAGCGGCGCCATTCCCACGCAGAGCCGCAAGGCCAGGATCCTGGTCGTCGACGACGACAAGATCGTGCTTCGGGCCGCCACCGAGATCTTGTCGCGCGAGGGCTACCAGGTCGTCGCCATCGACGACGCGGTGGAAGGGCTGTCTGCCTCGAGGGACCCGACCATCGACGTGGCTTGCCTCGACATCAACATGCCCAACCTCTCGGGCATGGATCTCCTCAAGGCCTTCAAGCAGAGCCGACCCGACGTCGAGGTGATCATGATGACCGCCTTCGCCACGGTGGAGACGGCCGTCGAAGCGGTGAAGGGCGGGGCGTACGACTACCTGACCAAGCCGTTCGAGAACATCGACGTGCTGACGTTGGCGGTGGGTCGGGCGGCCGAGAAGAAGGCGCTGCGCGATCGCACCAAGGTGCTCGAGGAGGCGCTCTCGGCGCGCAGCCAGTTCGAGGAGCTCGTCGGCCAGTCGGGCCAGATGCGCTCGGTCTTCAAGCTGGTCGATACGGTGAGCTACTCGACCGCGACGGTGTTGATTCAGGGCGAGAGCGGCACGGGTAAAGAACTGGTGGCGCGCGCGATTCACTTTCGCAGCCCCCGCAAGGACAAGCCGTTCGTCGCGGTGAACTGCTCGGCGCTGACCGACACGCTGCTCGAGAGCGAGCTGTTCGGGCACATGAAGGGCAGCTTCACCGGCGCGACCACGAACAAGAAGGGCCTGTTCGAAGCGGCCGACGGCGGCACCATCTTCCTCGACGAGATCGGCGACATTCCCGCGGCGACCCAGGTACGCCTGCTGCGCGTGCTGCAAGAGGGCGAAGTGAAGCGAGTCGGCGCGAACGACACCCTGAAGGTCGACGTGCGGGTGATCGCCGCCACCAACGTGGATCTCGCCAAGGCCAAGGAGACCGGGAAGTTCCGTGAAGATCTCTTCTATCGCCTCAACGTGATCACCGTTCAGTTGCCCCCGCTGAGGGATCGCCCCGAAGACGTGCCGCTGCTCGCTGCGCACTTCCTGAAGATCTACGCGGCGAAGGTCGGGAAGAAGGTCACCACGATCTCTCCCGGCGCGATGGAAGCGCTCACCACGGCCCGCTGGGTCGGCAACGTGCGCGAGCTCGAGAACTGTCTGGAGCGCGCGGTGGTGTTGTGCGCGACGTCGGTGGTCGAGGTCGAAGATCTGCCGCCTGAGATCCGGGCAAACCAGCGCGGCGGCGGGGACATCGAGGTGTTCAGCCTGGCGCACCTGCCTTATGCGCAGGCCAAGAAGCTCGCGATGCGGGCGTTCGAGCGGCGCTATCTGTCAGCGTTGCTCGAGAGGTCCAGCGACAACGTGTCGATGGCGGCTCGCGCGGCAGGGGTCGATCGTTCGAACTTCCGGCGGCTGCTCAAGCAATACGAGGTCGGCGGACGCACGATGCAGGGTGGCGTGAATGATTCGGACGACGATGAGGACTTTGATGAGGCCGCTGGCCAGTCGGGGTGAGGGTCGAACAGTTTGGCTTCGCACCCCTCGCTGCGCCGCGCTTTCGACAAGGTGATCGAAGCCCTCACCCCAACCCGAAGGGAGAGGGAGCACATCAGCCGTCTTCCCCTGGTTCCTTCGGGGCGCGTTCGAGCCGGATCTCGTCGATGCGATCACGGTGGTTCGCCTCGAAGCCATTCCTGCTCGGCTCGTAGAACTTCTCGTTTCGAAGTCCTTCCGGCAGGTAGCTCTCGACCACGAAGTTTCCCTCGAAGTCGTGCGGGTATTGATACCCGCCGCCATACCCGAGCGACTTCATCAACTTCGTCGGAGCGTTTCGCAGATGCATCGGCACCGGCAGCGGGCCGTGTTTCTGAATCGCCTCGCGCGCCTTCGCGTACGTGGTGAGCGCGGTGTTCGATTTGGGCGCCATCGCCAGGTACGTGACGGCCTGCGTGAGCGGCAACGTGCCCTCGGGGAAACCCATCAGCTCGACGGCCTGCAGCGCGCTGGTCGCGACCCCGAGTGCCTGGGGGTCTGCGTTGCCCACGTCTTCGCTGGCGAAGATCACCATGCGCCGAACGATGAACCGGGGGTCTTCACCCGCCTCGATCATGCGCGCGAGCCAGTAGACCGCGCCGTCGGGGTCAGAGCCGCGCATCGATTTGATGAACGCCGAGATGACGTTGTAGTGCTCCTCGCCGCCCTTGTCGTAGAGCAGGGTGCGCTGCTGCACGGCCTCTTCTGCGCCGTGGCGATCGACGTGCGTGCCGCCGTACTTCGCTGCGACCTCGAGCGCCGTGAGCGCCTTGCGCGCGTCACCCGCGGCGATCATCGCCAGGAACGACAAGGCGTCGTCATCGATGGTCACCTTGCCGTCGAGCCCGCGTGGATCGACCACGGCGCGCTTGAGCAGATCGCGCAGCTCGTCTTCCTCGAGCCCCCGCAGGGTCAGCACCCGCATGCGTGAGAGCAACGCCGCGTTCACTTCGAACGAAGGGTTCTCGGTCGTCGCGCCGAGCAAGGTCAGCGTGCCCTTCTCGACGTGAGGCAGCAGCGCGTCTTGCTGCGCCTTGTTGAAGCGATGGATCTCGTCGACGAACAAGATGCTGCGCTTGCGGTTCATCTTCCATCGCTCTTCGGCCGCAGCGACCGCTTCCCGCAGCTCCTTCACGCCGCTGAGCACCGCGGAGACCGCGTCGAAGTGTGCGCCCGTCGCCCTGGCGATGATGCGCGCCAGCGTGGTCTTCCCGGTTCCGGGGGGGCCCCAGAAGATCATCGAGGGCACCTGGTCGAGCTCGATCGCCTTGCGCAACAGTCGGCCGGTGCCGGTGAGGTGCTCCTGCCCGACGTACTCTTCGAGCGTGCGCGGTCGCATGCGCTCAGCGAGCGGCGCCCTGGCCTCGGCCTCGACACTGGCGGCTCGATCGAACAGATCCATCAGCAGTTCTCTAACAGGCGTGCGCGTTGACTCAGGAATCAATATCGTCATCAATGCGCTCGTAAAAGCGGAGGTCGTCACCATGGCTACGAAGAAGGCAGTCATCACCTGTGCGTTGACCGGCGTTCTCACCGACCCCGAGCAGCACCACGTTCCGGTCACTCCGGAGCAGATGGCGAAAGAGGCTCGTCGCGCGCGTGACGCCGGCGCCTCGATCGTCCACGTTCACTTCCGCAGCCAGGAGCCCGGCGCAGGCCGGTTGCCCTCGTGGGACCCGAAGGTCGCCAGGGACGTCTGCGACGCGATCCGCGCAGAGGTGCCTGACATCGTGCTCAACCTTTCCACCGGCGTGGTGGGCGACGACATCAGCGGTCCGGTCGCCTGCCTCGAGGCCGTCAAGCCCGAGCTGGCCGCGCTCAACGCGGGGTCGCTCAACTATCTGAAGCTGCGCTCGAACAACGAGTGGGCGTGGCCTCCGATGCTGTTCGACAACCCGGTCGACAAGATCGACGCCTTCCAGAAGGTGATGAAGGCCAACGACATCGTCCCGGAGTGCGAGTGCTTCGACACCGGCATCGTGCGCAGCGTGGCGATGTTCGCCCGGCGCAACATGGTGCCCAACCCGCCGCACATCTCGCTGGTGATGGGGGTCGAGTCGGGCATGCCCAACAAGCCGCAGTGGCTGCCGTTGCTGCTCGAGGAGATGCTCCCCGGCACGCACTGGCAGGTGGTCGCCATCGGCCGCCAGGAAGTCTGGGCGCTGCACCGCCGCTGCGCCGAGCTCGGTGGCGATCTGCGCACGGGCCTCGAGGACACGTTCTATCTGCCCGACGGCAGCAAGGCGTCGAGCAATGGCCCGCTCATCGAGGCGATGGCGAAGGTCGCGGTCGAAGCGGGCCGGGTGGTCGCGACCCCCGACGAGGCCCGTCAGATTCTCGGGCTGCGAGCGCGCTGATTCTGGGGATTGACCGCGTTAGTCAACCGCATGGCAACACCGACCTTCACCGCCTCGCTCGACGAGGGCCGCAAACGCTTCGAGGCAGGCTCGTTCTTCGCGGCCCACGAGGCGTGGGAATCAGGTTGGCGGCAGACGCGCGGACCTGAGAAGCGGGTGCTCCAGGTGCTGGTGCTGTGGTCGGCCGCCATTCATCACCACACGCAAGGCAAGGAGCTCGGCGCGAACCGGCTGCTCCTTCGCGCGTTGGAGCGGCTGGGTGAAGTCGGTGACGCGTTCGACGGCATCGACGTCGATGGCCTGCGCGAACGGTTGGTCACCAGCCTCGAGCATGCGCAAGGTCCGTGGAGCGACGCGGCCCGGCCGCTGTGGCCTGAGAACGGCTCGCTCACGGCGGGCGAGAGCTTCGATCACGAGGCGCGGTGTCCGTACTGTGGAGAGCCGGTGCTGGTCAGCGTCGCGCCGGAAGAGGCTGAAGACGCGCACTACATCGAAGATTGTCCGGTGTGTTGCCGACCCTGGGAGGTGCAGGTGCACCGTGAGGGCAACCACCTGAGCGTTTCGTTGAGTCGCGACGACGCTCAGTAGTTCTCGACACCTGCTTTCGGCCGAGCGCAAAAGCGCCTCATGCCTGTCGCGCTCCGTCGAGAAAATGCGGAACTTTCGGGCGGAAATCCAAAGCCGGATCAGGTTGAGTTTTGGTCCCGCGACTGGTCCAGTCCGCGTCACTTCATGGACCCGTTCCTTCAGGCCATCACGAGCTTCCCCACGGTGCCGCTGACCGTGCTGTTGGGCGTCGTGGTCGGCTATTGGATCTTCGCCCTCGTCACCGGCGCCGCCTTTCATGGTGGTGACGCGGTGACGGGCGGAATCAAGGCCGTGGGCGATGCGACCACCGTCGCCATCAAGGGTGCGGTCGAAGCGGTCGCGGGCGACACCGATGCAGATCTCGGTGACGCGGCTGACGCGGGTGTGTTGACCACGCTGGGCCTGGGCAAGGTGCCCATCACCATCACCTTGAGCGTCATC
>JBKJSE010000235.1:0-4022 GCA_046595925.1 Archangium sp. | reverse complement strand
GACTGCCGCTCGATTCGCTGCGTCGACTTCCAGGGCGGCGGTGGATGTTTCATCGGCAGCAACTGCGCTCCGGCGAACGGGCTGAGCTGCAACGAAGTGAAGCAGTGACCCACGAGGATTGGCCGAACCAACATGCCGCAGCGAACCCCGGTCTCTCCGAGCGAAGTCGAGGGGTCACTTGGCGCGCGAGGCCGAGGCAATCCCTCGACGGCGCTCCTAAGGAACATCACCACCGTTCGCCCCGAGCGCAGTCGAGGGGGCACTTGGTGCGCGAGGCAGAAGTACTCCCTCGACTTCGCTCGGGAGGACCGGTGTGTTCCTTTGGCTGGAATCGCCAACGGAGTTGGTCCCCTGCTCGGGAGGATCGGTGTGTTCCTTCGGTTGAAACGAGCGGGCATTGCCTGTGGTGGGCGCTCATTCTGCTCAGCGCCTGCACGAAGTCAGGCGCTGAAGCCGGAACCCGCTCGACGACGTTGGCGACCGCGAAGGAACGGGTCGCGTATCTCTGCGACTACGCCCTGTGTCCCACGCAGCCCGAAGACACGGCGTTTCACATCTATCAAGGCGACGACGGCACCATCGTTCACGCGGTGGTGAAGATCGACCCGAACGACGTGCATCGGTGGTCGATGGGCTGCGACAACCTCACCGTCGAGACGCGACCGAAGTGGCTGACCGAGGTGATGGGCCCGACCGGTTGGAAGTTGAAGACGATCCCGGACACGTGGCGTTGCGCGGGCGAGAAGCGCGTCATTCACGTGAAAGAGGCCATCGTGATTCGCTCCATCTTGCGTCCGGAGTGAGCATGTCGTTGCCGGAAGAGCTGCTGGCCGCGTTGGACGCAGAGCAGGCGCAATACCGTTCAATCGCGATCCAGTCGGTGGGGGCGCTGCGCTTCGAGGGTGCACTCGTTGCCTTGCAGACCGTGCCTGCCGCGGAGCAGGACTGGGCCGGCGGCTTCTTCTCGGCCTTTGCCGACGCCGAGGCGGTCTGGTCGGGAGAAGTCGTTCACGTCGACCCGACCACGGGAGACCTCTTCCTCAAGGTCTCCGGCACCATCCCCACCACAGACGAGCTCGCGCGCGCCACCGAGTGGTTCTTCAAGCCCTTCGACTTCTCCCAGGCGATCTCCTCTGCGACGAAGGGCACCGCGAGTGCGCGTCTGGCTGACGCGGTGCGCTGGGTGCACGACGGAGCGCCCGAGCTGTCAACGGGTCCGGCCGCGAACGATCTCGAAGGGCCGTGGTCCAGTGCATGGGGCCTGGTGTGGGGCCCGCCGGGCACCGGCAAGACGCAGGCCCTCGCGAAGCGCATCGCCGATGCAGTGAAAGCCGCGCCTGATCAACGGCTGCTCGTGGTCGCGCCCACCAACGGCGCGGTCGATGAGCTGACCCATCGTCTCTGTGGCGTGCTCGAGGGTCGCGGGGCGCTGCTCGACGCGGAAGGGAACTCGCGCGTCTTCCGCGGTGGGGTGGGCGCCCGGCTGCGGCTCGCGCGCGACTTTCCCCCCGTGTTGCATGATCCCGACGCCGCGGCGCGCACCCAACATCGGGAAGCGCTCCAGCAGGAACTCACCCGGCTCGAGGCCAGGGCAGCGCCCGCCCCGGAGATCGCGCAGAAGCGCGCCGAGCTCAAAGCAGCCGAGCGTCTCGAAGACGCCACCCTTCAGTCGATCGAACGCGGCCACGCCACGGTCATCGCGCTGACGGTGCATCGCGCGCTGCGCCTCGTGCAGGAGCTCACCGAGGGCCCGCACTTCCACAAGCTGATCCTCGACGAGGGGGGAATGATCTCCCGAGCTTCGGCGGCCCTGCTGGCGCCTCTGGCCCAGTCGGTGTTGATCGCCGGCGACCCACGACAGCTCGGGCCCGTCTCTCGCGCCCCCAACGGAGCGCTCTCGCACGTTCAGCGCTGGCTGCGCGAGTCACCGCTCTCGGTGCTGCGTCACGCGTCACGAGACGTGATGCGCTCGAACGTCTTCCTGCTGCGCACGCAGCACCGCATGCACCCTGCCATCGCGCGGGTGGTCAGCGAGTTCCAGTACCAGGGCCAGCTCGAGAACGGCGAGGGGCCGAGGCGGTTGATGACTCAGCCTGGGCTGACGACGTTCCCTGCTGAGCGCGCGGTGTGGGTGGTGCTCGATGAATGCACCCGATCGGCGCGTCAGCTGAGCCACGAGCGCCCGCAGACCGGTCGCGGGTACGTGCGGCGCTTTTCTGCCGAGCTGCTGGTCGCGCTCTCGTCGACGGCGCTGGAGTCGGGTGCCTCGGTGCTGGCCGCCACGCCGTACCGCGCGCAGGCGCAGCTGATCGGCGCGCTGGCCAGCGAGGACGAGTCGACGCAAGACCTGGTGGCCTCCACCATTCATCGGCAGCAGGGCTCGGAGTTCGACGTGGTGTTGATCGACACCGTGGCGGGTGGTCGGCCGTTCCAGGCGCTCGACCTGTGCGCGATGTTGAACGTCGCTGCCAGCCGCGCTCGCAAACACCTGGTGGTGCTCGCCTCGCGCGCAGAAGCAGAGGCCGTGATTTCCGCCCGGTTCCTCGAGCAGTTTCACCGGGTGCGCCTGGTGGAAGGCCGGCTGGAGTCAGTCGACGTCACGCTGCGGCAGGGACCCTCGATGCCCCTGCCGCCTTCGACGCTCGGCGCGGCCATCACCAACGCGAAGGCGCTGGCCCCGCTCTTCACCGACGAGCAGCTCACGTTGATGGAGCGCCACTTCGGTGACGGCCACTACCTCGTGCGCGGCGTGGCCGGGAGCGGCAAGACCTTCGTGCTCGCCAACTGGGCGATTCGCGTGCTGCTCGAGCACCCCGGTCATCGGGTGCTGATCTCGTACTTCACCAAGTCGCTGCACTCCCTCGAGACGCATCACCTGCGGTCCGCGGCGATCCGCGCGGGGCTGGACCCCGACGTCGCGCTGCAGCGGGTTCGCGTCGCCCACGTGGACGAGCTGAGCGCCTCGGCCCACCGCGACGACGCCTTCGACGCGGTGTTCGTCGACGAAGCGCAGGACATGGGACCCAAGCGGCTCCAGTTCCTCTTCCTGCGGGCGCGCGAGCAACTGGGCCATGACGGCAAACGGCGGCGGCGCTTCTTCCTGTTCATGGACGACGCGCAGAACATCTACGCGCAGAAGCCCATCGAGGAGTTCCGCGAACAGCTCGGCAAGAGCCTCCACTTCGCTGGGCGCACCCGCGTGATGAAGGAGGCCTTTCGTTCGCCTCGCGAGATCCTCGACCTGGCCTTCAACGTGGTGCTCGACCCACAGCATCTTCACGGCATCGCGCAACCGGGTCTCAAGGAGTTCCTCAAGGAGAACGAGCTCGTCAAAGCGGGGCTGCTGCGACGCCCGGCCGAGGGGACCAGCGGGCTGTACCACGTGGACTTCACCGAGCAGTCGGGCAGCGTGCCCCGGGTGATGGCGGCCAGTGACGTCGAACACGAAGGCCGCGAGCTGGTGCGCATCGCGCGAATGCTCCACCACAAGGAGCAGGTGGCGCTCGAGGACATCCTGGTGGTCTGCCCCGTGCGTCCGTACCGCTGGGCCGAGGTGTTGACGCGCGCGGGCTTCAAGAGCGTGGCCTTCGGCGGGGCGCAAGGCGCGGACCCGGCTGGGTTTCCCGTGGGCAAGACCGACTTCATCAGGGTCACCACCATCTACTCGTGCAAGGGCCACGAGAGCCCGGTGGTCATCTTGTGCGGGCTGGAGGATCTCGATTCGTTGGAAGACTCCATCGAGAACCTCAAGACCGCCGACCCGCGCACGGTCGAGCGGCAGAAGCGGTGTCTGTTCTACGTCGGGGCCACGCGCGCAACGCTGAGGCAGTACGTGCTGGGCTTGGGCAGCTCACGCTTTCTCGAAGTCGCCCGGGACTACGCCCAGCGGCTGGGTCACTGAGCCCCTCTCCCAAAGAGAGTGTTGAAGAAGGCTTCGACAACACGAACTCACACCGTTCATCCCGAGCAGGGGACCGGCTTCGCCGGCGATTTCGTCCGAAGGAACAGACCCACCGTTCGCA
>JBKJSE010000366.1:0-2693 GCA_046595925.1 Archangium sp. | reverse complement strand
CGGGTGATCGGCTTCCCGTGGAACGGGTGATCGGCTTCCCGTGGAACAGGTGATCGGCTTCCCGTGGAATGCCCGATCGGGTCACCGTGGAATCGGTGATCGAGATCACGCGGAACACGCAGCTGGTGGGCCGCGGTGTCTCGAAGCCGCGAGCACCGGCGTTACCACGCACCTCGCTGCTCACGCCGTACGAGACGAAGCTGAAGACACTCATCGACGAGACGCCCGAACTGACCGCGCCCGCGGTGCTTGAGAAGCTTCGGGCCGACGGCTACCGCGGCGGTGTCAGCATCTTGAGAGAGCGGCTGCGCGGACTGCGGCCTCGAGAGAAGGAAGCCTTCCTCACGCTCGACTTCAAACCGGGCGAGGCCGTGCAGGTGGACTGGGCGGACTTCGGCTTCGCGCTGCCCGGTGTACCGAGACGAGTGAGCGCCTTCGTGATGGCGCTGTGCCACTCGCGGTACCTGTACCTTGAATTCGCGCTCAGCCAGTCGATGGGCAGCCTGCTGCGATGCATGGAGCGCGGCCTGCAATTCTTCGGCGGCACCACGCACGTCGACATCTTCGACAACATGAAGACGGTGGTGCTGCAGCACAACAACCAGGACATCGCCTTCAACCGCAACTTCCTCGAGTACGCCTCGAGCCGCGGCTTCGCGGTACGCGCGTGCAACGTGCGGCGTGGAAACGAGAAGGGTCGCGTCGAGCGCCCCATCGGCTTCGTGCGCAGTCGCTTCTGGCCCGGGCGCCGCTTCAGCGACCTGATGGACCTCAACGCGCAGGGACTTCAGTGGCGTGACGACTTCGCCAACAACCGGGTGCACGAGGTGACGGGCAAGGTGCCCGCCCTCGTCTTCCAACATGAAGAGAGGGCCGCGCTCCGGCCGCTACCCACCACGCCTTTCAACACCGACGATGTCGAGGGACAGACGGTGACGAAGATGTTTCGGGTGCGCTTCGACAAGAACACCTACTCGGTGCCGCCCGGCTTGGTGTCGCAGGCTCTGACAGTTCGCGCTGACGACGACTGGGTCCGCGTGAAGCTCGGTACGAAGGACGTGGCCACCCATCGGCGAAGCTGGCTGACCGGCGCCGATCTCGAGCTTCCACAGCACCGTGCCGAAGCGCTGGAACACAAGCCCGGTGCGAGCCGCGATGGTTTGCCGCCAATCCTGCTGCGCATGGGCGAGGTGTCCGCGCGCTACTTCAAGGTGGTGTCAGCCGGCACCAAGTCGCTGCACCGCGAGACCGTGCGGCTCGTCTTCTTCGCTGAAGTCTACGGCGCTGCGGAGACGGCCGATGCGATGGCCGACGTCATGACATCGGGCCACGTCGGTGCCGACTACGTCGAATACGTGCTGCGTCAAAAGAAGGGACTGCTGCCCCGCGCACCCCTGCTCAAGCTCGGCAAGCCTGAGCTCGACGAACCCTCGCTGCCCGAACCAGACCTCTCTCGTTACGACGCGCTGGACGCGAAGCGTGACGACGGCGAGCCGGAGGAACAGTCATGAAGGACGACGACGAAATCGAGCTGACGCTCGAGAAGCTCAAATGGCTGCGGCTGCCCGGCATGGCTCGCGCGCTGCGCGAACTGCTCGCAAAGGCCGCGGCAGAGAACCTCACCTCGTGCGAGGTGCTGGGGCGTCTGTGCGACGAGGAGAGATCCAGCCGCATGCGCAGCGCCATCGCCGCGAAGGTGAAGGGCGCGCGCTTCCCTGAGGTGAACACCATCGATGGCTTCAACTTCGATTTCGACCCCGTCCGCAAGAAGCTCAAGTCGCGGTACCTCGGGCTGCACGACGTCACCTTCATCGAGAAGGGCATCAACCCGCTCTTCATCGGCACGCCAGGCACCGGCAAGACGTACCTCGCCCGCGCTCTTGCGTGGCGTGTGTGCCAGACCAACCATCGCGTCGTCTTCGTCAGTGCAGCTCGAATGCTCAACGAGCTTCACGGTGCCGAACTACACGGTGGCCTCGACCGCGCGATGCGTCGCTATGTGAAGGCCGACCTGCTGTGCATCGACGACTTCGCAGTCCTCGCGATGGACGCCGCGCAGGCCAAGCTCGCCTTCCAGGTCATCAGCGAGCGCTACGACCATCGTCGATCGACCTGCATCACCACCAACCGCGTCTTCAAAGACTGGCCCAAGGTGTTTCCTGACGCGCTCAACGCCCAGGTGATCGCCGAGCGACTCACTGAGCGGTCCGAGCGCTTCATCATGGATGGAAAGGGCTTCCGAAACCCCGAGACCTGAAGCGCCCTCGGCGCGCGCGAACTCGACCGGCGAGATGAGCCCGACCGCGCTGACCGTGAGCGCAATGGCCCTGTGCGACCTATGCGCTGACGGCTTGGGCGAAGAACCGTGCGCGAGACACCGGCTGGTCCTCTGGATCTCGGTGATGTCGGTGGAATCGGATCACCTGAACGTCGGTGGCGACACAACAACACGAGCCGGAACTACCCCCACTCCTCCCCCACTATCCCGACCAACAACGACCAGCGCAGGCCGAAATCTCGCGGACTTGGCGAGCGCAGAACGGGCCAGCAGCGCTTGAAAATCCCCGTGTCGATGATTCGATTCAACTGAGCCTGAGTCCGTTCTGACGCCGAGCACCATCGACCAGCATTCGCTAGCCTCCGCCCCAATGAAACCAGCGCTGTTGCTGTCTCTGGTGATGCTGTCCTGCGCT
>JBKJSE010000015.1:0-11630 GCA_046595925.1 Archangium sp. | reverse complement strand
GTCACCCCTCGACTTCGCTCGGGGGGAACGGTGCTGTTCCTTAGGAGCGCAGTCGAGGGGTCACCTGCCGCGCGGCGCAGAGGTGGCATCTCGACTGCGCTCGATGCGAACGGTGGGCCTGTTCCTTCGGACGAAATCGCCGGCGAAGCGGGTCCCTGCTCGGGATGATCGGTGTGCGCTCCCTCTTTCTATCAACCCGCGAACTGAGTTCTGCACACGGCACGGGGTCCCGGGTGTTCTCCGGCCATGATGCGCGCGCTCCGGTTGCTCCCCCTCATCGCAGTCTTTCTCGGCACTTCGGCGTCGGCGCAGGTCATCAGCAGCAATACGACCTGGTCAGGCTCGGTGGTGCTCGACCGAGACGTGCGCATCGAGCCGGGCGTGACGGTCACCGTGTCCCCGGGTGCGGTCATCACCTCGAACGTCAGCGACGCCGCGAACCTCGGCACCAACAGCTCGCGCATTGAAATCATCGTGCTGGGCACGCTGACGGTGAACGGCTCGCCCGGTTCCGTCGCGACGTTCACCTCGGCCGGCAGCAGCGCGGGCAGTTGGGTGGGTATCCGCGTCGATGCGGGCGGCACGCTGACGGCGAGCAACATGATCGTCGAAGAAGCGACCAGCGGAATCGCGTGCAACGGCACCGTCACGGTGAGCGGCTCCACGCTGCGCAGCAACACCTACGGCGTGCAGGCGCTGGCGGGCACCGCGAACATCAACACCTCGTTGTTCAGCACCAACAGCTACGCCGTCTACGGACAGGGCGGCTCGGTCACGGTCGATCACTCGACGCTCGTACAGAACACCAACGGCGTCTACTCGACGGCAGCGTCGGGCAGCCTGACGGTGAACAACTCCATCATCACCAACAACAGCAGCTACGGCCTCTACAAGGGCAGCGGCGCGGTGAGCATCAGCAACAGCAACGACTGCGTCTGGCAGAACAGCAGCGGCGACTACGTGAGCACCACCGCGGGCAGCGGGAACATCACCGCAAACCCGCTCTTCGTGACCGCGGGCAGCAACTACCGCCTCACGTCGAACTCGCCTGCCCGTAAGTCCGACAGCGGAGGCCTCGACATGGGCGCCTTCCCGTACATCTCCGACGCGACGCCGGGCCTGTACGGGACGTTGTGGGTGAACACCACGGTCAGCGCGAGCACTTCGCCCGCGGGCGATCTCACGATTGCGCCCGGCGTGACGTTGACCGTGAACCCCGGCGTGACGCTCACCATGTCGAGCTCCGACCTGATGCAGACGGGCAACGACACCTCGCGCAGTGAGCTCATCGTGCGCGGCACGCTCAGCGCGAACGGCAGCACCTTCACCTCGGCCGGCAGCTCAGCCGGCTCGTGGACGGGCATTCGCGTCGAGTCTTCGGGCACCGCTTCACTCATCGGCAGCACCATCGACGAGGCCCTCTACGGCCTCGACGTGAGCGGCAGCGTCACGGTCACCACCAGCACCATTCGCGGCAACACCTACGGCGTGCGCTCGAGCGCGGGCACCATCAACGTGGCCACCACGCTGTTGACCGCCAACAGCTACGCAGCGTACGGACAGGGCGGCGCGTTGACGGTCGATCACTCGACCCTGGTCTCCAACACCAACGCGATCTACTCGACGGCGGCCGCGGGCAGCATGACCGTCAACAACTCGGTCATCACCAACAACAGCAGCTACGGCCTCTACAAGGGCAGCGGCGCGGTGAGCATCAGCAACAGCTACAACGACGTCTGGCAGAACAGCTCGGGCGACTACGTGAGCACGTCGGCCGGCAGCGGCAGCTTCTCGAGCAACCCGCTCTTCGTTTCTTCGGGCAGCAACTACCGGCTCACCTCGAACTCGCCTGCGCGCAATTCGGACTCGGTCGGCAGCGATCTGGGCGCCTTCCCCTATCTCTCTGACGCCACGCCGGGCCTGGTGGGCACGTTGTGGAACAACGTCACGCTGAGCAGCGGCGCGATGACGGGCGACGTGGTGATTCCCGCGGGCGTGACGGTCACCATTCCCGCGGGCGTGACGCTGACGGCCTCGAGCAGCGACGCGTTGATCTCGGGCAACGACGCCTCGCGCGTCGAGCTCATCGTTCGCGGCACGCTCAACATCACCGGTGTCACGGGCATGGTGACCACCCTCACCTCTTCGGGCGCTTCCGCGGGTTCGTGGACCGGCGTGCGCATCGAGTCGGGCGGCACCCTCACGGCGAGCGGGCTGGTGCTGGAAGAAGCGCTCTACGGCCTGGACAACTTCGGCACGGTGAGCGTCACCAACTCCACCATTCGAAGCAACACCTACGGCGTGCGCGCGGGCGCAGGCACGGCCAACGTGAGCACCACGCTCTTGACCGGAAATTCCTACGCCAGCTACGGCCAGGGGGGCGCGCTCGTCGTCGATCACTGCACGCTCGTGGCGAACACCAACGCCGTCTATTCCACCGCGTCGTCGGGCAGCATGACCGTCAACAACTCGGTCATCACCAACAACAGCAGCTACGGCCTCTACAAGGGCAGCGGCGCGGTGAGCATCACCAACAGCTACAACGACGTCTGGCAGAACAGCTCGGGCGACTACGTCAGCACGTCGGCGGGCACGGGCAGCTTCTCGAGCAACCCGCTCTTCGTTTCTTCAGGCAGCAACTACCGGCTCACCTCGAACTCGCCTGCGCGCAAGTCGGACGCCACCGGCGTGGATCTCGGCGCCTTCCCGTACAGCTCCGACGCGACGCCCGGCCTCTACGGCACGCTGTGGGTGAACACGACGGTCAGCGCCACCGCCACGCTGGGCGGCGATCTCATCGTGCCCGCGGGCGTCACGCTCACCATCGCCAGTGGCGTCACGCTCACCGCCCCCTCGTCCGACATCATGATCTCCGGCAATGACGCCTCGCGCACCGAGCTCATCGTTCGCGGCACGCTCATCGCCAACGGCACCGTCTTCACCTCGAGCGGCAGCAGCGCCGGCGCGTGGACGGGCATTCGCATCGAGAGCGGCGCCACCGGCACCTTCACCGGCGCGATCATCGAAGAAGCGCTCTACGGCCTCGACAACTTCGCCACCGTGACGCTCACGGGCAGCACCGTGCGCAGCAACACCTACGGCGTGCGCGCGAACCAGGGCTCGGCGAGCCTCAACACCTCGCTCTTCACGGGCAACAGCTACGCGACGTACGGCCAGGGCGGCGTCATCACCATCGACCACTCGACGTTCGTCTCGAACACCAACGCCGTCTATTCGACCGCGTCGTCGGGCAGCGTGAGCGTGGGCAACTCGGTCATCACCAACAACAGCAGCTACGGCCTCTACAAAGGCAGCGGCGCGGTCGCGATCACCAACTCGTACAACGACGTCTGGCAGAACAGCTCGGGCGACTACGTGAGCACGTCGGCGGGCACGGGCAGCATCTCGAGCAACCCGCTCTTCGTGGCCTCGGGCAGCAACTACCGGCTCACCTCGAACTCACCGGCGCGGCGCTCTGACTCGCTGGGCGGTGACATGGGCGCCTTCCCGTACACCAGCGACCCCACCGTGGGCCTGACCGGCACGCTGTGGGTCGACACCACCCTCTCCACCAACGGAACGCTGCTGGGCGATCTCACCGTCGCGCCCGGAGTCACCCTCACCGTCGCGCCCGGCGTCACGCTTTCAGCGGGTGCGTCGGACCAGATGATCTCGGGCAACGACGCCTCGCGCGTCGAGCTGATCGTCCGCGGCACCTTGAACGTCAACGCCACCGCGAGCCCGGTGGTGTTCACCTCGACCGGCGGCAGCGCCGGTTCGTGGACGGGTATTCGGGTCGAGTCAGGCGCCGCCGCCAGCCTCACCGGCGTCACCATCAGCCGCGCGCTCTACGGCATCGACGCGTTCGCCAACGTCACGGTGAACGACTCGAACTTGAACGGCAACACCTACGGCCTGCGCATCAACACCGGCTCGATCGCCAACGCGGCGCGCTCGTTGTTCAACGGCAACTCGTACGCGGTGTACGGCCAGGGCGGCGTGGTGGGCATCGACCACTCCACGTTCGTCGCCAACACCAACGCGGTCTATTCGACGGCCTCGTCGGGCAGCCTGACCGTCACCAACTCGGTCATCACCAACAACAGCAGCTACGGCCTGTACAAAGGCAGCGGCGCGGTGGCGATCACCAACTCGTACAACGACGTCTGGCAGAACAGCTCAGGCGACTACGTGAGCACGTCGGCGGGCACGGGCAGCATCTCGAGCAACCCGCTCTTCGTGGCCTCGGGCAGCAACTACCGGCTCACCTCGAACTCGCCCGCCCGCAAGTCGGACTCGCTGGGCGGTGACATGGGCGCCTTCCCGTATCTCTCCGACGCGACGCCCGGCCTGGTCGGCACGTTGTGGACGAGCGTGACTCTCGGCACCAGCGCGGCGTTGCAAGGCGACCTCACCATCGCCCCCGGAGTGACCGTCACCATCGCGCCCGGCGTCACGCTCACCGCGCCTGCCAGCGACTTGATGATCGCCGGCAACGACACCTCGCGCACCGAGCTCATCGTGCTCGGCACGTTGCAGGTCTCGGGCACGCCTGCGAGCCCGGTGGTGATCACCTCGACCGGCTCTGCGGGTTCGTGGACGGGCATTCGCGTGATGACGGGCGGCACGGCCAACATCAGCTCAGCGAATATTCAGCGCGGCCTCTACTGCCTCGATCTGTTCGGCAACGCGACGGTGAGCTCCTCGCGCATCAGCGCCTGCACTTATGGCGTACGCAGCAACGCGGGTACCGGCACCTTCAACTTCGACGTGTTCGACGCCAACTCGTACGCGCTCTACAGCCAGGGCGGCGCGCTCGTGGTGGACCACGCCACGCTCTACGGCAACACCAACGGGGTGTACTCGACGTCGGCAACGGGGAGCCTGTCGGTCATCAACTCCATCTTGAGCAACCACTCGAGCTACGGCCTGTACCGGGGCAGCGGCGCGGTCGCGATCACCAACTCGTACAACCTGCTCTTCAGCTCGAGCACGGTGAGCACCACGGTGGGGAGCAGCTCGCTCACCGTCGATCCGCAATTCGTCGCCGCGGCGAGCGCTGACTTTCATCTGCAGAGCACTTCACCTGCGCGCATGGCCGGCACCAGCGCCAGCGACCTCGGTGCGTTTCCCTTCGCGCCGGGCACGGTCGACCGCGTGGTGGTGACCCCGCTGAGCGCGACCGTCACCGCGGGCGCCACCTTCACCTTCACCGCGACGGCGTACGACGCCTCGAACAACCCGGTGCCCACCGCGACCTTCACCTGGTCCGCGCTCGGGACTGCCGGCGCGGTGAACAGCAGCGGCGTGCTCACGGCTTCCTGCACGCCCGGCACCCTGAGCAACGCCGTGACCGCGACCTCCAATGGACGCTCGGGTTCGGCGAACCTCACCATCACCACCGCGCCCATCGCGAGCCTGGTGGTCAGCCCCGCGAACGCCACCGTGCGCTCGCAGCAGAGCCAGCAGTTCTCGGTGATGGCGCTCGACGTCTGCGGAAACCCCGTCGCGAGCCCCGCGGTGACCTGGGTCGCCACGGGCAGCGCTGGCATCATCGACACGACGGGTCAGTACACGGCGGGTTGCACGCGCGGCGCCTTCCCCATGTCCATCGTCGCCACCGCGGGCTCCGTCACGGGCCGCGCTTCGGTCACCGTCGACCCCGGCGTGCTCTCGAACGTGAGCCTCAGCCCCACCTCGGCCAGCCTCGCGATCAACGCCACGCGGCAGTTCACCGGCAGCGCGTCTGACGGCTGCGGCAACCCCCTCACGTCGACCATCACGTACGCGACCACCGTGCCGGGCGGAAACGTGAACACCTCGGGGCTCTTCAGCGCAGGCGCGACGCCGGGCACCTTCAACGCCGGGCTGACCGCGAGCGCGAGTGAAGGCGCCATCACGCGCTCGGCCTCGGCGAACCTGACCATCACCGGCGGCGCGGTCGCGAGCGTGACGGTGATGCCTTCGAACGCGACGCTCGGCACTGGCGCCACCCTGAACTTCATGGCGGTCGCGCTCGACAGCCTCGGCAACATGGTCGCCGGCACACCCACCTGGAGCGTGGTCGCAGGCGGCGGCAGCATCAACGCGAACACCGGCAGCTTCACCGCGGGCGCCACCGCGGGCACCTTCACCAACACCGTGCAGGCCACCATCGCGGGCGTGAGCGCCTTTGCCACCGTCATCGTGCAGCCGGGCGCCGTCACCCGCGTGGCCATCGCGCCGATGACCGTGACGCTCGCGCCCTCGGGCACCACCACCTTCACGGCGCAGGCCTTCGACGCCAACAACAACACGGTGACTGCGCCGGTGACCTGGGCGGCCACCGCGTCGTCGGGCGCCATCACGCAGGGCGGCGTGTTCACCGCCGGCACCATGTCGGGCAACTACCCCGCGGCGATCACCGGCACCGTCAACGGCATCAACGGCACGGCCAACGTGAGCATCAACGCAGGCGCGCTCGCGCAGCTCACCATCACGCCCTCAGTGGCCACCACGCAGGCGGGCGGCACCGTTGGGTTCACCACGACGGGTCGTGATGGCAACGGCAACACCATCGCCGTGACGCCGGTGTGGAGCGTCGTGGCAGGTGGCGGCGCCATCTCGGTCGCGGGCGTCTTCAGCGCGGGCACGATGACGGGCACCTTCGCCAACACCGTGCGCGCCGAGTCGAACGGCGTGACGGCGTTCGCCACCGTCACCGTCTCGCCCGGCCCCCTCTCGCGGCTCGAGCTGACGCCCACCTCTGCGACGCTCGAGGCCGGCGCGATGCAGCAGTTCAGCGCAGTCGCGCAGGATGCCTTCGGCAACCCCGTCGGGGCGTCGGTGACGTGGAGCGCGAACTCGAACGCCGGCAGCATCAGCGCGGGCGGCCTCTTCACGGCGGGCTCGATGCCGGGTGACTACCTCGATGGTGTCACCGCGACCTCAGGCAGCGTGACCGCGACGGCGAGCATTCGGGTGGGCATGCCGATGGTGGTCGATGCGGGCTCCGACGCCGGCATCGTGGAGCCCGACGCGGGCACGGACGCCGGAATGATGAACAGCGACGCGGGGATGGACCCGAACGACGGCGGCCCCCTGGTGATGCCCGATGGCGGCAGCGGCGCCATCATGGGGCAGTCGTCCGGGTGCGGTTGTACCTCGACCGACGCGATGGCCCCGCTGTTCGGCTTGCTGATGTTGGCGCTGCGCCGTCGGCGTTCGGCTCGCTGATACGGGGTATGTTGCGGCGGCATGACGCGCGTCGCAGTGGTACTCAGCCTGCTGCTTTCGACCTGTGCCCAGGCGGCTGAGCTCACGCCCATCACGCTGCAGCTCAAGTGGCGTCATCAGTTTCAGTTCGCCGGGTACTACGTGGCCGAAGCGCGCGGGTACTACCGGGCGGCGGGGCTCGACGTGCGTTTCGTCGAGGCGACCCCGGGTCTCAAGTCGATCGATGAGGTGCTCAGCGAGCGCGCGCAGTTCGGCATCGGCACGACTGATCTGCTGCTCTACAAACACGAAGGGAAGCCGGTCGTCGCCCTCGCGGCGATCTTCCAGCACTCGCCCATCGCGCTGATGACCCTGGAGAACTCGGGCAAGCCGCTCACCACGCTCAAAGACAAGAAGGTGATGGTCGAGCCGCACTCCGCGGAGCTCACCGCCTTCCTGAAGCGCGAAGGCCTGGGCCCCGATGCGGTGCTGCAGGTCGAGCACTCCTTTGACCCGGCAGATCTGATCGAGAAGCGCGTCGAGGCGATGTCGATCTACGTGACCGACGAGCCGTGGACGCTGGCCGAACGAGGCGTGCCGTACTCGCTCTACTCGCCACGCCATGCCGGCATCGACTTCTACGGCGACACGCTCTTCACCACCGAGGGCTACCTCGCGAAGCACCCCGACGTGGTGAAGGCGTTTCGTGAAGCGAGCCTGCGAGGGTGGCGCGAGGCGATGGCGGACCCCGAGGCGGCGATCGAGCTGGTGCTCCAACGCTCCGATCGCAAGTCGCGCGCCCAGCTTCGCTTCGAGGCCGACGCGATGGAGCCGTTGCTTCAGTTCGATTTGATCGAGCCGGGCTACATGAGCGCCGTGCGCTGGCGCGCCATCGCCGAGGTGTACACCGAGGCAGGGCTGCTCCCGCCCGCGGTCAATCTAGATGGGTTCCTCTACGCCGCGCCCACGCCGATGCCTCGCTGGGTGACGGTGGCGCTCGTCTCGTTGATCAGCCTCGCCCTCATGCTGGCCATCGGGGCCGCGGCGATCGCGCGCTCCAATCGCCGCACGCGCGAGAGCGAGGCGCGCTTCCGCACGTTGTTCGAGCGCTCACCCGACCCGAACTTCCTGCTGCGCGAAGGGCGCATCATCGACTGCAACCTCGCCGCGGCGCGCGCGCTGGGCTTTGCGACCATTCAGGAAATGGTGGGCCTGCGCCAGGCGCAGATCTCGCCGCCCACTCAGGCAGACGGCTCGTCATCAGAAGCGCTGGCCAACTCGTACATCGCTCAGGCGCTGCGCGACGGCGTGCACCGCCACGAGTGGGATCACCGTCACGTCGATGGCCACCTGGTGCCGATGCGCATCACGCTGGCGAAGATGCGGCTCGATGGCTCTGACGCGCTGTTCGCCAGCGGGCAGGACATCTCAGAGACGCGCAAGCTCGAGCAGTCGCTGCGCAAGGCGTCAGAAGAGGCGGGTGCTGCGAGCCGCTTGAAGAGCCAGTTCCTCGCGAACATGTCTCACGAGGTGCGCACGCCGCTGGCCGCCATTCTCGGCGTGGCTGAGCTCGGCAAGGACGCCTTCTCTCTCGACGACGCGAAGGATCTCTTTTCCATCGTTGCGGGCGCGGGTGAGACGCTGCTCTCGCTGGCCAATGACCTGCTCGACGTCTCGCGGCTCGAGGCAGGGCGACTGCGCATCGAAGAGGGCCTGGTCGACGTGCGCGCGCTGGTCTCGCAGAGCGTGGGCCTGGTGCAGGCACAGGCCGAGGCGAAGGGCCTCGCGCTCACGGTGGCGCTCGAGCCCGACACGACCCTGACCGTGAAGGGCGATCGTGGACGACTGGGCCAGGTGCTCACCAACCTGCTGTCGAACGCGGTGAAGTTCACCGATGCCGGCAGCGTGCACGTGCTGGCGAAGGTGGGTGGAGGCGCGCTGACCTTGAGCGTCACCGACACGGGCGTGGGCCTCTCACCCTCGCAGCAAGAGCGGTTGTTCGAGCCCTTCTCGCAGGTGGACGAGAGCGCGTCGCGACGTCACGGAGGCGCCGGGCTGGGCCTCGCCATCAGCCGGCAGATCGCGCGGCTGATGGGCGGCGAGCTGAGCCTGCACAGCGCTTCGGGCAAGGGCAGCACGTTCACCTGCAGGGTGCCCGCGGTGCTGGTGGAGCCCGCGGCGCCGGTGGCGATGCCTTCGCTGACGATCGATCTCTCGCGGCTGCGCGTGCTGGTGGTCGAGGACAACAAGGTCAACCAGCTGCTCGCGACCAGCCTGCTCAAGAAGGCCGGCGCTGCTTCTGAAGTGGCGGAGAACGGCGTGCTGGCCATCGAGCGGCTCGAGCGTGGCCCGACCGACTTCGACGTCGTGCTGATGGACGTGCAGATGCCCGAGCTCGATGGGCTCGAGACCACGCGCGCGTTGCGACGCAAGGCGGCGTTTCAGAAGACGCCCATCGTCGCGTTGACCGCGCACGTGCTGGAAGAGGAACGCGAGCGCTGTCTTGCGGCGGGCATGAACGGGTACCTGTCCAAGCCGATCGAGGTCGCGACGTTCTACGCGACGCTCGAGAAGTACCTGCCGCTCAAGGATTGAACTTCGTCTTCGCCTGCTCGAACGTCGCGTGCTCTTCGGCGAGGTCGAAGGTGAAGCCCGTGGCCTCGAGCTGAAGTCCCGGCCGCGTGAGCACGATGCCTGCGTCCGAAGACGCCTGACCTGCCGTTCCCCGTGCGCTCACGAACGCGACGGTGGGGGTGGCCGCGCGCAGCTCGTGGGGCCCCGCCAGCGTCACGCCGCCCCTGCCTTCGAACTGGCCGGAAAAGAAGTTGCCCGTCACCAGCGGCGCCGTGAGCCGCGTGCCGTCGGCGATGAGCAACACGCCCGCGTCGTAGACCACCACGTCTCCGGGCGTTCCCACTTCACGAAACACGTCGAGCCGGCTGGCGGTGGTCACGACCCTCAACGAGTCAGCGGACCACGACCGAATCGCCACGCGCTCGAGGCGCAGATCAGGGTGCGAGGGATCGCGCACGGGCTGCGGCGGCCGTGAGCACGAACACATCAGCGACAGGGTGAGCCAGAGCCGCAAGCGCCTCCCTTATACTGGCGCCTCGAGGCGTCGTCTCCTGCTCGCCCGGGTCGCCGGCGTCATCTGACTTCAGAGGCCGCGTCTCGTGACGAGGTACACCGCGAAGCTGCCCAGCCAGTGACCGCCTTCGTAGTGTTCGCCGGTGACCGACTCGAGTCCGGCCGCGCGATGCGCCAGCGCCGCCGCCTTCAATGCCGCCACGCGCGGATCATTTTCAGGGAGCGCTGAGACGATTCCATCCAGCATCCATGCGCGCGACAGGTTGAGACCATCGAGGTGCGCGAGCTTCGGGTCGGATCGATCCGTCACCACCTCGGGCACCAACCACGGCTTCGCGGCGGTCTGTGGAATCGAAGGCAGGAACGCCCGCAGCCAGATCGCGTATTTCTCGGGCGCCAGCACACGCCGCATCAAGTCGGCCTCGGCGAGACACGGTGAAAGAAAGTCCTGCCCGCCCGGCTCGTACGCGAGCGGACATTCGCGATCCTCTCCGTAGAACACCTCGACGCGTTGCTGGAGCAGCGTCACCATCGCCTCATCACCCGCGATGCGCGCCCAATCGAGCACGAGCCCGAACGCGAACGCGGTCTGGTCGTGTTCACCCACGCGAATCGGCCGCGACAACTTCGGCAACCACGTCGACAACCGCGCCGCGGCTGCACGCTCGAGCGGCGCCAGCGCCTTGACCCAGGCCTCGGCTTCCGGCGTCTTCCACTCGCGCAGCTCTGCGGCCAATTGTAGCAACCACGCCAGGCCGTACGGCCGCTCGAAGCTCACCCGACCCGGCGCCTCGAAGTACTTCAACTCAACGGTCAGGTTCTTCACGGTGAGGCTCTGGGCGAGCGCCTTCTTTGCTCGAGCGGCAAACGGCGCGTCGGGAAACGTCCGCGCCAACCGGGCGAGCAGCCAATGCCCATGCACCGACGAGTGCCAGTCGTAACAACCGTAGAAGGCCGGCGTGAGCTGCCGCGGCGCCTTCACGTCCTTCGCGTCGTTGAGCACGTGCGCGAGCTTGTTGGGATATTCGCGATGTACGCAGGCCAGCGCGAGCTGGGTGAAGCGAGCGGCGGTTGGTTCGTCGAAGGGCTGCGTTTCAGCGCGCACCACCGAGGCTCCCCACAACGAGACGAACAACACGACGCTTCGCATGGAGCGGTACTGTTCCAGAGCCCGGTAAGAAGGTGTGGATCAACGGTCTTGCCCCCGGCAACCAACGAGTGCCATGACGGCCCTCGCCTTCTCCCACGGGTACATGTCGAACGACCTCGCCGCGGTGGCCGACCCTCTTCGTACGCTCGCCCTGGCCGCGCGGGACGGGGAAAGTGTTGCTTTTACGCAGCTTTACGAG
>JBKJSE010000424.1:0-5338 GCA_046595925.1 Archangium sp. | reverse complement strand
GTGACGGAGGTGAGGTCTTCCTTGCTCCGGTTGTCGACGATCTTCACTTCCACGCCCTGCTTCACCATCTCGGCGATCTCGTCGAGCGTCACGTACCGACTCTCGACGGTGTCGTAGAGCTTACGGTTGGTGTAGCGCTTGATGACCTTCGGCTCGCGAACGGTCGATTCTGCTTCGCTCATGGACGGTGGACCCCTGACGCAGTGCGCGAAAGCTGTACCACCTGTCCACTCGGGTGCCAACCGCGCGATTTCGTTTCAGAAGCAGGGTAGAGTCTGCCCCGCTCAATGATCGTCAAGTGCGAGCAGTGCCAGACCCGATTCAAGATCCCCGACGACAAGGTCACCGACAAGGGTGTGAAGGTTCGGTGCACCAAGTGCAGCCATACCTTCCGCGTGACGCGTGACATGGCGCAGCCGGCCACGGCCACCATGCCCGCGGTCGGAACGCCCACCGCCGCCGATCCGTTCGCGCGCTTCGGTGCGCCGGCCTCGCCCCCCGATGCTGAGGTGACGAGGCCCGGTGTCTTCGCGCTCGGCGTGGAGGCCACCCGCAAGCCGCCGCCGTCGTACCCGGTGTCGAAGCCGCCCCCGCCCGACAACGCGCAGCCCTTTGATTTCGGTTCGCTCACGCCGCCGGCCTCGCACACCTCGCCGACCGTTCCGGCCGTGCCTGCGTACGTTCAGCCGCCGCCGCTTTCTGCTTCACCCTTCGACTTCGCGGCCATCGCCCGTCCCCCCCCGGCTTCAGCAGCCCCAGCGGCGGCGTTCGACTTCTCGAACTTCACCGCGCCCACTCAGCAGGTCGCCCCTCTGGCTGCCGTGCGCCCGGCGCCTCCTCCCGCGCCTTCGTTGCCGGCCTTCGACTTTTCCCAGGTGGCACCTTCGGCTCCTTCTGGCGGCGGTGCCTTCGACATGGGCGGGCTGCAGGCGCAGTCGAGCGCCCCGATGGATTCGCCTGCCTTCCCTCAGAGTTCGGGTGGCGCCGATGGCTTCTTCGCCGGTGCAGACGACGTCGCTCCCGCCACGATGCCGGTCGACGGTGCCGCGGCGCGCGCGATGTTCGACCTGCCGGCGCCTGCCCCTTCGTTGCTCGATCTGCCCCCGCCCGACCTCGAGCCGAGCGCCAGCAGCCGCAACGTCGAGCGCGTGCCGATGGGCCGCCCCGCCACCTCGACTCAGTTGGCCGCTGCGCCGGTCGCGCCCCCTCCTGAGCCGGCTCGACGCCGCACGGTGGTGGGCATCATCGTCAACGTGGCGATCGCCGCGATGCTGGTCTTCGGCCTGGTCGTCGTCGGCACGGCGTACGTGAACGAGGGCAAGTTCTCCACCGAGGCCTTCTCGCTGGAGGGGCTCAAGAACACCTTCGCGCCTTCGGTCGACTTCGTGGCCAACGACGTGTCCAACGGGCTCTACGAGACGCGGGCCGGCCGTTCGGTGTTCTTCGTGCGCGGTGAGGTGATGAACCGCAGCGAGGTCGCGGTGAAGGTGGTGGTGAAGGCCGAGATCGTCGACGACGGCAAGGTGGTGCGCTTCGGTGAAAGCTGGGCTGGCGAGCCTGCTTCCCCCGAGGAGATCTTCGTCATCGAGAGCACCGAGTCGCTCGAGGCCCTCAATCGGAAGGTCGAGAAACGCTCGATCGTGGTCCCGCCCGGAGCGGCCGCGGCGTTCGTGGTGCCGTTCACCGAATACCCGCCCGACCTGAAGGCGTTCCGGGTGCGGGTGTCGGCGCGCGCGGTGCCCGTCAATCCCACCGCCGCCAATCCGTGACACCCGCCGATGAGAACGACGGGCTGCGCCAGATCATTCGGCGGCTCGACGTGCTCGGAGGCGGCCACGACGTGCTCCGCCGTGCCGCGGCGCGCACGCTGGGCGAGCTCGATCCACCGCAGGCCACGGAGCTGCTCTCGACGGTGATGCGCCTCTCGGTGCAGCGCTGGGAGCCCGCCATGCGCGTGCTGCCTGCTTTCATGCGCGCGCTCGAAGACGACGGCGATCTCATTCCGCACCTGGCCACGCTGCGTCAGGTCGCCGCGTTGTCGGAGCAGGACGACGTGACCTTCGTCTTCAGCGAGGGCCGGCCCGTGCAGGAGTACGACTCCGATGCCGCGGCCAGAGCAGACGCCAAGCTCTTCACGCTGCCGCTCGGGGTGCTCAAGTCGCGCGCGCGGCTGACGCGAAACCCCGACGAGCTCTCGCGGCTGGCGGTCGCCTCGAATGCTTCGGTGATTCGCGAGGTGCTCAAGAACCCGCGGCTGACGGAAGACCTGGTGGTGCGCATCGCGGCTCGGAGGCCTGCCCGGCCTGAACCGCTCGAGGAGATATGGCGCAGCCCTCGCTGGAACATGCAGCCCGCGGTGCGGCGCGCGCTCGCCTTCAATCCCTACCTGTCACCGGAAGTGGGGGTGAAGATCGTGCCGCTCTTGTCGGCGCCTGATCTTCGGCAGCTGTCGACTGACCGCAACGTGCACCTCTCGGTGCGCGAGCTGGCGGCAAAGCTCAGTGCTTCGGCGATCCGTCGATGATCTGCGCGTCTTCGGTGCCGCGCTCGAGCTTCGAGACCGGCTTCACGTCGACGTAGCCATCACCCTGCGACGCCTTGCGGAACGAATGAACGAAGCGGCCCATCGCGTTGCCCAGCGTGCCCATCTGCGAAGCTGAGAAGACGATCACCAGAATGATGCCCAGCATGATGAGTTCGCCGCTGCCTACGTTCATAGAGCGCCGCCGTTAGCAGCGAACCGCTGCGCGAGACACACTGAAGCGAAGCGGAAGTGTGGCCGAGGCAGAGCGACCCAGATCATGAGGGGCACGTTGCCTCACGCCAGGTCACGACGCAACTTGACGCCTCGCCAACGGGGGAGCAGGTGAGGGGCCATGCCGATGCGGATCCTCGGTCATCGCGGCGCCAGCGCTGACTTCCCCGAGAACACCATGGAGGCCTTCGAAGGCGCCCTCGCCCAGAAGGCCGATGGGTTCGAGCTCGACGTGATGCGCTGCGCCTCGGGTGAGCTGGTGGTCTGCCACGACGAATGGCTCGATCGCCTCTGCGGCCTGCATTGGGAAGTGCTCGCCACCCCGTGGTGGAAGTTGAAGGACGTCGACGTGGGTTCGGCGCTCGGCTTCAAGCCCGCGCGCATTCCCCTGCTCGAAGACGTGCTCGACCTGCTGCCGGGCAAGGCCTTCTGCAACGTCGAGATCAAGTGCGAGACCACCGACGATCACGGGCTGTCGCTGGCCGTGGGCGAGCTGCTCTCGAGGCGCCGGTGGGGCTCGCAGGTCTTCGTCTCGAGCTTCAACCCGCTGTGCCTGGTGCGGGTGGCAGGCGCTTTTCCCGGGCTGCCTCGCGGCCTGCTCATCGACCCCGATCGCGCGTGGCTGCCGCAGGCCTGGGGCTGGTTGCCGTTCACTGCACGCACCTCGGTGCATCCTCACTTTTCCCAGGTCACGCCCGAGCGGGTGAACCGCTGGCACGCGCTCGACCTCGAGGTCGCCGTGTGGACGGTGGACGACGTCGACGAAGCGCGCCGCCTGCGGGCGATGGGCGTGAACTGGGTGATCACCAACAGGCCCGGCGAGCTGCGTGCCCAGCTCAAGCGCGCCCAGCCCGTCGATTAGAAGTCGAAGCCGATGGTGCCGTTGTAGGCGAGCACCGCGGGCATGTTGACCTTGCCGATCGTGTCGTCGGTGAAGCTGCCGAGCACCGTGTAGCTGAACTCGAAGCCGAGCATCACCACGCCGGCGATGAAGCGGAAGCCGCCGTAGAAGCGGTTGTTGGTGTTGTTGGCCGCGAGCACCGAGTCGTACACGTAGTAGTCGGTGAACTGCTCGTTGGGCGCGTCGGCTTCGGCCAGCGAGCGGCTCGGGTTGAAGTCGACGTTGCCGGTCGAGGCGCCCACGAAGGTCAGGTTCCAGCCGAAGTAGGGCGTCAGGGTGACCATGCCGGCGACCGCGAACTGCTTGCCGATGCCCAGGTCCAGCCCGCCCGCGGTGACGTCGAAGTCACGGCTGTTGAGGATCTTCGTCACGAAGCCGCGCACGCCGATGTCAGGGAGGTAGGTGAAGCCTTCGTTGAGCGCCCACTTGAGCTCGAGGGTGCCCGTGCCCATGCGGCTCTTTTCCCACCACGCCGCGCGCACGCCGAGCTCGAAGCTCCAGGGCAGACCCTTGCGAATGTGAATCGAAGGCAGCAGCACGGCGCCGTCGATGGGCCGCACGGTGGGCATCTGGGTCGCGGCGGTGGCGCCTTGAAAGTCGATCACCGACAGCTCTGCGGAGATCGCGAACGCGGAGTGACCGAGGGTCTCGGGCGGCGCGAGGTTCGTCGAGGTCATGGCCGCGCCCAGACGGCGGGCGAACGCGCGGAAGTTCGCGTTGGCGCTGGGGCTGTAGCCGACGCCCTGGCACACGCCGGCCTGGTCGGGCCTGCAGTTCGGGTTGCCCAACTGGTAGATGCGAAAGTCGTACGCGTCCGCGAACGCGGAGGTGGACGCAAGCGCACCGAGCAACAACCACAGGCGACGAGACATGGTGGAGAACCTAGTCCCGCCTGCCTGAGGCATCAATTACTGCTCTTTAAGGCTTCGCTTTCTGGGCCGGCTGCTCATTGACCTTTTGAGCGACGGCAGCCGGGCGGCGGCGAATGACCACCGACTTGCGGCTGGCGAAGTCCTGCGATTCGCGGGCGACCACGGTGACCAGGTTGTTGCCTTCCTTGAGGGAGAACTCGGTGGAGAACTTCACCTTGCCGTTGTCCTCCGACGTCGCGCCCTTGAAGAAGACCTTCTGGTCGTTCACCAGCACGAAGACGTCGAGCAGCTGAGGGTCGCTGACCACGCTCGAGAGGGTGAACTTCTCGCCATCGACCACGGCGCCGCCCTGTGACGGGTCGACGTTCATCGAGATGGTGGCCGGCGTGCGGAACGGGTTCCACATCGCGTCCTTCGGGGCTGCGGGCTTCTGGCCCTTGGCGTCGCGCAGGTCTGCGAGCTTCACGAAGACGAAACGATCCTTTTCCCACTCGACCTTGGCCATGTTGCCGCCGCGGGCGACTTCAGCCACCACCGCGCCCCTGGGCAGGCGGGCGAGCGGGCGCTTGCCGTCGACCGACGCGTAGATGTCGGCCTTGTCAGCGATGCGCGAGATGGCCTTGCTCGGCTCGAAGGCCGGGCTCGGGGCCCCATCGGGCGCCACCGGGATCATGATCTTGTCGGCGGTGAACTCTTCGAGCGGCTCGTCGATGACGGCGTAGCGCAGCCCGAACTCTTCGCCCTTGAAGCCCTTCTTCACCTCGAGCTGGAAGCGCGACGACTTGGTCTCGCCCTGCGCGAGCTCGCCCA
>JBKJSE010000408.1:0-18285 GCA_046595925.1 Archangium sp. | reverse complement strand
GCTCGCCGAGTCGCTCGGCGTCGTTCTTCCCGAGGGAAAAGGCCGCGCCTCGCGCAGGCTGGTCTCACTCGCGTTCGTCACCCGCGCGACGATGGAGGGGCGTGTCGCACCTCTGCGCTTGAAGAACCACCGTTGACCTCCCCGGATGGGCTGACGACACTGCGCCGATGCGCATTCGCACATGGCTCTTGTCTGCGGCCTTGCTGACAGTCGGTTGTGAAGGCGTCATCGGGCCGATCGGCGACACGGGTGTCGATGGCGAAGAAGCCATCATTCCCGTGCCCATCGTCTACGTGCCGCCCGACGTCTCCTGTGACATCGCGCAGTTCGCTGACGTGCGCCTGGAAGAAGCGGCCGGTCTCTTCGCCAGCGACGTCTACCCCGCGATGGTCAGCGGTCAGAGCCAGTGCGTCTCGTGTCACGCGCCGGCAGCCAATCGCCGCTTCACCGTGACTTCTGACGCGACCGAAACTTTCTACCAAAGCCGAGGTGCAGGTTTCTTCGCGGACGACCAGGGCTCGGTGTTGGCGCGGTTGATCAACGTCGACGATCGCGTTCGCATGCCGCAGGCCGCTCCGGCGTTCTCCGACGCCACCGTGCAGGCCGTCGCGAAGGTCGCGTGCATGCTCAAGGCGTTCGAGGCGAATGGAGGAACGGCGGCCGACGAGCAGTTCCCGCCCGAGCTGCTGCTTCCGTACGGAGGCGCGGCGATCAGCTCCTACGACAACCCGTTCCTCAACTTCGTGCAGCTCAAGGGGAAGGTGAAGTCGATCTTCAACGACGACTGGGTGCGCACCGGGGCCGATCAGTATGAGCGCAACATCGGCTTGTTCGGCGGCGTGAACTTCACCACCCACTTCGTGGAAGCCCGCGTGGCGACGCCCGACTTCCTGCTGGGCATGGACTCGTTGGCCCCTGACGTCTGTGGCGCCGCGGCGACCGCCGGCACAGGGCCCTTCGCCGGCCTCACGTTGACCACGCCGATCATCGACGTGCCCGCCCAGGCCACCACGATCGTGCAGATCGAATCGCTGACGCCCAGCCCGGCCACCGGCGGAGGCAACGCCTCGACCAACCCCGCGGGCTACTTTTGCTACACGAACTGCACCTTCGCGATGCCGTACAACCTGGTCGCGCCGGGCACGTACCGCGTCACGGTGCGCGGCAAGCCGACCCTCGACGCCGAGCTGGGAGCGCCGCAGGTGCGCGTGCAGATCGGCGTCGCGGCCGGTCAGAGCTCGCTGACCTTCTCGAACCCCGCGGCCTACGAAGACAAGAGCGTCGACGTGGTGGTGACCGCGACGGGCATGAGCTCGGTGTCGGTGAACTTCTTCAACGACGGCAGCTCGCCCAGCGGCGGCGATCGCAACCTCTACTTCGATTCGATCACCGTGATGGGGCCGCTGGGCGCGGGCACCGGCACCACGCGGGCTGACGGCGCGAAGCAGAAGATCAACTCGCTCTACCAGCGCATGGTCTACCGCCCGGCGAACGCCACCGAGCTGACGGCGACCTACGAGCTGCTCAAGGATCTCTCGGGCCTGGGCACGCAGGGCAGCGCGTGGAGCGGGGTGTGCGAGGCGCTCATGCGGCACCCCGACTTCCTCTTCACCATGCCCCCCGAGGTGGAGAAGCTCACCGCCGCCGCGAAAGACCCGCTGCGGCTGGTCGCCCTCACGCAGCGGGCCCTGGGCAGGCCTCCGACCGCCGCCGAGTTCACCGCGCTGGGCGCCAACGGTTTCCCCGCGATGATCGACCAGGTCTTCGCCAGCCCGGACTTCCGCAAGTACTACTTCAACCGCATTCAGCTGCGCATCGAGAGCCAGGGCACGGCGGAGTCGGACGAGCCGGCGCGGTTGTGGACCTACGTCACGCTCAACGGCCGCAACTTCGAAGAGGTGCTCACCGCCGAGTACACCGTCGACGAGCAGTTCGTGCAGCAGCCGCGGCCCGCTGAGCACGGCAAGACGGGGCTGCTGACGGCGCGGGGCTACCTCAACAACAAGCCCGGCCTGCCTCACTACAACTTCCCGGCGCGCGTCTTGTCCGGCTTCATGGGCGCGGTCTTCGAAGTGCCGCCCGAGGTCTTCGATCAGCGCGGTACGGCCACGGCGACCTCCACCGTCGACCCGCAGAGCGTCTGCTTCTCGTGTCACCAGTTGCTCACGCCGCTCGCGCACCAACGCCTCAAGTGGACCGACGACGGCACGTACCTCGGAGCCAGCGCCATCGACGACAGCGATCGCGGGTTGGTGGCGAACTACCCGTACAAGGGCATCGGGCTCGAGGCCTTCACCACCAAGGCGGTGAAGAAGGAGCCCTTCGTTCGTCGCATGATCAACACCCAGGTCAGGCTGCTGATCGGTCGTGAGCTTCGCGCGCAGACCGATGAGCGGGTGCTCTACAAGCAGCTCTGGGACACCACGTTCGCCAACGGCGGCGACATGCGGGCCGTGCTCAAGACCATGGCTGCTTCACAGAACTTTCAGGGGGCCCCATGAAGCGTCGTTCGTTTCTCCAGGGAGCAGCAGCGGGTGGCGCGATCGGCGTGCTCGACTGGCTCGGCTTCTTTCGCAGCTTCGGCGTACCGGGTACCTCGAAGTCGCTGGGCATCGCGCGCGCGGTGGCCCAGACGATGGAACCGAAGTTCCTCGTGATGTGGTTTCAAGAGGGTGGCTGGGACAGCTATTCGATGTTCAGCCCGCTCGACACGCCCCAGCACGCGACGCTCGCCATTCCGGCCGGCACGCTCAACCCCACGCCTGCGTGGTCGAGCCAGTTCTACCGGCCGAAGAATTACGGCGTCGACGCGGCCCACTTCGCGGTGCCCAGGACGCAGGGCAACATCAACTACGGCTACCTGGCGGCTGACGGGCTCCCGCTCTTCGACGACATGGCGGTGGTCAGCTCGCACGTGGGCAACACCTTCCATTCCGGCGGCCGGTGGGACTACCAGTACGGCAAGTACCCCTCGTACGCGGCGCTGACGGCGGTGCGTGCGCCCACCGAACGTTCGTTGATGCAGGCGTTCGCCGAGACGTACGGCGCGAACTACCCGATGGCCAACGTGAGCTGGCACCGCTGGTTGTCCGACGGTGAGCTCGAAGAAGCGAACTACCCGGAAGGCACCGGCTTCTACGAGAAGCTGGGGCCGGCGTACGCGCACACGGTCTACGGCCGCACGCCCGCTGAGATGCGCAACCGGCTCTCGCAGCTGGGCAACGTGACCGCGGGGGCCCGGACCGCTCGCATTCGTACGTTCGTCGACGACCTGCACCAGAACTTCATCGCCGAGCACAACGGCGAGTCGGTGGCGGCGTTCAGCTCGGCGGTCGACATCTACAAGCAGCTCACCTCGGGCACCGGCGTCATCGTCAACCCGGGCACGCTCTTCACCGACCCCACCTTGCGCGCTGAGTTCAACGTCACCGCGTCGGACGAGGCCACCAACTCGACCTCGGTCAACGGCAACCCGGCGCGCTCGAAAGACAGCCCGAACGTCAACGTGCAGGCGCTGATGGCGTACGAGCTGATGACCAAGGGGCTCTCGCTGGGGTTCTGGATCGAGAACCGGCAGATCCGCGGTTACGACACGCACCGCGATCGCGGCGGCATCATGAGCAACGATGGCCAGACCGATCAGCTCACGCAGCTGCGGCGCGACCTGTGGGATCCGCTCAAGGCCTTCGCGACCAAGCTGAAGAGCACGCAGTTCGGCACCACCGGCAAGTCGTACTGGGACCTGACCACCATCGTGCTGGCGTCCGAGATGGGCCGCACCATTCAGGGCGACGTGGCGACGATTCTCGCTTCGACCGATCCCGACGCGACCAAGTACACCAAGATCATCGAGCAGGACTGCTGCCAGCACTGGAAGGTGAACTCGGTGGCGTTCTTAGGGGGCACCGTGCAGGGCAATCGGCAGTGGGGCCGGGTGGGCACCAGCAGCCTCGAGGGCATTCCGCTGCTCCCCAACGGCACGATGGATCCCGCCTACAACCCGATCACCGGCGTGTTGACCGGCACGAAGGACGCGACCTCGGTGGTGCCCAACGCGGGCCACGTCTACGCGACGGCGCTCTCGCTGGCGGGCATCAACCCGACCGGCAAGGGAAAGAACAAGGAACCGGCGCTCGCCTTCATCAAGAAGCCCTGAACTGCTGGCCTTCGGGTGGGCACCACACCGTGCATGAGTGACGGCGTGGACTTTTTTGGCTATTCGCCTCGGAGTCTCTTCAAAGGAGCTCCGTGAGCGAACGCGTTGCGATCATTGGCCTGGGGTACGTCGGTCTTCCCGTGGCGTTGGCCTTTGCGCGGAAGTTTCCCGGCTCGATCGGCTTCGACATCAACGTCGAGAAGGTCAAGGAGCTGCGCTCAGGCCTCGACCGCACCGGTGAGGTGCCCAAAGAAGTGCTGCAGGCCTCGTCGCTCGAGATGACCTGGGAACCCGAGGCGCTCAAGAAGGCGACCTTCTTCGTGGTGGCCGTGCCGACCCCGGTCGACCAGAACAACCGGCCCGATCTCACTCCGGTGGTCAAGGCCAGCGAGACGGTGGCGCGCGCGCTCAAGAAGGGTGACGTGGTGGTCTTCGAGAGCACCGTCTACCCGGGCGTCACCGAAGAGGTGTGCGGCCCCATTCTGGCGAAGCTGTCGGGGCTCACCCAGGGCGTCGACTTCAAGCTGGGCTACTCGCCCGAGCGCATCAACCCCGGCGACAAGCTGCACACGCTCGAGCGCATCACCAAGGTGGTCTCGGGTGAAGACGAGGGCACGCTGGAGCGCGTGGCGGCCACCTACGGCGCGATCATCGAGGCCGGCGTGTTCAAGGCCGCCAGCATCAAGGTCGCCGAAGCGGCCAAGGTGATCGAGAACACGCAGCGCGATCTGAACATCGCGTTGATGAACGAGCTCGCGTTGATCTTCGATCGCATGGGCATTCGCACCCGCGACGTGCTCGCGGCGGCCGGCACCAAGTGGAACTTCCTCAAGTTCACCCCGGGCCTGGTCGGTGGTCACTGCATCGGCGTCGACCCGTACTACCTGACCACCAAGGCGGAAGAGCTCGGCTACCAGCCACAGGTGATCCTCGCGGGCCGGCGCATCAACAACGAGATGGGCCCGTACATCGCGCAGCGCACCGTGAAGCTGCTCGTGCACGCCGGGCTGCCGGTGAAGAACGCGCGCGTCGGCGTGTTCGGCCTCACCTTCAAGGAGAACGTGGCCGACATTCGCAACTCGAAGGTCCCGGACATCATCAAGGAGCTCAAGGAGTTCGGCATCGAAGCGAAGCTCACCGACGTGTACGCGGACCCCGCAGAGACGAAGCACGAGTACGGCCTCGCGCTCACCAAGCTCGACGAGATGAAGGATCTCGATGCGCTGATCCTCGCGGTCTCGCACCAGCAGTACGTGGGGCAGCCGCTGAGCTTCCTGGTGGATCGCCTCAAGCCCGGCGGCGTGCTGGTCGACGTGAAGAGCGCGCTCAACCCGGCGGAAATTCCCAGCGGCCGCGTGAGTTACTGGTGCCTGTGATCGACGCAGGGGTGAAGGCGAGCTGGTTGGTGACCGGCGGCGCGGGCTTCATCGGCTCGCACCTGGTCGAGACGTTGCTGCGTGAAGGGCAGCGCGTGGTGGTGCTCGACAGCCTGGTGACCGGCCATCAGCGCAACCTCGATGACGCGGTGAAGCGGGCAGGGGGCGGCGCGGCGTCGCGCTTCACGTTTCAGAAGGGCGACATCACCTCGCCGGAGCACTGCCAGGCCGCGTGCGCCGGGGTCGATTACGTGCTGCACCAGGCCGCGCTGGGTTCGGTGCCGCGCAGCATCGCGCTCCCGCTCGACAGCCATCGCGCCAACGTCGACGGCTTCGTGAACATGCTGATCGCTGCGCGTGACGCGAAGGTGAAGCGCTTCGTGTTCGCCTCGAGCAGCTCGGTGTACGGCGATGATCCCACGCTGCCCAAGGTCGAGTCGCGCACGGGCCGCGTGTTGTCCCCTTACGCGGCCACCAAACACATCAACGAGGTCTATGCCTCGGTGTTCCAGCGCACCTACGGCATCGAGACGATCGGCCTTCGCTACTTCAACGTGTTCGGCCCGCGGCAGGATCCCGACGGGGCGTACGCCGCCGTGATCCCCAGGTGGATGGCGGCGCTCGTCGAAGAGAAGCCGTGCCTCATCAATGGCGATGGCAGCACCAGCCGCGACTTCTGTTTCGTCGCGAACGCGGTGCAGGCCAACCTTCGCGCGGCGCTGACGCAGGTGCCGGGTGCGACCGACTCGGTCTACAACGTCGCGGTCGGTGGGAAGACGAGCCTGCTCGAGCTGTATGAGCTGATTCGCGCGCGGCTGGCGAAGCAGCGGCCTGTGATCGGAGCGCTCGAGCCGGTCTTCCAGCCGTTCCGCCCGGGCGACATCAAGGATTCACAAGCCGACATCAGCCGGGCGCGCGAGAAGCTCGGCTACGCCCCGACGCATACCGTCGCGCAGGGCATGGATGAGACCGTGGCCTACGTCACCTCAGGGAGCTGAAGAGATGCGGATCGTCGTCACCGGTGGTGCTGGGTTCATCGCTTCGCAGATCGTCGATGCGTATGTGGCGATCGGCCATGAGGTGTTGATCGTCGACAACCTGTCCACTGGCGTTCGCAAGAACCTGAATCCGAAGGCCCGCTTCGTGGAAGCCGACGTCAGGTCAGAGGCGGCGGCCAGCGCGGTCGAAGCGTTCGCGCCCGAGGTGCTCAATCTTCACGGCGCGCAGATCGATGTTCGCAAGTCGGTGACCGACGTTCGGCTCGACGCCGACACCAACATCGGAGGAACGCTGAACCTGGTCGAAGCGGCGCGGCGGGGTGGGGCGCTCGTCCGCGTCGTGTACGCGGCGTCGGGTGGCTCGATGTATGGCGACAGCCAGGTGCTGCCGACTCCAGAGACCGAGCCGCCGGCGGGGGTCTCGCCGTATGCGGTCTCCAAGTTCACCGGTGAGCTGTACCTGTCGTGCTTCAAGGCGATGTACGGGCTGCACTACGTGGCCTTGCGGTACGCGAACGTCTACGGCCCTCGGCAGAACCTGCACGGTGAAGCGGGCGTGGTGGCGATCTTCGCCGAGCGGTTGCTGCGTGGTGAGTCGTGCACGATTTATGGCGATGGCGGCCAGACTCGCGACTTCGTTTACGTGGGCGATGTGGTCGAGGCCAACCTCAAGGCGCTCAGCACCGCGTTTTGCGGCGGCGTGAACATCGCGACCACGACCGAGACCGATGTGAACCGCGTGTATGCGTTGCTCGCGAAGAACCTGGGCGTGTCGAGCGCCGCGCTCCATGGCCCGGAGCGCATGGGTGAGCAGCGGCGCAGCGTGCTCGCCAATGGCAAGGCGAAGCAGGTGCTGGGGTGGACTCCGCAGGTCGACGTCGAGCGCGGTATGGCGCAGACGATCGCGTGGTACCGGGCGAATCAGTAGTCGGGTGACTCGCAGTCGCGAAGCCGCCTGCATGGTGCGCGGTCATCGAGAGGTCCGGGGCCGGGCAGCGTCGAGCAGGCCTCTCGGCGCGGGGCGTATTGCTCTCGACCAGGGGCGCGTTGCGGATGGGGTCCCTCTCAACGCAGGTCGCGGACCGAGCCCGAGAAGTCAGTGATTGCCGTGGCCGTTCTCAACCCAGACTCAACGACTCGCCGGACGAGGTCTTCGCGGAGCGATTCGACGCGAACGTTCACGTCGTTGATTTCAACGGCTGCCGAGCGGGAGGCCCGGTGCCACTTGGTCACGCGCTATGAGGTTTTGTCGGTCAAGGGGCCACTGACCGACGTTTGCGCAAGAAAACGGGGCGCGGTGTCCCACGAGATCGCACCAATTTCGATCGATCGGGCCAGGGAACCGAGGCAGTTCGGGTGAAAAGACCGCCTGACCGACAAAACCTCATAGTGGGCTTCAGACCGAGCCCGGACCGGAGCCTCGCCTACGTGGAAGGTTGGACTGGCGTGTCGGCAAGTGAGCCCGAAAAGAGTCCTCCCCTCGACTTCATCTCAACGTACTCCGCCTTCGCTCGAAGAGTTTGAGGCGGCGTATCGGTCGATGCGTCGTCCCGCTGCGAGCGCCCGGAAGATCCTCGAGCATCACGTCGCATGGGGTCGGGCGGTGAACGTGCGCCGTGGGGTCTGCGCCACCAGCGAGTTCGCTCCTCGCGCGCGCGCCCCCGCCCGAGGAGTTGGTCGCGATCTTCGCCGAGTGCTCAAAGTCCCTGCACTGAGTCGAAGCCAGCGCACCCTGCACGACCCGTCACGCGCCGAGAGGCCCGATCGTTTCGGGCTCCGCGGGCAACGACAGAACGCACCACCTGCGCCAAGGCCGTGTGTTCGAGGAGCTTTCCGTGGCCTGCTTTCCGAGGGAAGCTGCGCGTTCCTGAGGGCGGTCGGCCCCACACCTGGAGTCTTCTGATGCACCACCACGCACGCCACATCTTCGCCTTCTCTGCCGCAGCCATCATCGGCGCCTTCGTCGGATGCGCCGCGACGCCTCCGGGCTGTTCCCCCGCGACCTGTGCAGGCTGCTGTGACGCGTCGGGTGCCTGTCAGGCCGGCGCAAGTCAGTCGGCGTGTGGCAACCAGGGCAACGGCTGTGTTTCCTGCCAGGCCGGCAACGTCTGTGAGTTCGGCACCTGTCGCACCGGCAGCACCACCGGCGGTGGTGGTGGCGCGACGGGCGGCGGTGGGGGCTCGATGGGCGGCGGTACCGGTGGCGGCTCGACGGGTGGCGGAACCGGCGGCGGTTCGACCGGCGGCGGCGCAGGCGGCGGCTCGACGGGCGGCGGGGCTGGTGGTGGTTCGACGGGCGGCGGCGCAGGCGGCGGCTCGACCGGCGGTGGTGGTGGTGGTGGCACGCCGATGTTCGACGCAGGCACCATCGTTCGCCCCGACGGCGGCATGCTCACGCCCCCCACCGTCGTCCTGACGTTCGCCCCCAACTGCGGCGCCGTCACCAACTGCCCAGGTAACGAAGTCGACGCCTGGGCCTACGCCTCGGGTTGCATCGACGACTCCGCCTTCTCGCGCGTGACGAGCGCGGCGATGCAGGTCGGCTGCACCGCGACGGTCACCAACAAGAACGGCGCGATCTCGGGCTCGGTGATCTTCGACGGCACCTCCGTGCACCGCGCCGTCGTGGGCCAGGTCAACTTCACGCTGTCTGCCGGCTCGCCCTGCAACAACGCCTTCGTCTGCAACGCCATCCCCGGGCAGCTCGCCACCTACGGCATCACCGGCACCTGCGCGATCGTCGGCGTCGAGTGCGTCTGCGACCTGACCTTCGACATCGGCCAGAGCGGCTCGCAGAGCTACACGTACACCGCCGGCCAGCTCACCACGGCGAGCCCCACCGAGACCTACGACAGCTGCATCAACGGCTCGGTCCTGACGTACCGCGAGACGACCGACGGGGGCATCCCCGGCGTCTTCTCGTTGTCGAAGTAGGCCCGCACCTTTTCCCCGGAGTCACCCATGCTGTTCATGTCCATCGTCGTCGCGGCGGTCACCGCTGCAGATCCCTGTGAAGCACCGCGGGTGCGCGAGACGGCGCCGCTGGTGGCTGCCATGGCGCAGGACAAGGTGCTCGGGCTGACGTTCACCAAGGCCGCCGGGCTCTGCGAGGAGCGCGGTGAGGCCTGCGATCAGGCGCGCCTCGAGTGCGCCACCATGCTCACCAACACCATTCAGAAGCAGGTGGGCTTCGACGAAGGGCAGTGGCTGCGCGACATGCTGCTTCCCTACAACGGCGCGAACTACCCGATGACCCGCACCTTCGGGGCCGCCACCATCGCCAGTGACGCCTCGTGCAACGTCGACCTGGCCGCGCTCACCGCAGCGGGTCAACGCCGCATGGTGCAGGCCACCCGGCGCGACACGATCTTCCAGGAATACAACCTCTACGCTCGGTGGACTCAGACGCAGCTCCAGAAGTGCAAGGAGCGCGTCGCCAACGACGAGGTGAAGTCAGCGCAGGCGAAGGCCGAATCGGAGCGCCTCGTCGCGGCCTCTGCCGCCGTCGGTGCCGCCGAGGCCATCAAGCTCAAGCAGGCGCAAGACGCCGCCGCCGCCAAGGCCGAGACCGAGAAGCGCGCGCTCGCCGCCGCCGAGGCCGAAGCCCGCAAGCAGAAGGAGCAGCGTGACTTCGCCGACCGCGAGATCAAGCGCCGCGAAGACGCCGAGCAGCGCACCCGCGACGAACGCACGCAGGAAAAGCGCTCCGCCGAGGAGAAGGCCCTCAAGGCAGAAGACGAGCGCAAGAAGGAGCGCGCTGACGCCGAGCAGCAGCGCCTGAAGGAAAAGGCAGAGACCGAGAAGAAGCTCGAGAAGCAGAAGGAAGAGGCCGCCGATGCGCAGAAGGCCGCCGAAGAGAAGAAGCTGGTGACCGAACGCGACGCGAAGGTGGCAGCGCAGCGCACGCAAAAATCACAGCTGGTCAAAGACGCCGAAGCGAACTTCAAGCGCGCGAAAGACGAAGAGCTCCTCAAGAAGCAGGCGGCCGTCGACGCCGTGAGCATGAGCCCCGCGATCGCCCAGGCGGCCGTGACGGAAGCAGCGCAAGCCGAGAAGGCGCGCATCGACGCCGAGAAGCGGCTCTTCGAGGCGAAGCAGAAGGCCGACGCGATCATCATCGACGACTCCTTCGAGCGCTCCGCGGGCAGCGTGTGGATCGCTGGCGGTGGCAGCGGGCTCGACACCGGCTTTGGCCTGGGGCTGATGGGCGGCGCGCACTTCGGCTTCTGGGGCACCGCCCCACCTGAGGGCATGGCGTCGGGCTTCGAGATTCGCCTCTGGGGCCGCTACCTCGCCAGCGTCAGCGGCACGCCCGCGTCGTCCTTCGATTCGCTGCTCACCGCGCGCTACTTCTTCGGGGTCATCGCGGTGGGCCTGGCCGGTGAGCTGCGGGTGATCGACCCCGCGCAGTCGACGGCCACGGCCCCGGCCGCCCTTCGAGGTGGGGCCGGCCCTGCGCTCGGCGTGGCCTTCGTCGATCGCCACGACACGCGCGTGCTGCTCGGCGTCAACTACCTGCCGCTGGGCAATACGCTCGACGGCGTGCGCTTCGTGGGCGACTTCGAGGTCAGCTACAAGCTCTTCACCCTGCACGTGAACGGCGGCTCTGCCACCAAGGCCGCCGGGGGCATTGCCTGGCAGATCGGCGCGTACGCCGGGGTGCGCGCTTCCTGGTGACCGTACGGGCCGCATTGCGCCTCGCAGAGAGAACGGAGTAGGGGTCACGGCAGATGGCGACCGTGATGTCAGGCAAGAAGTTCCCGCACCCCTTCCTCCCCGTCTCACGCGCCGATCTCCAGGCCCGCGGTTGGGAGCAGTGCGACATCGTCATCATCAGCGGCGACGCCTACGTCGATCACCCCGCCTTCGGGCCGCCGCTGATCGCGCGGTTCCTCGAAGGCCGCGGCTTCAAGGTCGGCCTCATCTCGCAGCCCGACTGGCACTCCGCCGAGCCGTTCAAAGAGCTGGGCAAACCGCGGCTCTTCTTCGGAGTCGCCGCCGGCAACATGGACTCGATGCTGAACCGGCTGACGGCTCAGAAGAAGAACCGCAGCGAGGACCAGTACTCACCCGGCGGGAAGACCGGCTGCCGGCCCGATCGCGCCACCATCGTCTACGCGCAGCGTTGCCGCGAGGCGTACCCCGATGTGCCCGTGGTGCTCGGCGGCATCGAAGCCTCGCTGCGCCGCATCGCGCACTACGACTACTGGAGCGACAAGCTGCGCCGCTCGATTCTCCTCGACGCGAAGGCCGACCTGCTGGTGTTCGGCATGGGCGAGCGGCCCATCTGGGAGATCGCGGACAGGCTTGCGCGCGGCGAGAAGGTCGATCAGCTGCGCGACATTCGCGGCACCGCGTTCCTCATCAACAACGAAGAGGTCAAGAAGCACGAAGCCGACCCCGCGGTGAGGGTGGCTGATCGAAAGACCGTGGTGCTGCCGAGCTTCGAGGCGGTCTCCGCCGACCCCACCGCCTTCGCGAAGATGACCGGCGCCTTTCAGCGCGAGACCAACCCGGGCAACGCGCGCGCGTTGGTGCAACGTCACGGCGAACGCGGCGTCTTCTTCAACCCGCCTGCGTACCCGCTGGGCGACGGCGAAGGCGACACCTCGAAGGGCCTGGCGAACGTCGCGATGGACGAGCTCTACGATCTGCCGTTCAACCGCGCGGCGCACCCGATGTACGGGAACGAGGGCATTCCCGCGTTCGAGATCGTCAAACACTCGGTGGTGCTGATGCGTGGCTGCTTCGGCGGCTGCACGTTCTGCTCGATCACCGAACACGAAGGTCGCGTCATCCAGAACCGCTCTGCGGGCAGCGTGCTGCGGGAGATCCGGCAGATGCGCCGCATGGGTGACTTCCGCGGCACCGTCACCGATCTCGGTGGCCCGACCGCCAACATGTACCAGCTCAAGTGCAAGTCGGAGGAGATCGAGAGCAAGTGCCGCAAGCTCTCCTGCGTGCACCCGGGCGTCTGCGAAAACCTCGGCACCAATCACGGCCCGCTGATCGACCTGATGCGCGAGGTCCGCAAAGAAGAAGGCGTGAAGCACGTCTTCATCGCTTCAGGCGTGCGCTACGACCTCGCCGAGCTGAGCCCCGAGTACGTGAAGGAGCTGGCGAGCTTTCACACCGGCGGCCAGCTGTCCGTCGCGCCCGAGCACGTCAGCCCGCGCGTGCTCGAGAAGATGAAGAAGCCCGGCATCGAGAGCTACGAGCGCTTTCAGGAGATGTTCGCCTGCGAGTCGAAGGCCGCCGGCAAAGAGCAGTACGACATTCCGTACTTCATCTCGGGTCACCCGGGGTCGACGCTGGAAGACATGGTCGACCTCGCGCTGTGGCTCAAGGAGAGCGGGCGCCGGCCGCGCCAGGTGCAGGACTTCATTCCCACGCCGATGTCGGTGGCCGCGTGCATGTATTACACGGGCATCGACCCTCTGAAGATGGAGCCGGTGTTCGTCGCGAAGGGGCTCAAGGAGAAGCGGCTGCAGAAGGCGCTCATCCTCTACTGGAACCCTGAGCACTGGTCCGATGCGCGTGAAGCGCTCGAGCTCGCGGGCCGCGCAGATCTGATCGGCCGTGGCCCGAAGTGCCTGGTGCCCGCCGAGTCCCCCGCGGAACGCGCGCGGAGCAATACACGCGCTCCCTCTCCCTACGGGAGAGGGTCGGGGTGAGGGTCTAATCACTCAACACGAAATTCGATCGAGTGCTCGGTACCGGCGCTCAAGCTCGAGCCCGCGATACCGCCTGCCAGCGACACCTGGTTGGTGCGCTCAATTCGAATCTGCTCCTTGTCGCTGACGACCAGCTCGTTCGGGTCGACCAGCAGGTCCGTCACGCCTTCCTGAATCGCGCGATCGATCTTCGCCTTCTCCAGGCGCAGCTGCGTCGAGCCTGCAGGTGCACCGCGGCTGTCTCGCCACCGAATGATCAAGGGGCCATCAGCCCTTCGGTAGGTCGAGTCGGAGATCGGATCGACGATCAACGTCGCCCCCGGCGCCTCGATCGAGCCGTCGAGCAGGTCCTTGCCGCGGATCACCTCGAGGCGGAACCCTTCCACCCAGGTGAAGCCGTCGAGCCGGTACTGCTCCCGGTTCTGGTCGTAGGGCACGATCGTGCGGCCGAGCGCGCCGCCCTGAAGGGCCACTTCAGCGTTGGTCACGACGGACCCGTTCGAGGAGACCTCCCGGACCGTCACCCGCGCGCTGCTGCCCGCGGTGCTGCCGTCGGAGGTGAGCCTGGCCGTGACGAAGAGGGTGCCGGTCCCACCTCCGGGTGAGGTGAGGCAGGAAGACGCCAGTACGCCGAGGGTCAGCAAGAGTGAGCGCGTCATGTGTCATCAGTACGCCTGAGCAGCCCCCGCTGGCCAATTTCTTCTTTGCGCTGCAACGACCGGCATCGAGCGTGGCAGACTGAGGGCACACCGCATGACCACCAAGAAGCCTCCCGGCGACGAGACCATCAGAGGCCTCCCCGGTTTCGATCAGCGCGCAGAAGATTCCTTCGTCGGTGGCAAGTCGAAGGTGTCCTTCAACGAGCTCAAGAAGGCCGCCGAAGCCGCTCCCGAAGTCAGCCAGGGCGCCTGGCGTGAACGCGTCTTCACCCCGCGCGCCGTGATGTCCCGCGAAGACGTGAAAGCAGGGCTGCAGTCGGCGCTGCGCGTCGCCCTGAGCAGCGTCAGCCTCCCGCGCGTCGCGATGGAGAAGGTGCGGCCCCCGTGGCTGCCGCTGCTGCGCCAGGCGCTCGAGCAGGCGGGCGGCGATGGCATCGACGTGTGGCTGCTGGCGCTGTTTTCCCCGCCCGGCCGCAACCCGAAGCAGCCGCTGTTCTACGAGCTGTCCGACGCGCTGATGCGCATGCGCAACACGTTGGACCTCGCGACCTTCGAAGCGGAGTCGCTCAAGACGGTCGAGCTGGTCGACGCGGCGCTGGGCAACGCGCCGGCGAAGTTGTCCTTCAAGCAGACCGAGCGGGTGCTGGAGGGCAAGCTGGAGGTCGACGAGCTGCTCGGCGTTCGCAGCGGCGCGGATGACGATCTCAATCGTCGGCTGACGGAGATCGGCAACACGATGGGGCAGCTGCGCGATCAGATTCGCAAGATGCCCGGCAAGCAGCCCGACGGCATGTATGCCAACTTCGTGCGGCTCAAGGCCGAGCTGCGCGTGCTCGATGCCGAGCTCAAGCGGCGCGCCGGGACGCTCTGAGAAAAGAGATCGCCTCTCCCGCGGGAGGGTGAGGGCCTCGACTCGACGGTGCGCTTCAAGCGCGGAGCACCGCCACTCCCATGAACACGGCTGTGAACATGTACGCACTGCATACACACCGGCCTAACCACCCAGAACCAAAGTGATTCACTCGGGTGTGCAGGTTCTGCACTCCGAGGCACATGGGTTGCTGTGTCGCACCCTCGACTTCACCCGAGGAGGCGAGATGCGCGGACTCATCGCAGTGCTGGCAGTGGTCCTCACGAGCGTGGCCCACGCACAAACGCAGGTCGGCGGTCCCGTCGACCCCCAACGGGCTGAACGCTGCGCCGTGCGCGTGGGCATCGCGCTGACCGGCAAGAGCCCGAGCGCCGCGTTGCTCTCCGCCGCCAACCCTCAGCTCGAGGTCGCCGCGGTGCTCGAGTCGGACGCCTTCATCGAGCGCTTTGCCCGCTTCATCAACACCACCTTCAACGACACGCCCGGCACCAACTCGGTCGACGACGCGGCCTACCACCTGGCTCGCCACGTCCTGGTCAACGGCAAGCCCTGGAAGGATCTCTTCATCGGGCCGTACGACGTCGCGCTGGTCAACGGCCAGGTGCAGGTGCGCGATGACGTGAACGGCCTGGGCTTCTACCGTTCGAAGGCGTGGCTCGAGCGCTACGCGGGCAATGAAGAAGACGGCGTGAAGCTCGCCACCGCCTACCGAATTCTCAACAACACCACGGGCCTCAAGCTCACCGCCGCCGTTCAGACCCCGGGCGCTGATTTTTCCGCGACGGGGCGCCAGAACGGCAACTGCCGCGGCTGCCACTTCGAGGGGTGGTTCGCGCTCGACCGCGTCGCCAGCGTGCTCACGAAGAAGGTACAGACGGGCGAGACCATCAGCTTCGCAGCGCCCACCGCCGGCCCTCAGCAGTTGCTGGGCACGACGGTCTCGAACGACCGCGAGCTCATCACCGCGCTGGTGAACAGCCCCTCGTTCGACTTCCGCGTCTGCCGAATCGCTTTCCAGTTTCTCTACGGCCGCAACGAGCTGTCGTGTGAAGGCCCGCTGTTCGACCGCTGCATCGACGCGTTCCGCGCCGAGGGCACCATTCAGGCTGCGCTCTCCACCGTCGCCACCGACCCTTCGTATTGCCAGTGAGGAGCCACGCCATGACGCGCACGAGCATCATCGTTGGAAGCCTGGTCGCGCTGCTGACCTCCTGCGAGGCAGAGATCGAAGCGGTGCAGTCCTCGAAGGAAGACATCCTGCCCATCGACGCGACGCCCCTGGCCGATACGCAGATCGCCCCGCCCGAGGTCGCGCTGTGTGAGTCGGGCCGCTCGTACCTGGGCTTCGGTGGGCAACAGCTCACGCACGATCGCAAAGAAGCCGACGTCGGCCTCGAGCGTGCGCGCACCAAGCCCTTCGCCGCGCTCCAGAGCGAATACGTGCGCGTGCTGGGCAACACGCCCGAGCTGCTCGCCCAGTCTGAGTCGACCTTCGGCCTCACGCCGCCGCGCTGGTACCCGAGGACCGAGCCGAACGCGGTGAGCCTGTACCAGGCCTATCGCATCGCCTTTCAGGGCTGCCTGACGCTCACCTCGCAGCCGACGCACTACGCGCAGCTTCCGACCATCGACACCGCCCGTCTCGAGTGCACCGGGTGGGCGAAGAAGTTCTGGGGCCGCGCCGCGATGGGTCCTGAGATCGAAGCCTGCGCCAACGTCATCGGCGTCTATTCCACCAGCGAGACGACCGTGCGCCGCCGCTGGGCCCACGGCTGCGCGTCGGTGCTGACCGCGTCTGACTTCCTGACCTTCTGAAAGGCCCGAACCCCATGAACCGTCTCTCTCGTCGTCAGTGGTTGCAGGGCATGGCTGGACTGGCTGGGGCGGGCACCGCGGCGCGCCTGGGGTTGATGCCGTCGACTGCGTTCGCGCAAGAGGCACCTGAGAAGGCCGCGCTGCTCGTGGTGTTCCTCAACGGTGGCTACAACGCGCTCTTCGGGAGCGCCGACAGCTTCGCCGGTGAGGGCACGTTCGGCGTCACTGGCTCGAACCAGCGCGTGCTCGGCAACGGCCTCGTGGTCGACGGGCCGACGTTCGGAAACCTTCCAGCGTTCGCGCTCGAGCACATGTCCACGGTGGGCATCCGCCACGGGATCACCGGGCATGAGGCTGCGCAGGATCACTGCTTCACGGCGGGCAATTCGAACGCAGCGCTCAAGCTCGCGGCGGCGATGGGCGGGGAGGGCGCCATCAAGTGCGTGCAGCTCGGAGGGCAGGGCATGCCCGGCGGCCGCGAGCCAGAGAACGGCGTGAGCCTGCAGACCATCAACGACATGAAGAGCACCATCGCGGCGTTGGGCGGGATCACCGATGCGACCGTTCCGGATCGGGGAATTGCGGAGCGCTCCATCGCGGCGTCGCGCTTCATGTCGGCCAGGACGTTGGTGAACAGCCCCCGGCTCACCAGGACGCTGGGCGAGGGCTATGGCGCGGCGGTCGAGACGCTGCAGAAGCCGGTGAAGACGTACAACTACGTGAACCTGGCCAACGCCTATGGGTTCTCGCCGACCACCACCGCGGTGACGAACTTCACCACGCAGGTCGCGGCGGCCGAGGTGATGATCGAAGCGGGCGCCAACGTGTGCGTGGCCGTCAACGGCGGCTGGGACACGCATGGAGATCGCGACGGCTCGACCGTGCGCGACATGATGAACGATCGGATCATCCCGTCGCTGCGGGTGTTCATCAATCGCATGGTGGCTGACAGCCGCCGCAACGTGAACGTGGTGATCATGGGCGACTTCTCGCGCAGCCTTCCCGGCTCGGATCACGCGGCGGGGGTTTCTGCGACGGTCATCGGCAAGAACGTGCGCGTGGGCACCACGGGCCGGGTCGACGCCGACGTGCGGCTCTCACCGGGAACGCCGCAGGGGCTGGGTCTCTGGGCGTACCTCGCGCGGCTCACGAATCTTCCGTTCCAACCCTTCGGGAGCAACCCGCACACCGGGCTCGTGCTGACCTGAAGCTCCCTCTCCCCGCAACGCGGGGAGAGGGTCGGGGTGAGGGGCCTTTCGAGCACCTCAGCTGAGCCCCTCACCCGGCCTGCGGCCGACCTCTCCCCGCTCGCAGGGAGAGGTTTTCAGGACCGCAGCGCAAGAAGTGGGGTCCACCCAGACCTCAAAGTCAGCCGCGACTCCGCCCCAGTCACCTGATCGCGCGGGTTCTGCTTCGGCCCGCCACCTGCAACCGTCAGCGGCGTGCGCCGGGTGATGGTCGTGCAGTCCGATGAACAGGTGGCCGAGGGCATGCGCCGCTCATTGCGGAGCTACGCCAACGCCTGGGACCTCCGCCTGGTTCGAGATGCCTCGGAGGCGCTGGCGGCGGCAGAAGAAGTCGATGCGCTGATCTGCGAAGCATCGCTGCCCGGCGTGGAGGCCTTGCTGGGAGAGTTCAAGCAACGCTTCCCCCGCGTGACGCGCACCATCTTGGCGGCCCCCGACCTGAAACCCGAGGTGGTGAGCCGACTGCAAGCCCTCAGTCACCAGGTGATG
>JBKJSE010000216.1:0-16521 GCA_046595925.1 Archangium sp. | reverse complement strand
GACCGAAGGAACACACCGGTCCTCCCGAGCGGAGTCGAGGGAGTACTTCTGCCTCGCGCGGCAGGTCACCCCTCGACTTCGCTCGGGGGGAACGGTGCTGTTCCTTAGGAGCGGAGTTGAGGGAGTGCCTCTGCTTCGAGCGGGCAGTGACCCCTCGACTGCGCTCGCAGGGTTGATCGAAATAGGGAGCTCACACCCGTTCCTCCCGAGCGGAGTCGAGGGAGGGCCTCTGCTTCGAGCGGGCAGTGACCCCTCGACTGCGCTCGGGGGGACCGGTCGTTTTCCTACTTCCGCCAACCCTCTCGGGGAGGACCGGTCCAGTGCCCCCTCGACTCCGCGCGGGGTGACCGGGTGAGCGCCTATCTCTCAGAGCTCGGCCTCGTCTGCTCGCTGGGCACAGGCCAGCAGCTCGTCCGTGAAGGGCTCTTCGGCCCCGCACCTTCCGGCGTGAAGACGACCGATTTCTACGCCCCCGATCGCCCGCTCGCGCTCGGCCGCGTCGACGCTGTCATGCCGTCGCTCGAAGACGCCGCCGTCGACTTCCACAGCCGCAACAACGCGCTGGTGAGCCTGGCGCTCGCCCAGATTCGCCCTGCGGTCGACGCCGCCATCGCCCGCTTCGGCCCCGCGCGAATCGGCGTCGTCATCGGCACCAGCACCTCGGGCATCGGTGAAGCCGAGCTCGCCATCGACGAGCTGGTGAAAGCCGGAGCGCTCAGGCCGGGCTACCACTACACGATGCAGGAGCTCGGCTCTCCGGCGCGCTTCATCGCCGCGACGTTGGGCACGCGCGGGCCGACCTGCGTCATCTCGACCGCCTGCAGCTCGAGCGCGAAGGCGCTGGCTTCAGCCGCACGCTGGCTCGAAGCAGGCCTCGTCGACGCCGTGATCGCCGGGGGCGCCGATTCACTGTGCCGCTTCACCATCGCCGGTTTCAGCGCGCTCGAATCGGTCAGCGCCGAGCGCTGCAACCCGATGAGCAAGAACCGCAACGGAATCAACATCGGCGAAGCCGCGACGCTCTTCCTGGTCACCCGCGAGTCGGGCCCGGTGCGGTTGGCAGGGTGGGGTGAGACGTCAGACGCGCACCACCTCTCCTCGCCCGAGCCTTCCGGCAAAGGTGCGGCCGCAGCGATGCGACAGGCGCTCGCCCGCGCTCAGCTCTCGGCGAAAGACGTGGGCTACGTGAACCTGCACGGCACCGCGACCCCGCAGAACGACGCGATGGAGTCCCGCGCCGTCGACGCCGTGCTCGGCCTCGACGTTCCTTCCAGCTCGACCAAGCCGCTCACGGGTCACACGCTGGGCGCCGCCGGCGCGCTCGAAGCCGCGCTCTGCTGGCTGACGCTGACGGACAAGGACAATCGACTGCCCCCGCACTGGTTCGACGGGGAGCGCGAGCTCGAGCTGCCGCAGCTGCGCCTGGTCCAACCCGGTGAGCAGGGCCGCGTTCGCGCTGCGCTGAGCAACTCGTTCGCCTTCGGCGGCAGCAACGCCTCGTTGGCCCTGGTGCGGAGCTGACGATGGCGCGTTCCTACGAAGGTCACATCTCGGGTCTGGTGCCGCACCGCGGTCCGATGCTGCTCATCGATCGCCTGTTGGAAGACGACGCCGAGATGCTGCGCGTCGAGGCGACGGTCAAACCTGATCAGTTGTTCCTCACCCCAGAAGGCTTGCCGGCCTGGGTGGGCATCGAGCTGATGGCCCAGACCGTGGCTTCCTGGGCCGGGCTGCGGGCTCTCGAGAAGCACGAGCCGGTGAAGCTGGGGTTCCTGCTGGGCACGCGCCGCTACGAATGTTCGAGGCCCTATTTCCCCGTCGGCGCCCGGTTGGAAATCGAAGCCCGCGAGGAGCTGGTGGCCCAGAACGGTCTGGCCGTCTTCGCCTGTCGGCTGCACCTCGACGGCGAGCTCATCGCCACCGCGCAGCTCAACGCGTTTCAACCCCCCGACGTCGAAGAATATCTGCGAGGCAACACCCATGGCTGACAGGCAGACCGTTCTGGTGACCGGCTCATCGCGAGGCATCGGCCGCGCCATCGCCGTGCGTGCTGCGAAGGACGGGTTCGACGTGGTGGTGCACTGCCGCTCGCGGGTCGACGAGGCGAAGGCCGTCATCGAGCAGCTCACCGCGCTGGGCGCCACGAGCCGCCTGCTCACCTTCGACGTGAGCGATCGCGCGGCCACCGCGGCAGCGCTGGAAGCCGACGTGGAAGCGCACGGCGCGTACTACGGCGTAGTGTGCAACGCCGGCATCGCCCGCGACACCGCCTTCCCCGCGATGACGGGCGAGGAGTGGGACAGCGTCATCCACACCAACCTCGACGCCTTCTACAACGTGCTCCGGCCGCTGGTGATGCCGCTGGTGCAGCGCCGCAAGCCGGGCCGCATCGTCACGATCTCCTCCGTCTCTGGCGTCCTGGGGAACCGCGGGCAGGTCAACTACAGCGCGGCCAAGGCCGGCATCATCGGGGCCACCAAGGCGCTGGCGCTCGAGCTGGCCAAACGCGAGATCACCGTCAACTGCGTGGCCCCCGGCCTCATCGAGACGGAAATGGTGTCGGAAGAGGTGGTCAAGCACGCCCTCGAGCTCATTCCTGCCCGCCGGTTGGGCAAGCCCGAAGAGGTGGCAGCCGCGGTAGCCTTTCTCCTCTCGCCCGAAGCGGCGTATGTGACGAGGCAGGTGATCTCGGTGAACGGAGGACTGGGCTGATGCGACGCGTGGTGGTGACAGGAGTCGGTGCCTTGAGCCCGCTCGGCAACGACTGGCCAACCGTCTTCGCGCGCCTCAAGGCGAAGCAGAACGCCATTCAGGTGGCCGAGGTGCTCCAGCAATACGAAGGCATGGGCACCCGGTTGGCGGCCCTGGCGGCGCCCTTCACGCTCGACGAGAAGATCTACAACCGCAAGACCATGCGCGGCATGGGCCGGGTCGCGATGATGGCCACCCGCGCTTCGGAGATCGCCCTGCGTGACGCGGGCCTCTTCGGCGATCCGTGGATCAAGAGCGGCCAGATGGGCGTCAGCTACGGCAGCTCGTCCGGCTCGCCGACGTCGATCGCCGACTTCGGGCGCATGCTGCTCAACAAGACGACCGACGGCATCACCGCCACCACGTACATCAAGATGATGTCGCACACGGCGCCGGTGAACGTGGGCGTCTTCTTCGGGCTCACCGGCCGCATCATCACCACCAGCAGCGCGTGCACCTCGGGAAGCCAGGGCGTCGGCTACGGCTACGAGGCGATCCGCAACGGGGTGCAGACCGCGATGCTGGCCGGCGGCGCCGAAGAGTTCGACGCCACCCAGGTGGCCGTCTTCGACACGCTGTTCGCCACCAGCACCACCAACGACGCGCCCAGCAAGACGCCGCGGCCCTTCGACGCGAACCGCGACGGCCTGGTGCTCGGTGAAGGCGCCGGAACGCTGGTGCTCGAGGAGCTCGAACACGCGAAGGCCCGCGGCGCGCGGATCCTCGCTGAGCTGGTCGGCTTCGGCACCAACAGCGACGGCACCCACGTCACGAACCCGAACAGCGTGACCATGGCCAACGCCATGCGCCTGGCGCTGGCCGACGCGAAGCTGCCGCCCGAAGCGATCGGCTACGTGAACGCGCACGGCACCGCGACGGCGCAGGGCGACGTGGCCGAATCGCACGCCACCCACGCGGTGTTCGGCGAGCGCATGCCCATCAGCAGCCTCAAGAGCTACATGGGCCACACCCTGGGCGCGTGCGGCGCGCTCGAGGCGTGGATGACCATTCAGATGCAGCGCGAGAAGTGGATGGCGCCGACGCTCAACCTCGAGACCATCGACCCGAAGTGCGGCGCGCTCGACTACATCCGCGGCGATCACCGGGTGATCGACTCCGAGTTCGTGATGAGCAACAACTTCGCGTTCGGCGGTATCAACACCTCGCTCATCTTCCGCCGGTGGCCCTGAGCGGCAGGTGGTAGGAGCGTCGTCATGGCGCGCCCACCTCCTTTTCGACGCTTCACCCACCCTGATGGCCGGCACTGGGAAATTCGCGTGGTCGGCAGCGTGGTCGAGCTGCGCATCACCACCGACGGAGAGACGGTCACCCGCCAGCGTAAGTTCGACGCGCCGGTGCTGGGCGCCAACGATCTCGACGCCTCGGTGCGCGAGCAGCTCGCCGAAGGCTTCACGGAACACACGCCCCCCGACTGGAAGCGCCGCCTCGACGAGCTGGTGACCTTCTGGGAAGCCGACGATCAAGGCTTCGACGCCGACGTGCTGCGCAGCCAGTTGATCGAAGGTGGCGAGGCGCTCGCGAAGGAAGCGATCGAGAAGCTGACCTGGTGGGAAACGGGGCAGCCGCGTGACCCCAACCTCGGCCGGGTGTGGTTGCGCGAGAACATCGACGGCGTGCTGCCCGCCGTGTTGCTGGCGCTGCGGTACCCCGATGCGCAGGTGCTGCTGCACGTCGACGCGTTGCTCGCCGAGATCAAAGAGCCGGGCGTCATCGAGTGCCTGCTGAGCATCGTCGAGCACCCGACGCCCAATGACGGCGATCGTCCCGCGTACATGCCGCTGGCCGCGCTGCTCGCGTTGGGCAAACCCGACGCCGACACCGCGGGCCGGTTGGCGCATGCGCTCGACTCCGAAGACTTCCGGGTGCGCGACGTGGCCGCGGCCGTGCTGGCCGAGTTCTCAGAAGACGATCTGCTCTTCAACACGCTCTATCGCCGCCGTACCGTGGCGCGCGAATCAGACGGCATGTGCTGGGCGATGCTGCGCGTTGCCGAGGTCCGCCGGGCGCCTGAGCTGCGCGACTTCCTCAAGTGGATGCAGAAGAGCCCTCGGTTCCGCACGCCGGGCTACGCAGAGCGCATCGGCAACGCGATGGCCAAGCTGAAGAACCGCTAACTTTTCGCGCTCCACCGCTCCTCTCGCAGGACTTGCGCCTTCGCCGCACCGTTACCTAAGGGGCCACGCTGGCGCTCTCCTTGCTTCTGAGGAGGCCATGACGCTCCTCATTCGCGACGCGATGACGCGGTCGGTGCACACCATCGGCGCTTCACTGACCCTGGCTGACGCCGCCCGCATGATGAAGAAGCACAAGATTCGCCACCTGCCGGTGCTCGAGGGCAACACGCTGGTGGGGTTGTTGAGCGAGCGCGACGTGCAGGTGATCGGCTCGGTCTCGGAGCTCGACCCCAGCTGCATCCTGGTGGAAGACGCGATGACGCAAGCCCCGTGGACGGTCATGCCCACCACGCCGCTGCTCGAGGTCGCCACGCACATGGCCGAGAAGAAGCTCGGCAGCGCGGTGGTGATCGAGAACGACAAGGTGGTCGGCGTCTTCACCACCACCGACGGCATGAGGGTGCTGGGTGAATTGCTCGCGCGTTAGAAACGGGCGAGCAGCAACGAGCTGCCGGGCGCGCTCACCTGCGGCGGCGGAACGTCCTGCGAAGGCGGCAGGTACTGGCGCGGCTGCGGCGGCGTGGGGCGAGGCTCCATGAGCTGGAGCTGCTGCTTGAGTGCCTTGAGCTCGTCGTCGATGCGCTGGCGATCTCCGAGGCGGGTGAAGAGCAGCCACACCCCGACGCCGGCGAGCGGGAGCCCGATGGCCAGACCCACGATGCCGATGATGAGCAACGGGCTCAACCCACCTCCGAAGGGAATGAGCACGCTGACGGCGAGGTAGAGGCCGCCGAGCAGCGCGAGCCCGCCACCGGTCGCCACCAGCGCGATGCCACCACCCAGCGAAGGCCGCTGCCTCTTGAGCGCGTCGATGTCGATCTGGAGCTGCTGCGCCGAGACCTGCGCTTCACCGGGTACCAGCTGCGCCAGCAAGGGCGAGTCGTCGAGCAGGTGAACGCCGGCGGGGCTGCCGATCTGGGTCAGGAGGATGAGCGTGAACGAGAGCAAGCGACCACCATAGCCCCAAACTCCCTGGGGCAATTCCCCTACGCCTCCCGAAGCTCCACCTCGCGCTTGCCGAGCGCCGAACGAAGCGACGCCTCGAACTCCACCCGCTGCAGCTCGCCCCGGGGGAAATCGGTCCACACCACCGCGCGCGCCACCGAAGGAATCGCGAAGTTCTTGAGCCTCGCCCGCCACTGAATGCGCGTGAGCGGCGCCGCCCCCTTCGACAACCCGACGTGCACCTCGAAGGCCCCGCAGGGCCCCATCACCAACGGAAAGACCGAGAAGAACTTCGGCCGCAGCGCCGGGCGAACCCACAGCTGACTGCGCCCACTGCCCCGGGCGGGAACGAAGCGGCACCCCAGCCGCCGCTTGTGGGTGAACAACCCGTCATCCACCAGCGCCCGGCAGAACCCGAGGAAGATCGATCGCGCCGACTTCTCGCGCGCCAGCTGAAAGATGGCCAGCTCGAGCGCCGCGGTGCGCTCCGAGAGCAGCACCGGCGACTTGAGTGAATCGAGCCGAAACCCATTGCGGTCGTAGTCGAGCCCGTCAGGCGTCTCGAACAGCGCCGCGCCACACACCGGCTCACCGCGATGGGTCACCGTGAGCACCTGACCGCCGTGTGCCATGCGCTGCTGCAGCCCGGGCAACGACGCGATCAGCTGCTTCTCGCCGAACCGCGCCTCGACGTAGGGCCGATGCAGCACGGAAAAGAACTGCTCCATCGCTTCAGGCGTCGAGCTGACCGACCAGTCCCAGTCGCGGCTCCTGGCGACCTTGTGCAAGCGGCGGCGATGGGCCTTCGAGCGCACCGACTTCACTTGTGTGTCCACCGTGGGCTCCACGTCGAGCACCGCATCGAGAAACGGCGAGTACCGCAGCACGTCGCTGCGCGGTAACGGCAGCGGCTCTGCCACCACGAGCACGTCGGGCCTGAGCGAGGCGCCGAGCTTGCGCTCCCAGGGACCGGCGAAGAAGACGCTGCACTGCTCCTGGTACGCGGCCGAGCCCACGTAGGAGATCGCGAGCGCATCGGTGGTGCCCTTGAGCACGCCGCTCAGTTGTTGAAATGAGGCACCACTGCGCAGCAATACCCAGCCATCCCGCGCGGGACTCTCGGCGTACTCAAACATGGCTGCTTGACCGTGCACCCCGCGCGCCGAAAACCTCGCCCCGGGTTTTCGATGTGGGCCATCGGGCTCTTCAAGAACGGGTTGTTGCCATCCCGGTCGGGGCCTCAACGCGCAAAAGCCGCGGCAAAAAGGCCATGAACGCATCGTGCGCGCGGACGACCTCACCCGGCTGGCACCCGCCGCGGTGATCCTGGGACCTCGCTCCTGGGGCCGGAGTGGCCACACACCCCGCCAACGCCGCGTTCTCTGATGGCAGCTCGTGCGAGCCGCCGACTCTTTGAGGTTCATTGGTAACGGTCGCTTCACTTCCGACTTCGCCGAATCGCGGTTCGCCGTTTCCCCACATCGAGAGGCCCATTTCTTCCATTGGTGGTCGAAGTGCCTTCCTCGCTGCTCAGTCTCGGGACGCTCCGCTTGAGTCGGGGCACCGGGTGTTCGACACGCCGCCGGCCGGAATGCGAGTGGTCGCCGTGATCGAAGTTCGTGTTCACCAGAGCCTGAGTCAGCTCGATCGCGCCGTGATGGAGAAGCTCAACGCCAGCTCGAGCCGCGCGTCCCTCTTCTCGAGCCCCGCGTGGCTGCAGCACTTCCTGACCCACGACGTCGACTTCAAGCAGCGCGGGGGCCAGCCTTTCATTCTCGGTGCGTGGGAAGGGGCTGCGCTCAAGGGCTACCTGCCGCTCAAGGTCTCACCCGACGGCCGCACGCTCAGCTCGCTCATCACGTTCGAGGTCGAACGGCCGCGCGTCATTTCGGCGCCGGAAGATGACGAGCGCGTGACCCAGGCGTTCCTTCGCGCGCTGCTCCATCGCGGCGACGAGTGGGAGCTGCTCGAGTTCGTGCAGCAAGACGAGACCTCAGCGCTCTTCCCGGGGCCGGCGGGCCTGGGCTCGCGTCACTGGCTGCGGCGCATGGGCGATCGACAGAACAACGTGCTCGCGCTGCCGTTCACCGACAGCGCGGGCTACGCAGCCTCGCTCTCGAAGAACATGCGCCACAGCACCAGGAAGCAGCTCAAGGGCCTGCTCGCGGCGCCCGGGCTCTGTTTGATCACCGCGAAGAACGCTGCTTCCTGCACGGCGCTCTTCGAGGTGTTCCTGGACATCGAGCAACGCAGCTGGAAAGCGCGCGTGGAAGCCACGGTGGGTCGCCGTGAGCAGACCTACCGCGCGGCGATCGCCGACCCTTCCGTGGAGGCCGCGGCGTGCATCGCGTGTCTCGACGGCGTGCCCATGGCCGGTTCGATCTGGGTGCACTACGGCAAGCACACGTACCACCTGCAGACGATCTACGCAGAGTCGCACGAGTCGTTCGCGCCCGGCACGTTGATGACCTGGGTGACCATCGCCGACGCCATCGATCGCAAGAGCGTGGCCTTCGACATGCTGCCCGACTTCAGCCACTCCAAGGCGCGCTGGGGGGCGAAGACCATCGAGACGCACCGCGTGCAGATCTTCAGGGTGGGCAGTCGGCGGCATCTGCGCGCGGTGGCAGGGGACTTCTGGCGCCGCGTCGATCCCCGCGACGCGCAGGCTGCTGCGACCGGGAAGAACCCGTACAAGGTCGCCGCGGGCAAACCGGCCGCTTCCAGCCGCGTCGATTCGGCTCGGCTGTCGTTCCTGCTCGAGGCCGCGCGCGCAGCAGGCGCGACCGAACAGAACGCAGCCACGCTGGCCGCGAGGAACCCCTTCTCGTGAAGCTCACGGTCTCGCGGGTGGCCTCTCTCGAAGCCCTGCGCCCCGAGTGGGAGCAGCTCGATCGCGCCACGTTTCCACGACTCCCGTTTTCGTCTGCGCGGTGGACCACGTTGTGGCTGCGCCACTTCGCCGAAGATCGCGCGCTGCTCAAAGACGAGCTGCTGCTGCTCGCGATGCGCGACGAGGCCGGTGTGCTGCGCGGGCTCGCGCCCATGGTGCTCTCGCAGCGGCCTTCGGTCGGCCCGGTGCGGACCCGCATGCTGCGGATGATCGGCGCGGATCCCAACATCACCGAGCTGAGCGCGCCCATCTGCGCGCCGGAGCACGGGCCGGTGGTGCTCAAAGCGCTGCTCGAGTACCTCGATGCGAACGACTCGATGTGGGACCTGGTGTTCTTCAACGGCATCCGCGAGAGCGCCGCCAACGTGCTCGAGACACGGGGCAACGTGCACTGGGGTCGTGAGTCGCCGTGCTTCGTGCTCAAGCTGCCGCCCACGTGGGATGGGCTCCGCGCGCAGCTGGGGCGCAACCTCAAGGAGTCGCTGCGCAAGTGTTACAACTCGCTCAAGCGCGACGACCATCACTTCGAGCTGAGGGTGCGCAGCCGCCCCCACGAGATGACCGAGGCGCTCGATCACTTCTTCCGGCTGCACAACGCGCGCTCCACGTTGACCGGCACCATCGATCACCAAGACGTCTTCGCGCTCGAGTGTTCGCGCACCTTCTTGCGCGATTGCATGGCCGCGGCCGCGGGGGCAGGGGAAGCGCGCGTCTTTCAGTTGGAGATCGCCGGGCAGGTGGTCGCCACCCGGCTCGCCTTCGCGCTCGATGATCAGCTCTACCTCTACTTCTCGGGCTTCGACCCTGCGTGGAAGCAGTACAGCGTCATGACCACCACGGTGGCCGAGGCGATTCACTGGGCGATCGAGCAGGGGTTCTCGGCGGTCAACCTCTCACCGGGCCGCGACGTCTCGAAGACCCGGTGGGATCCCGTCGAGATTCCATTTCGAGAGGTCTACCTGCCGAGCCCATCGGTGCGCGGCGGCCTGGTGCACCGCGCCTATCTCGAGCTGGCCAATCGTTCGTCCACGTTGGGCCAGTTGATCTCCTTCGCGCGGCGGCACGCGCTGTGAGGTCGATGGCCATCGTGGTGGTGGTGGCGCTGCTCGGCCTGGGGCTCGGCGTGAAGCGCTATCGCTCGACGGCCATGGTCTCGCCGTACGATCTGGCGACGCGCCCCCTCAGTGAGGTCGCGGCGGAAGGGAAGGTGCTCGGCCTCGAGCCGGTGAAGGTGGGCACGTTGACGGCGCTCATGCGCAGGCCGGTCAGTGGCCACGCGTGGCTGCTCTATTGGGGCGGCAACACCTCGACGTACTTCAAGGAAGCGGTGGGCACGATCGCCGGGCTGCGGCTGCCCCCAGAGGTCGGCGTGCTGGTGGTGGCGCCGCCTGGCTACGACTGCGAAGGGCACCCGTCACCTCAGGCGCTCGAGCGTGACGCGGTGTTGGCGCGCGATTGGTTGAAGCAGCAAGAAGGCGCGGAGCGGATCGTCACCGGTGGTTTCTCGATGGGCATCTATTCCGCGTTGGTGGCGGCCGAGAAGGACGTGCGCGCCACGGTGGTGATGGGCACCGCGTCGGTCTTCGAAGCGAGTGCTGCGGGGCCGCTCATTCGTCTGGAGGAACCCGATCGCTACCGCATCAGGAAGGACGCTCCGAAGGTGCCTGCGCTGGTGATCCAGGGTGAATACGACGAGCCGGGGCAGGGCGAAGCGGTCGCGGCCTGGTTGGGGGCGCGTTTGCTGAAGCTGCCCGGAGTGCACCACGTCGAGACCCAACGCAGCCCAGCTGGGCTGCGAGAGGCGAGCGAGTTCATTCAACAGAACCTGAACTGACTCTTAGATTTTCCCAAGCTCAGGCATGCGAGCAATCAAAGCCCGCAGCTCAGGCTCGAGCACGCGATCTTCAATCAACGGCTCGACGCCCAGCTGGTCGGCCAGCTTGAGCACGCCCACCGGCACCTTGGCGCCTGAGCGTGCCTTCAAGAACACCGCCTGCCGCGCGGTCACCACATGAGCCGCTGCCACCTGCTCGGTCAGCTCGAGCACCCGCAGCGCATCACGCGCCGCGATCGTGCCCATGCTCACCTTGTCCTGGTTGTGGCACTCGGTCGATCGCGAGAACACCGACGCAGGCATGGTGAGCTTGAGCGCCTCAGCCGTCCACGCCGACGCGCCGATCTGCAGCGCCTTGAGCCCGTGACTGACCGAAGCCCGCTGGCCCGTCGCGCCGCTCAGGTTCGCAGGGAGCCCGTGGTTGAACCGGGTGTCGACGAGCAGCGCGATCTGCCGATCCATCAGGTCGGCCAGGTTCGCGACGACGTTCTTGAGCGTGTCCATCGCCAGCGCGATGTGACCGCCGTAGAAATGCCCGCCGTGCATCACGCGGCCATCTTCTGGATCGATCAACGGATTGTCGTTCGCGCTGTTGAGCTCGTTCTCGATCAACGAACGAAGGAACGGCAACGTGTCCTCGAGCACCCCGATGACGTGCGGCGCGCAGCGAATCGAGTAGCGGTCCTGCAGGCGCGACTCACTGCGCTCCGAGCCTGCGAGATCTTCGCGAATCAACGCCGCGGCGCGCTGCTGACCTGCGTGCGGCTTGGCCTGAAACAACCGCTCATCGAAGTGGTGCGGGTTGCCGCCCATCGCTGCCGAGGCCATCGCGGTGAGGTGCGAGCTCAACCGCGACAAGCCGACCGCGCGCTCGAACGCGAGGCACGCCAGCCCCGTCATCACGGCGGTGCCGTTCATGATCGCCAGGCCCTCTTTGGGCTTGAGCTGAATCGGGGCGATGCCCCTGGCCTTGAACACCTCGGCGGTCGGCTTGCGCACGCCGTCGACGAACACCTCACGCTCGCCGCACAAGACCGCCGCGACGTACGAGAGGGGGGTGAGATCGCCGCTGGCGCCGACCGAACCCTCCTGCGGAATGACGGGAAGAATGTCCTCGACGAGCAGCAGCTCGAGCTGGCGCAGCATCACCACGCTGACGCCCGACAGCCCCTGCGACAACGACTGCAACCGGGCCGCGAGAATGGCCCGGGTCTCTGCGATGCCGAACGGGGGGCCGAGGCCGACGCCGTGGTACGTGAACAGGCGGTGACCGAGCTCAGGCACGAGCTCAGGCGGCACCGGCGTGGTGACCGAATCGCCGTAGCCGGTGGTCACCCCGTAGATGACGCCGCGCTCAGCGAGAGTGCGCGCCACGTGAGCGGCGCCGGCTTCGATGCGAGCCAGAAAGGTGGAGTCGCCCGACAACCTGGCGTTCAGCTCCCGCCGGGAGATCGCCGTGACGTCTTCAAGGTGAAGCGGGTGACCGTCGAAAGTGAGCAGCTGCGCCATGCTCGCTCGCTCGTAGCGTGACGGGGCGTGCGTTGCAGCACTTAATCCCCCCTCCGTTTGGTACAACCGGGCCAGCTCATTCGTGGAGGTGGTCATGGCGTGGTCCGGTCGTCATCTGATGGTGCTCGCGCTGGCGCTGTTCGCCGTCGGCTGCGGCGCCAACAAGAACAAGTACATCCGCAAGCAGGCGGGCCGGGATCTCGGCTGTTCCGAGAGCCAGGTGAAGCTCTCGACCGTCTCGAAGTCGGGCGCGCAGTACCTCGCTGAGGCCTGTGGCCGCCGCGCCGTCTACACGTACTCACGCGAGCAGGGCCCCGTGCGCATCTCGGCCATCGAAGGCGCGAACGTGCCCGTCGAGCCGTTGGTGGTGCCGCCGCCGCTGGGGGGCGACGCAAACTCGCCACCGCCACCGCCTCCCCCTCCGCCGCCTTCGCCCTGAACGCATGATGCTCGCCCTGTTGGTCGCCAGCGTCCTGTCGCAGGGGGCGTTCGAAGACGCTGGCCTCGAAGCGCCTTCTTCCGACGGAGGGGTCGAGACGCTCGACGCCGGGCCGGTCATCGAACCGCCTTCCGCGAAGTGCACCGGCGCTCCCGAGTACCCGCCTTCTGAGCGGACCAGCGGCATTCAGGGCACGGTGGTGCTGCGCATCACGGTGGGCCCCGATGGAAAGGTGACCGACAAGGCGATCATCTCGTCGCCGGGCCTGGTCTTCTCGGGGGCTGCGTATCGATCGCTCGAGGCCTGCCAGTTCATTCCCGCGAAGGTCGACGGCGTGAACGCGCCTTCGGTGATCGAGCTGGCGATCGAGTTCGTACCGCCCGTACTCCCGTGGACGCTGCAAGGTGAGGTCGTCGGCGGTGAGCTCGGCGAGCCCATCGGGGACGCTGCCGTCAGCCTGGGCGAGAAGGAAACGAAGACCGACCCGCAGGGCAGGTTCTCGCTCACCTTCGATGCGCTGCCGGTGGGTGATGCATGGGTGACGGTGGAGAAAGAAGGCTACGCGCTCAAGGGTTTCCCCGAGGTGTTCAAGAGCGGCCAGCGCACGGTGGTGCGCTACCCCATCGTGCGGAGCCGTGGTTTCGAGACGCGCGTGGAAGGCAGCCGGTTGCTCCCCAGCGTGCCTGACGCTGACAGCTCACCGCAGGTCAGCCGCTTCTCGCTCACCCGCGCGGACATCGATCGCACGCCCGGCGCGCTGGAAGACATCACGCGCGTGGTGCAGCAGTTGCCCGGCGTCGCGGCAGACCCGGACCTCCTCGCCAACTTCTTCGTGCGCGGCGGCGGGCCCGACGAGACGATCGTCTTCATCGACGGCGTGCCGCTGAGCAACCCCTACCACCTGGGTGGCTTCGCCTCGATCATCAACCCACTGTTGATCGACTCGGCCGACTTCTACGCAGGCGCGGCGCCGGCGCGGTACGAGCCTGCACTCTCGGGCGTGCTCGACATTCGCTACGTGCGTGGTGACGTGAAGAAGGTGAAGGTGATCGCCGACGTCTCGATGCTCACCGCGAAGGTGCGCGCCGACGTGCCGCTGGGAATCGAGGGGCTCTCGGCGGTGGTGAGCTTCCGCCGCAGTTACTTCGAGGCGTACTTCGCGGTGCTCAAGGCGTTCAAGTTGTTCGGCCAGAACGTGGTCGCGCCCGACATCACCGAGGCCTTCGTTCGCGTGGCGTACCGGCGCGGCAAGCACCTGACGATGTTGACGTTCACGCACGCGTCTGACGGCTTCAACCTGGTGGTCAAGCCCGGCGAAGAGGTGCTGATCAACTTCGCCGGCGATCTGAAGCTCGCGAACAACGCGCAGATCGTCAGCCTGCGGCACGAGGTCGATCTGCCCGGTGACAGCGAGCTCTCGTTCACGGCGGCCTACGTGCGAGATCAAAACGCGTCTGACGTGCAGGGCACCATCGATCTCTCCACCGAGGCGCTGCGCAACGACGTGGTGTTGCGCGGCGACTTGAAGTGGGTCTTCTCGAAGCAGAACCGCAGCTCGGCCGGTGTGCAGTACGCGTGGCGGCAAGTGAACCTCACCGGCACGGTGGCTGATTCACGCAGCGTCGCGCCGTGGGCGCGCGAGCCCATCGTCGACTCGCGGCGGCAGGCGGTGCTCATTCAACCCTCGCTCACCCGCAACCTCTTGTCCGCGTATGCGGAGCACACGTTCGTACCGATCGAGCCGCTCGCTTTCGAAGCGGGGCTGCGCGGGCAGTACGACGTGACGAATCAGGTCTTCACCGGGTCAGCGCGGCTCGCCGGAGCGCTCACCTTGCCGACCCACACCGTGGTGAAGCTCTCGGGGGGGTACGTGCTGCAGCCGTTGCAGACGCCGCTCGCGCTCGACCCCACGTACGGAAACCCGAACCTGCAGCCTGAGCGCAGCGCTCAGTTGATCGGTGCCATCGAGCAACCGCTCCCGTTCGAGGCGCTGCTGCGCGTCGAGGGGTGGGGCAAGTGGATGTCGAACCTGGTCGTGAACCCGGACAACAGGGACGTGGTGCTGGCGCGCGAGGCGGGCGGCTTGCCGGTGTACACGAACGACGGCACTGGCCTCGCCTACGGCTTCGACCTGATGCTCTTCGGGCGCACCCGCCAGTTCTCGTACAACGCGGGCATCGGCGCGCTTCGGGCCGATCGTTCGAACCCGCTGGCGATCACGCGCAGCACGTACCCGGTGCAGTGGGAGCAGCAGTTCACCGCCTCGGCGGGTGTGTCGTGGTCGCCGAACTCGAAGTGGTTGTTCACCACGCGCGCGAACTTCCGCACCGGGCGGCCGTACACGCCGGTCGACACCTTCGTGCCGAACGCGACGAACGAGTTCTGGTTGCCGGTGTTCGGTCGCTCCTCGGGGGCCCGGTATCCGTTCTTCTTCGAGCTGGGGCTGCGCGGGGAATACCGTTTCCACATCGGCCCGCTCTCGTGCTCGTTCTACGCAGAGGTGCTCAACGTGACGAACACGATGAATGTGTTCTCGTGGGTCTACGGTGAAGGTGACCTCGCCAACTCAGTGATGCCGAACCAGGGCCGCTTTCAGCACCTGCCCATTCGCCCGTTCCTGGGAATCCGCGCGGAGTACTGAGGTGTCGCGCATGATTCGGTACGGCTTCGTGCCATTGGTGTTGCTGGCCTCGATCGCCTCGATCGTCTTTCGCGATGAAGGTCGACGCGCGCTGGTCGAGCGGGGCGTGCGCGTCGACTACGCGTCGTGCGTGTTGCTCGGCCTCATCTTCTTCATCTGGCTCATCGAGCGGCTCTGGCCTGCCGACGAGAAGTCGAACGGTCACTTGTTTTCGCCAGAGCCGGGCGGCTTGCGGCGCGACCTGGTGTTCTTATTCTTCATCACGCAGTTCAGCGCGTTGTTGATCGCGTTCGCCACCAGGTGGCTGACGCCGGCGCTGGCGGGGCAGGGGTTCGGGTTCGACCTTCCGCACGTGTGGCCGAGCGCGGCGCCGTTCGGGCTCAAGGTCGCGCTGGCGTTCTTCGTGGTGGAGTTCTTCTCGTACTGGTTTCACCGCGCGGCCCACCGCGTTCCGTTGTTGTGGCAGTTCCACAGCACGCACCATGTGATCACCCAGCTCAACGGGCTCAAGGCGCTGCGCACGCACCCGGTGGACAACGTGTTGTTCTACGTGGTTCGCACGGTGCCGCTGATGTTGGTGGGGGCGGGGGTAGACGAGGTGGTGACCGCGACGACGTTCGGGGCGGTCTTGGGCATTCTGGCGCACGCCAACGTGAGCGTGTCGGAGCGGGGGCTGGGGTTGTTGGTGAACATGCCCGGGTACCACGCGCTCCATCACTCGCCGGAGCTGGAGCAGAGCCACTCGAACTTCGGCTGCCACACGATCGTGTGGGATCGCATCTTCGGGACGTTCAAGCCGTCGTCGAAGGTGAAGTTGCCCGTCGGCGTGCACCCCGTGGGGACGAGGTCGATTTGGCGCGAGCTGGTCTCGCCGTTCTACAAAAGGGTGAACTGAGGGTTGAGGAGGAACGCGAGCTCCTCGAGCCACGCGCTCTCTTCGAGCGTGGTGTTGGTGACGGTGATGAACCGCCAGCCGAGCTTCTGCAGCCATGATCGTTGCCGAGCGTCGCGGTCGAAACGTTCGCGTTGGTGGTGCCAGCGATAGCCGTCGGCGTGGATCGCGACCTTGTGCGCGGGCCAGGCGAAGTCGACGCGCATCACGAACGTGCCGTTGTCGTAGATGCTGAACTGATCGACGAAGGTATCGAGGCCGTGCGCCCGGAGCTTGCGGGTCACCTTCACCTCGAGCGCGGAGTCGGTGACCCGGCCCAGCCGCAGGTCGAGCAGCATCTTGAGTTCCGAAAGCCCGGGCGTGCCTTGCGGCTTGAGCTCCTTGATGAGGGTGGAGAGCCAGTCTCCGAACTGGGGGTACCG
>JBKJSE010000351.1:0-2581 GCA_046595925.1 Archangium sp. | reverse complement strand
GCGCGGCGTTGATCGCCCGGCCGGGCAAGTTCGAGCCCGACTTCGTGGGCGTGACGTCGGCCGACTTCTTCGTCTTCCCCTGGGACTACCAGGACGTGGTCGAAGACCAGCGGTTCGAGCCTGATGACGGCAAGCCCGTGCGCGTCGCGCGGCGCTCGTGAAGGAACACACCGGTCCTCCCGAGAGAGGGATTACCTCTGCTTCGCGCGGCAAGTGCCCCCTCGACTGGGCTCGGGGAGACCGGTGGGTTTCTCAATTCTCATTTCGGCCAACCCTCTCGGGGCGAACGGTGGGGTCCTCGATTCCTATTTCGGCCAACCCTCTCGGGGTGACCGGTGAGGTTCTCGATTCCTGATTCGGCCGACCCTCTCGGGGTGAACGGTGGTCCTCTCTTCGCCAAACGGTTCGGGCACGGGTCATGATCGTCGGCACCGCGGGACACGTCGACCACGGCAAGACCTCGCTGGTGAAGGCGTTGACCGGCATCGACACCGATCGGCTGCCCGAAGAAAAACGCCGCGGCATCACGCTCGAGCTGGGCTTCGCGCACCTGAAGCTGCCCTCGGGCGCGATCGTCGGGGTCATCGACGTGCCCGGCCACGAACGTTTCGTCAAGGCGATGGCCGCGGGCGCAGGCGGGGTCGACGTCGCGCTGCTCGTCATCGCCGCCGACGAAGGCGTGATGCCGCAGACGCGCGAGCACGTCGACATCTGCACGTTGCTCGGCGTGCGCAAAGGCGTGCTGGTGGTGACCAAGGCAGATCTCCTGCCGGGCCTGGGCGATGGTTGGCTCGAGCTGCTCGAGGCCGATCTGCGCTCGCTCGTCGCCGACACGCCGTTCGAAGGCGCGGCCCTGGTGCCGGTGAGCGCGAAGTCAGGCGAAGGGCTCGACGCGCTGCGCGTTGAAATCGATCGCCTCGTCGCGCAGCTCGCCGCCCAGCCCGACCTCGCGCGGGGGCCCGATGCGCCGGTGTTCCTGCCCATCGATCGCGCGTTCAGCGCCAAGGGCTTCGGCCTGGTGGTGACCGGCACGCTCTGGTCGGGGCGGCTGACGCCGGAAGATGAAGTGAGCCTGCTCCCCGGGCTGGGCGGGCCGATGCGCGTGCGTGGGCTCCAGGTGCACGGCGCGACCGTGACCGCGGCGGTGGCCGGAAACCGGGTGGCGGTGAACCTGCCCGAGCTCGAGGTGGCCCAGGTGCGGCGCGGCCTGGTGCTCACCCGCGCAGGCGAGCTGCCCGAAGCCAAGGTGCTCGACGTCGAGCTCTCGCTGCTGCCTTCGGTCGACGCGCCGCTGGGAAGACGCAGCCGGCAGCAGGTGACGCTGGGCACTGATCAGGTCGAGGCGGTGGTGCGCCTCGTCGACGTCGAGTCGTTGCGGCCCGGCGAGCGCTGCTTCGCCCAGCTTCGGTTCTCTGCCCCGGTCGCGGCCATTCCCGGGCAGCGCTTCATTCTGCGAGGCACGCACGTCATCGAAGGGCGCGGCGCCACGCTCGCGGGCGGCCGGGTGTTGCTGGTCAACCCGCCGAGGCGGCGCGCGGGGGCGTCAGCGCGGCTGCAGCGCTTCTCTGAGGCGCCCCTGGAAGAGCGGCTGCGTTTGCTGCTGACCGAAGCGGGGTACGGCGGCCTCGACGAAGCGGGTCTCTTCGCGCGCGCGCAGTCGACGCAGAAAGAAGTGGCGCGCGCCCTGGAGCGGGCGTCGGCGAAGGGCGCAGTGGTGCTGGTTGATCGCGGAGCGGAGCCCAGAGCCGGCCAGGGCGACGCGACCCGAAAGAAAGAAAGCCGCCGCTTCATCGCCGCCGAGGTGCTCAAGGCGCTCGAGGCGCGTTCACTCTCGAGGCTCGAGCACTTTCACAGCGCCAACGCCGAGCGTGCGGGCATGCCGCGCGAAGAGCTGCGCCAGCGGCTGGGTGAACCTCCCGAGCGCGTCTTCGCCCGCGTGGTGCTGGCTTTGCTGGAGAGCAGGAAAATCGAGCGGGTCGAAGAGCTCCTGCGGCTTCCCGGTCGGGGGCGCGCCTTCACCGAGGCCGCGGCCGCGCATCAAACCCAGCTGGCCGCGCTGCTCGAGGCCAAACAGCTCTCGCCCCCCACGCTGCTCGAGCTCGAGTCTGCCCTGCGCGTTCCCAGCGCGCGCGTCATCGAGCTGGGCCAGTCGCTGGTCTCTCAGGGGTTGGCCGTTCGAGCAGGCGAGCTGTTCTTCGCGAAGAGCGCCATCACCGCGCTGCACGGCAAGCTGCTGGAGCACTTCGCCAGCCACGAAAAGCTCAGCACGCAGACCTTCAAGGAGCTCACCGGGCTCTCCCGGAAGTTCCTCATTCCGCTGGCCGAATATTTCGATCGCGAGAAGGTGACCCTGCGCGTGGGTGACGAACGGCTGCTCCGGCGAACCAGGGGCTGAACCTGCCGTGAACGGCAGGAGGGATCTGAACCCGGCCGGCAGCGGACAGCTGTGCTATTCGTCGCCCTCGTGACTCCTGCTCCTCCGACGCAGCGCAAGGGCCGCATCCTCGTGGTCGACGACCAGCGCAACATGCGCGCCACCACGGCGCTGCTGCTCCGCGCTGAGGGGTACGTGGTCGACGAG
>JBKJSE010000016.1:0-6143 GCA_046595925.1 Archangium sp. | reverse complement strand
AAGACGAAGATCACCTCGTCGCCCATCGCGGCGGCGGTGATGCCTGTGGAGGCGGTCTGCCAGGCGGCTTCATAACCTGCATTGCTCACGAAGAAGACGACGCGTCGGGACACGATTGCCACTGTACCTCACGTGGCGGTCGAGGATGAACCCGCGCTGCGCTAGGCTCAGCGTTCGACTTCGGCTCGTTTCAAGGCCACCCGAGGTCGACCTCCTGGAGACGTCGATGCACTCCCCAAAGCTCCGTCTGGCTGCGCTCGCCGCTGCCATCTTCGCCACCTTCGCTTCCGCCTCCGTCATCGTGCACGAGACCCTCGACGCGATGGCGCAGCGGGTTCCGTTGATCGTTCGCGGGCGCGTCGTGCGCTCCGTCGCCTCGTGGGACGCCGAGAAGCGCACCATCTGGACGTGGACCGAGCTCAGCGTCACCGATGCCATCAAGGGCAAGCCCGGTGGCCTCGTGCTCATCAAGCAGCCCGGCGGTGAGGTCGGCGGCATAGGCCAGGCCGTCTCGGGCGCGGCGACCTTCAAGGAAGGTGAAGACTGCGTGCTCTTCCTCGAGCCTGCGCCGCGGGAAGCCTCGGCCTTCATGGTGAGCGGCATGGCCGCGGGAAAGATCGTCATGACCGAGGTCAAGGGCGTGCCCACCGCGGTGCGCGACACCACGGGCCTCGCCTTCGCACGGCCCGCGAGCGGGAAGATCGTCGAGCAGGTGAAGTCGCCTGAGTTCCTCGGAACGCCCGAGAACTTCATCAAACGAATTCGCGCGGCCGGAGGTGCGAAGTGAACGCCCGCGTCGTGTTGCTGGCGATCTCGCTGTTCTCCACCGCCACCTTCGCCGACCCCAGCGGCCGCCGATGGGCGCTGGCCCCCTGCGGCACCGCCTGTCCCATGGGCACTCAGTGCGTGAGCAACCGCTGCGTGCCTCAGTTCCGCATGGCCGCTTCGGTCGACAACACCGGCGGCATGACCATCAACCCCAGCCTCAGCTACTCGAGCTTCGTCACTCGCACCCCGTCTGCGTTCGCGGCGTGGACGGTCGGCCGCGTGAGCTGCAGCACCAGTTGGAACACGGTGTTGGTCGGGTCGTTCTCCACCCCCACCGGCACGGCCGCGAAGAACGGCAACGATCGGTTCAACAACATCATCTGGCTCAGCGGCACGCAGTGGACGTACCTCGCGAACCAGCTCGCCATCACCACCACCAGCTACCTGACGGCGAACAACGAGATCATCGACGCCGACATGGAGCTGAACAACAACGTGCGCTGGTCCGACAACCTCACCGCCAACACCTACGACATGGAGTCCGTGGTGCTCCACGAAGCAGGACACTTCATGGGCCTCGACCACACCTCGAGCGCCAACGCCGTGATGTATTCCGACGTCAACCTGGCCGAGTCGAAGCGCGTGCTCACCGGCCTCGACACCGACGACGTGTGCGCCGTGTACCCGGGCGACTCTGGTGGGCAGGGAGAGAGCTGCACGGCCGACTCCCAGTGCAGTGGAGGCCGGGTGTGCCGGACTCGCAGCGGTGGCAGCGCGAAGATCTGCACGACCTCGTGCACCACTTCCAGCACGTGCACCACGGGCAACACGTGCCAGGCCGCGAACGTCGGCATGGCCTGTCTGCCGCAAGTCGGCGCGCCCGATCAGTGCAAGTTCTGCCAGACCGGCGGCGAGTGCAGCTCGGGGCTCTGTCTTCGCTTCGACACCGGCATCACCTTCTGCAGCCTCGCGTGCAGCGCTGATGCGCAGTGCGGCCCGAACTACACCTGCCAACAGCCTGAAGGCTTCTGCGTGCCGAACGCGATGACGTGCACCAACCAGTGCTCCTCGGGCGATCAGTGCGCGGCCGGCTACACGTGCAATGGGGGAACCTGTGCTCCTCGCGGCGATACCGGCGATCCGTGCACCGTGTCGCTCGTGTGCAAGGCCTGCAACGTGTGCACGCGTGAGAGCTCTTCCAGCGCGTTGTCGTACTGCCGCTCGTGTTGCGACGGCATGGGCATGGGCGGGTTCTGCAACGCGTGCCCGAACACCGCGTGCGGTACCGGGAACACCTGCGCGGCGCTCTCGACGGGAAACTCGAGCGTCTGCCTGCCGGGTTCGTCGGCGCCCGGAACCTGCCAGCCTTGCAACGGCACCAGCTGCGCTGAGGGCCTGAGCTGCGTGGCCGGCCGATGCCGCGCGAGCTGCAACCCACTCGCGCCTGGAACCTGCTCGGCGTGCTTCTCGCTGGCCAATGGCGGGGCGTGCGCCTGCTCCGATGAGATCGGCACCGAGGGCGAGCCGTGCGGCAACATCGGCAACACGCTGGCGGCTTGCGGCGCGGGGCTCGCGTGTGTCGGCAGCACGTCGACGGTATGCAGGGCTCGCTGTGATCCGGCGCAGTCGGGTTCGTGCAGAACCGGGCAGTCGTGCCAGTTGATCAGCGGCATCGGCGTCTGCATGCCGGGCAGCGAAGGAAGCACATGCGCCGCGTGTACGAACACCGGCGGGTGCAACACGGGTCTGACCTGCTACCTCGGGCGTTGTTACGAGGCCTGCAACATCAACCTCGCGGGCGCCTGCTCGAGCTGCGTTCAGTCGATGGCGGGTGGTCAGGGCATCTGCGGTTGCCAGGATCAGATCAGCCCCGAGAACGGGCCGTGTGGAACGCAGCCCGATGTTCATGCGTGCTCCGCGGGGACGAAGTGTCTGGCGGGGGTTTGCCGCGCTCCGTGCGATCCCATGGCGCCGTTCAACTGTCCCCCAGAGACGGCGTGTCAGAACGTCGGTGGTTTGAACTTCTGCGCTGACATCGTCTCGAGTGGTGGTGGTGGTGGCACGTCGACGGGTGGTGGCGGCGGGCGGAGTGGCGGTGGGGGTGGGTCGGCCGCGGGTGGTGGTTCTGGCGGTGGGGGCGGCGGGACCACGGATCTCGGGTGCGGGTGTGGTGCTTCTGGTGGGCCGGTCGGGGCTCTGGTGTTCGGGCTCGTGGGGCTGCTTCGCAGGCGGCGCCGTTTGAGCTGAGCGGGTAGGCCCCTCACCCCAACCCTCTCCCCGCTTTCGCAGGGAGAGGGAGTTCAAGTTCAGAGCGGATCGTCTGCGGCCGGGACGGGCTTCGTCTCGCGCGGCTTGGTCGGCTGAGGCGCCACTTCTCTGCGCTCTTCGGGCGTCAGATCCTTCGCGACCTGCGCGGAGATCGCCGTGACCATCTGCTTGATGCGCTCACCGAACAGCTCGGTGTTCTTGCGCACGGCGAACGGATCGAGCGGCTCCAAACCCGCGGCGAGATCGTCCGAATAGAAACGGCGGTGGTACAGCTCAGGCCCGTTGATGCGGAACATGCGCGCGAAGCCCACCAGGTACGCGCCGGCCTTGCCCTTCTCACTTCGCATTCCGTATTCCTCGACCACGATCTCCACGATGGTGTCCGCGCCCAGGGCCGCCAGCCGCTCGTAGTCGGGCGCGTTGGCCGGCACCTCGTGCACCAGGAAGCTCTCGAGCACGCGGGCGACCTCGACCGGGTGCACCACTTCGCTCCACGGTGACTGGCGGGGCAGCCGCGCGAGCGTGTTGGCGCGCAGCGAATCGGCCACCTCGAAACGCGAGATGGTGTGGTGCGTCACCTCGAACTCGCCCGCCTTGTTCTTCTCGAGGCTGCCCACGGTCAGCGCGTTGCCCAGGCGGCGATCGCCCTCTTTGTCGTCGAGGCGCTTGAGCCGATCCTTGTACGAGTTGTCGTTGCGGAAGACGTTCGACTTGGGGCCGGCCTCGTCTTCGATGCGCGCAATGAAGGCGATCAGCTTCGTCTCATCGAGCGAGGAGGCGGACAACGGCTTGTGGGCACAACCGGCCCCGAGAAGCAGCACCACGGGCAGCAACGTGCGCATGCCCTCGGGTCTACCCCGAACTCTCTGGACCGGCGAGTCTGATTCCGCTACGAGGCGTCGACCTTTCAACGACTTGCGAGGGGGAAATTCGCGATGAAGACGCTTCGATGTGCCGCCGCTGCGCTGGGACTGTCTCTGGGACTGATGGGTTGCCCTGAGAAAAAGGTGGAGCCAACCCCTCCCAAGCCCGCGGAAGTGAAGCCCGCCGTGGTCGTCGCCCCGCCGCCTGCGGCCGAGCCTCGCGCCGACAAGGAGTGCGCCGCGCCCATCGATCCGGGTCCGGTCAGCGAGCTCAAGTTCGGAGAGCGTTCCGCCAAGCAGATGGGCGCCACCCTGACCTTCACCGACAAGGACGCCGACGGCGCCCTCACCTTCGGCGTGCTGGGTCCCGTCAATGAAGACTCCGGCCTCAACATTCTGGCCATCAAGAAGTACGTGAAGTTCTTCCAGGACGAGAAGGCCGACGCGATCATCGTCACCGGTGACGTGGGCGAAGTGGCCAGCGGCATCGGCCGCGTGCTCGAAGAGCTGGGCGCCACCAAGCTGCCCGTGTTCGTCATCATCGGCAACCGCGAGTGCCGCGCCGAGTACACCGACGGCCTCACCGCCGCCCGCGCGAAGAACCCGAACATCGTGAACTTGAACGAGGTGCGCGTCGTTCAGTTCCCCGAGCTGACGCTCGTCTCGCTGCCCGGCTACCACGACCCGAACTACATCAACTGTAAGACGGGCTGCCAGTACGTGAAGTCCACCGTCGCAGAAGTGGTTCGCACGGCGAAAGAAGCGAAGACCCCGGTCGCGCTCGTCGCCCACGGTCCTCCGCACGGCAACGGCAACCAGGCGCTCGACTTCGCGGGCGCCGGCGGCAACGTCGGTGACGAGTCGATCACCAGGGCCATCGGCGAGGGCAACATCGCCTTCGGCGTCTTCTCGAACATCAAAGAGGCCGGCGGCCGGGCCACCAAGGACGCCGACGGTACGCAGCTCGCCAAGGAAGGCGAAGCTTCCAAGTCGCTCTTCCTGAACCCGGGCCCCGCCGACACCATGGGCTGGGACATGAACGACAGCACCAAGTCGGTCGGTATGGCCGCGGTGTTCACCGTGAAGGAAGGCCAGGGCACGTACAAGATGCTCCGCCTCAAGCCCCCCACGTCCGCCGAGAAGACCGAGTCGAAGAAGTTCGACCCGCCGGCTCGCGAGGAGAAGGCGCCGTAACTGATGGCTCCTCCCGGAAGACGGCGTCGCCTCGGTGACTTGCTCATCGAGGCGGGGCTGATCAGCGAGACGCAGCTCAAGGCCGCGCTCAATGAGCAGCGGAAGTGGGGCGGTCGGCTGGGAAGAACGGTGGTCGAGCTCGGCTTCGTCACCGAGACCGCCATTGGACTGGTGCTCGCAAGGCAGCTCGAGCTGCCGTCCGTCGACCTCGACACCATGCCGCTCGATCAGGCTGCACCGACCTGGCTGCGGCTCGATCTGTGTGAGCGCTACGGGGTCTTTCCGCTGGCCATCAACCCCGCCGCGCGCGCGATCAGCATCGCCACGTCAGACCCCACCAACGTCGAGCACCTGCAGGCGTTGGAGTTCGCCACCAACCTCAAGGTGATGCCCACGGTGGCCACCGCGTCGGCCATCGAGCGCGCGATTCGCAAGTACTACTTCGGTGAACACGTCGAAGCAGCGCCTGCCCTGCCCTCGTTGCCCGTCGTCGCGGCCTCGAGTGGTTCTGGTTTGCGAGCGGTGAAGACCGACACCAGCTTCGAGCTTGATTCACTGTTGGGTGATCCACCGCGCACGACCGCCGAGATGCCGGCGATGCAATTGCCGGTGGCGGTGGTGGCAGCGACTCCGATTCCCAGCCTGGCTGAGGCTCAGCTCAAGCGGGAGATCGCCGTGCTGCGCGAGAAGATCGACGGCCTCGAGGAGATCAACGCCTCGCAGGTGCGGGCGCTTCGGGTGCTGCTCGAGTTGTTGATCGAGTCAGGGCTCGTCACTCGCGATGAGTACCTCGAGAAGCTTCACGCTCCTGAGGAGTAGTCACGGTCCTCCCGAGAGCAGGGTTGATCGAAATGACGAGCGCACACCGGTCCTCCCGAGCGGAGTCGAGGGATTACCTCAGCTTCGCGCGGCAGGTGCCCCCCTCGACTGGGCTCGCAGGGTTGATCGAAATAAGGAGCGCACACCGATCATCCCGAGCAGGGGACCGGCTTCGCCGGCGATTTCGTCCGAAGGAACAGACCCACCGTTCGCATCGAGCGCAGTCGAGAT